>NZ_JBVVNQ010000013.1:0-211619 GCF_055810675.1 Burkholderia sp. YHN3-13 | reverse complement strand
CCTTGAAGGGTCGTTCGAGACCAGGACGTTGATAGGTCAGGTGTGTAAGCGCAGTAATGCGTTCAGCTAACTGATACTAATTGCCCGTAAGGCTTGATCCTATAACAAGTCTGTTTTACAGACAGCGGTTGAATGACCGCGATGTGCTGATACGCACAACTCAAAAATTACTGCTTCTTCCAAGATTGGTTGCGCTGCGAAGCAACGCAACAACCCTCTTTGCCTGATGACCATAGCGAGTCGGTCCCACCCCTTCCCATCCCGAACAGGACCGTGAAACGACTCTACGCCGATGATAGTGCGGGTTCCCGTGTGAAAGTAGGTAATCGTCAGGCTCCCTAAGCCAAGAACCCCCGCCCGAAAGGCGGGGGTTTTTGCATTTCGGCGACGAAAATGCACGTGCGCGGCCACGTGCAATGCGGTCGGAACTGATGCGTCGATGACGTCGACGCGGGCCGCGCTCGTATCCAGTCGGCGCAAATTCCCTCCGTCTGCTGGGTGGCTCAGCACCTGCAAATAGCAATTGGTGTCGCTGAGGTCGGCATCCTCTCGTCATCGACTCGAAGTGACGACACGCTCGGCCGACAGCCGGTCCGCTCGATCGCTTGTTCGCCGGAACTCCATGTCGAGGATTTGCACAACGCCATGTGGCTTGGCGCAATGGTTCTTGCCGTCAGGATGTTTGCCATCTCGTCCCATCTGCATGCGTACGGAAGCCTTCTCCCGCGAAAATTGCGGCACTCGTTCCATTGTTACGAGATCCCTCCTGCGTATTTCGCGACTGGGTCGGCTGCCGGTGTGAGCGTCGTACGGCTTGCGGCGCAGCTGAACTCCGACGTTTCTTGTCGAAGGTACGGAATGATCGAGGCGCCATGAAGCGGCACGACAGAGTTGCGTCGGATAACGCAAAGTGGTGCTATCAAGTGCCGTTCCTCGCCTAATCCGCCGGATATCGTCCGGATTCGACTCATTCGAGGCGGTGAGCACCCGGTTCGCGGCAAACGTAACGATCCGGCTGGAGTGCCAGTTGTAACGCCTGTGCGTCGCCCGGCAGGCGCTATCAACAATCCGCGCTGTTCTTTTTAACGAGCATGGGGCGGCCGCCTCAGAACACGTAGATTTCCTCGATGAGCGAATAGGCGGTGCCGCCGAAGCAGGCGCTTCCTTCTTCGATCGGCGCAAAGTGCGCGCCGTTTGCGTCGACGCCGGTCGATCGCACCGCGCACGTCGTGCTGAGATCGCGCAGCGCGGAATCCTTGGTTGGCGGAAACCGGCGTGTTGTGTCCCGGCCTTATTCCCGAGTCGGCACGGGCATCGCTGGGCAGCGCGCGCCGGTCATCAACGCCGCGGGGCAGAGGTCAGCTTTCCAGTGCCTCCGGAAGTATGAGGTGCGGCGAAAGCCCCTGCACCGAACCCCGCACAACTATTCACATTCAGCTGAACGAGATGGGCGTCGTGCGGGCACGCAGGATGTCGTGTGTACGCGGAGGATTCGCTGCGATAAGCCGACCAGATGCTGACGTTGGTCGGCCAGCGCGACGGGGAGAGGTAGCGGGCACCGTATTTCAGGACGTTTGCCAAGGTCGTGGTGCGGTGACCGTATATCATCGCCGAGCAAAGGCTGCAGCACGCCCCCCCCAGGCAGGTCGCGCTGTCGGATTCGGCGGGCGGGGCGCTGTCGCCGGCCGGGACGGGATAAACGGACGCATCGTTGGTCCGCCGTGCATAGGCGATCGCGTCCTGATTCATCGGCCATGCTGCGGTCGAACCGCTATGCGTCGAGCTCAGGCAGCGGACGTCGAGCACGCGGGCTTCAACTGATCATATGCGGCGAGAGCTGCTGCCGCTCCGGAGCGTCTCTCGGCGTGGTTTTTATCCTGGGCTTGCTGACGGATCTTCGCGATCGGGCTCGAGCGACACCGGGTGTCAGTGGCTGCGGCATGTGCGGCCGGTCCGCCCAAGGCCGTGAAGGCAATCGCAAGAGCGAGCAGGTGCATGGGAATCCACGCGGGAAGATGACGGAAGGCGAGGGTTGGTATCGCGCCGGCCGTAGGTTCGCGTGGGGGATTTCATCCGGGCGCGGCGGTGCCGTTGCCATGGCGCCACCACCGGAAGGTTCGGATAACCCCTTGCCGGGTACCCCGGGCAGTTCGAGCCTGGCCGCGGCGACGCGGGTAGCGAGTAGTCCCGATTTCGCGCAAGCAACTGCGTGCGGAAGCCGCCAGGCACACCGTCCGCGAGGTCGACGAAGCCGCCCGGCACGAAATTTGCGGAAATTTTGCGTCTACCCGCTTGGCATTGTGTGAAAGAGGTCGTATGATGGCGGTCTTTCGTTTTTAGCGCAGATGCAGATCGGCGCTAAGGGCGGAGTCTGACGAAGATGTGGCGCCGGTCGGCAACATCTCGTGCTTGCCTTAGCCGGGCAAGGGCGGGAGATCGGTGGTAAAGCGGGAGTCAGGAAGAGAGTGAAAATAATCTTCCGGATGTGCTTGACACGAGTGCGATGCACCCCCATAATCGTCAGTTCTCTACGGAGGGGTGCCCGAGTGGCTAAAGGGGGCAGACTGTAAATCTGTTGGCTTACGCCTACGTTGGTTCGAATCCAACCTCCTCCACCAAGATATCAGCGTAGCGAGCGGTAGGGAATCGTTAGTGGCCCGTGCGGGTGTAGCTCAATGGTAGAGCAGAAGCCTTCCAAGCTTACGACGAGGGTTCGATTCCCTTCACCCGCTCCAGACCGCGAAGTTGAAGCGTAAAACGCCCATGTGGCTCAGTGGTAGAGCACTCCCTTGGTAAGGGAGAGGTCGGCAGTTCGATCCTGCCCATGGGCACCAGCAGTAAAAAGTCAGTGTCTTGTTTGCGCGCGGCGCAACCTGTGAAATTCCTTTTGGGAGTTGAAAATGGCCAAGGAAAAGTTTGAGCGGACCAAGCCGCACGTGAACGTTGGTACGATTGGTCACGTTGACCACGGCAAGACGACGCTGACGGCAGCGATCACGACGGTTCTGACGAAGAAGTTCGGCGGCGAGGCGAAGGCGTACGACCAGATCGACGCGGCACCGGAAGAAAAGGCGCGCGGCATCACGATCAACACGGCACACGTCGAGTATGAAACGGCGAACCGCCACTACGCACACGTCGACTGCCCGGGCCACGCTGACTATGTGAAGAACATGATCACGGGCGCAGCGCAGATGGACGGCGCGATCCTGGTTTGCTCGGCAGCTGACGGCCCGATGCCGCAGACGCGCGAGCACATCCTGCTGGCGCGTCAGGTTGGCGTTCCGTACATCATCGTGTTCCTGAACAAGTGCGACATGGTGGACGACGCTGAACTGCTCGAGCTGGTCGAGATGGAAGTTCGCGAGCTGCTGTCGAAGTACGACTTCCCGGGCGACGACACGCCGATCGTGAAGGGTTCGGCGAAGCTGGCGCTGGAAGGCGACACGGGCGAGCTGGGCGAAGTGGCGATCATGAGCCTGGCCGACGCGCTGGACACGTACATCCCGACGCCGGAGCGTGCGGTTGACGGCGCGTTCCTGATGCCGGTGGAAGACGTGTTCTCGATCTCGGGCCGTGGTACGGTGGTGACGGGTCGTGTCGAGCGCGGCATCGTGAAGGTCGGCGAGGAAATCGAAATCGTCGGTATCAAGCCGACGGTGAAGACGACCTGCACGGGCGTTGAAATGTTCCGCAAGCTGCTGGACCAAGGTCAGGCAGGCGACAACGTGGGTATCCTGCTGCGCGGCACGAAGCGTGAAGACGTGGAGCGTGGCCAGGTTCTGGCGAAGCCGGGTTCGATCACGCCGCACACGCACTTCACGGCTGAAGTGTACGTGCTGAGCAAGGACGAAGGCGGCCGTCACACGCCGTTCTTCAACAACTACCGTCCGCAGTTCTACTTCCGTACGACGGACGTGACGGGCTCGATCGAGCTGCCGAAGGACAAGGAAATGGTGATGCCGGGCGACAACGTGTCGATCACGGTGAAGCTGATCGCTCCGATCGCGATGGAAGAAGGTCTGCGCTTCGCAATCCGCGAAGGCGGCCGTACGGTCGGCGCCGGCGTCGTCGCCAAGATCATCGAGTAAGCCAGTTATTCGTTGATCGACAGTTTTGGGGCTGGCCACAGCCGGCCCCAACATGGTTTAGGGGTATAGCTCAACTGGCAGAGCGTCGGTCTCCAAAACCGAAGGTTGGGGGTTCGATTCCCTCTGCCCCTGCCAAAAATAGCCACGTGTCCTACGTGGCATTTGTTTTAAGGTGTTATGGCGAATCCATCCGTCGAAACTGTAAATACCTCCGGCGATAAGCTGATGCTGGCCCTGGGTGTATTGCTGGTGTTGGCCGGATTCGTGGGCTTCTTCTGGCTGGCCAATCAGCAGTGGTATGTCCGCGGTGCCGCGTTGGCGGTAGGGATCATCGCCGGTGTGGCCGTCGGGCTGATGTCGGCCCCTGGCAAGAGCCTCATCGCTTTTGCCAAGGATTCGTACAAGGAAGTCCGGAAGGTCGTTTGGCCCACCCGCAAGGAAGCAACGCAAACCACGCTCGTCGTGTTCGGTTTCGTGCTCGTGATGGCGATTTTCCTCTGGTTGAGTGACAAATCGATCGAATGGGTGATTTTCTCGGCGATTCTGGGTTGGAAATGATATGAGCGATACTCCGGCATCCCCGAGCGGAAAACGTTGGTACGTCGTGCACGCCTACTCCGGTATGGAGAAGAGCGTGCAACGTGCGCTTCAGGAGCGCATCGAACGTGCTGGCATGCAGGACAAATTCGGTCAGATCCTGGTCCCGACCGAAGAAGTGGTTGAAGTCAAGGGCGGTCACAAGGCGGTGACCGAGCGTCGTTTCTTCCCCGGCTACGTGCTGGTGGAAATGGAGATGACGGACGAAACGTGGCACCTCGTGAAGAACACCGCGAAGGTCACCGGCTTCGTCGGCGGTGCGCGTAACCGCCCGACCCCGATTTCCCCGAAGGAAGTCGAGAAGATCATGTCGCAGATGCAGGAAGGCGTCGAGAAGCCGCGCCCGAAGACCCTGTTCGAAGTCGGCGAGATGGTGCGTGTCAAGGAAGGCCCGTTCACGGACTTCAACGGCACCGTCGAAGAAGTCAACTACGAAAAATCGCGCGTGCGTGTGTCGGTCACCATCTTTGGTCGATCCACCCCGGTCGAACTCGAATTCGGCCAGGTCGAAAAAGTTTGATCCCGATTCGGTGGGCAGCCTCGGCTGCCCACCTTCGCGCTTACGGCCCGCGTCATGGCCGTTGAGGAGCGTCAGTAGCCAGCGGCGAACGCGCGTTATTACTCACCGAACGCCCTTTCGGCGTTCCAATGAGGTTCACAAATGGCAAAGAAGATTATCGGCTTTATCAAGCTGCAGATCCCTGCAGGTAAAGCCAACCCGTCGCCGCCGGTCGGTCCGGCACTGGGCCAGCGCGGCCTGAACATCATGGAGTTCTGCAAGGCGTTCAACGCGCAGACTCAAGGCATGGAGCCGGGTCTGCCGGTGCCGGTGGTCATCACGGCATTCGCTGACAAGAGCTTCACGTTCGTGATGAAGACGCCGCCGGCAACCGTCCTGATCAAGAAGGCGGCGAAGGTGGACAAGGGCTCGAGCAAGCCGCACACCGACAAGGTCGGTTCGATCACGCGCGCTCAAGCCGAAGAAATCGCGAAGACCAAGATGCCGGACCTTACGGCAGCTGATCTGGACGCAGCCGTTCGCACCATCGCTGGTAGCGCACGCTCGATGGGCATCACTGTGGAGGGCGTGTAAATGGCTAAGATCTCCAAGCGCCGTCAGGCATTTGCCGCCAAGGTTGATCGTCAGAAGCTGTACGCGATCGAAGACGCACTGAGCCTCGTGAAGGAATGCGCGAGCGCGAAGTTCGACGAGTCGATCGACGTCGCAGTCCAGCTCGGCATCGATGCAAAGAAGTCGGACCAGGTCGTTCGTGGTTCGGTCGTTCTGCCGGCCGGTACGGGCAAGTCGGTTCGCGTTGCCGTGTTCGCGCAAGGCGAAAAGGCCGAGCAGGCACGTGCAGCAGGCGCGGAAATCGTCGGTATGGAAGACCTGGCTGAGCAGATCAAGGCTGGCCAGATGGACTTCGACATCGTGATCGCTTCGCCGGACACGATGCGTATCGTCGGTACGCTGGGCCAGATCCTCGGTCCGCGCGGCCTGATGCCGAACCCGAAGGTCGGTACGGTCACGCCGGACGTCGCAACCGCCGTCAAGAACGCGAAGGCTGGTCAGGTGCAATTCCGTGTCGACAAGGCCGGTATCATCCACGCGACCATCGGCCGTGCATCGTTCGAACCGACCGCACTGCGTTCGAACCTGTCGGCGCTGATCGAAGCGCTGCAGAAGGCCAAGCCGGCAACGAGCAAGGGCGTGTACCTGCGCAAGATCGCACTGTCGAGCACGATGGGCGTCGGCGTGCGTGTCGACCAGGCTACGCTGGCAGCACAGTAAGCAAGTATTCGGGCCGCTTCGTTCGCGAAGCGGCCTACATGGGCTTTGGGCGGTTGCTCGTGCAGCAAGGCGAGCAACCGGTTATCAAAGACCGTTGGTGGGGCGCAGCAGTCAGGTGATCCCTTAATTCAAGCCAACGCAGATGGCGAACCCGAAAAAGTTTTGCAGTGGTGAAGCCGCAGGCCGTGAAGCGATTCGCGGCGTGAGGTGGAAATACTCCTAACGAGGTCGGACGCCGTTGTTGAACGAGGTACGTGAGGTTTCGGCCATACCGGCCGCGCCGAACGTATCGTTTCTGGAGGCTAACCGTGCCGCTTAATAGAGAAGACAAGCAAGCCGTCGTCGCTGAGGTTTCCGCGCAAGTCGCGAAGGCCCAGACCGTTGTGCTGGCTGAGTATCGTGGAATTGCGGTTGGCGATCTGACCAAGCTGCGCGCGCAAGCGCGTGAGCAGAAGGTTTACCTGCGCGTGTTGAAGAACACGCTGGCGCGTCGCGCTGTTGAAGGTACGCCGTTTGCTCCGCTGGCAGAGCAGATGACTGGTCCGTTGATCTACGGCATCTCGGAAGATGCAATTGCTGCTGCTAAGGTCGTCAACGACTTCAGCAAGGGCAATGACAAGTTGGTCATCAAGGCTGGTTCGTTCGATGGCAAGGTGATGGACAAGGCTGGCGTGCAAGCGCTGGCAAGCATCCCGAGCCGCGAAGAACTGCTCTCGAAGCTGCTGTTCGTTATGCAATCGCCTGTTTCGGGCTTCGCGCGTGCTCTGGCAGCGCTGGCCGAGAAGAAGCAAGCGGAAGCTGCATAAGCGAGCGTGCATCAGCGTTACTGATCGCTGGCTGTATCCGAATTCAATTTAGGAGTATTTCAAATGGCAATCGCAAAAGAAGACATCCTGGCAGCAGTCGAAGGGATGACCGTTCTGGAACTGAACGAACTGGTCAAGGCGTTCGAAGAGAAGTTTGGCGTGTCGGCAGCTGCAGTGGCAGTCGCTGGCCCGGCAGGCGGCGGCGCTGCTGCTGCTGCAGAAGAGAAGACCGAATTCACGGTCGTCCTGGCTGAAGCCGGCGCCAACAAGGTTTCGGTCATCAAGGCCGTTCGCGAACTGACGGGCCTGGGCCTGAAGGAAGCGAAGGACCTGGTTGACGGTGCACCGAAGCCCGTCAAGGAAGGCGTCGACAAGGCTGCTGCTGAAGAAGCCAAGAAGAAGCTGGAAGAAGCTGGCGCGAAGGTCGAAGTCAAGTAAGTTTCGACGCGCTGTGCGAAGGCTGGCGGTATTTTCACCGCCGGCCTTTTTGTGCTTTGTGGGGACGTTATTCTGGCACTCATTCGGGAGCCCGAATAATCGGCCCCAGAAGCCAAAGAAAACCGCCTGATCGTTGTGAAAGATCACGCACGATTGGCGGTTCTCTTTGTCTTCTGAAGCGACTGCAGAAGGCAAGTTTGGTCGGGTAGCGGGCAACACAGGCATCCGCTGCCGTCAGCCAGCGGTTGGTAGCGGCCAACCACCAAGCTTCTCGGCTCGTTCAAGCCGTCGAACGGCCATCGGGTCTCAGTCGGTGAACACTCGGGTTTGAAACGTCCAGGTATTCCGCCTCGATAGCACCCGCCGTGATTCGGAGATCGTATGCAATATTCCTTCACCGAGAAGAAGCGCATTCGCAAGAGTTTCGCGAAGCGCCCCATCGTTCACCAAGTTCCGTTCTTGCTGGCTACCCAGCTTGAATCATTCAGCACGTTTCTGCAAGCCGATGTGCCGGCGACGCAACGCAAGCCTGAAGGTTTGCAGGCCGCGTTCACATCGGTATTTCCCATTGTTTCGCACAACGGTTTCGCGCGCCTCGAGTTCGTGAGCTATGCGCTGTCCTCGCCGGCATTCAACATCAAGGAATGCCAGCAGCGTGGCCTGACGTACTGCTCCGCGCTGCGCGCGAAGGTCCGCCTTGTCATCCTCGACAAGGAATCGCCGAACAAGCCGGTCGTCAAGGAAGTGAAGGAGCAGGAAGTGTACATGGGCGAAATTCCGCTCATGACGCCGACGGGCTCGTTCGTCATCAACGGCACCGAGCGTGTCATCGTCTCGCAGCTGCACCGTTCGCCGGGCGTGTTCTTCGAACACGACAAGGGCAAGACGCACAGCTCGGGCAAGCTGCTGTTCTCGGCACGGATCATTCCGTACCGCGGCTCGTGGCTCGACTTCGAATTCGATCCGAAGGACATCCTGTACTTCCGCGTCGACCGTCGCCGCAAGATGCCGGTCACGATCCTGCTGAAGGCCATCGGCCTGACGCCGGAACAGATCCTCGCGAACTTCTTCGTGTTCGACAACTTCACGCTGATGGACGAAGGCGCGCAACTCGAGTTCGTGCCCGAGCGCCTGCGTGGTGAAGTCGCGCGTTTCGACATCACGGATCGTGATGGCAAGGTCATCGTCCAGAAGGACAAGCGGATCAACGCGAAGCACATTCGCGACCTCGAAGCCGCGAAGACCAAGTTCATCTCGGTGCCGGAAGACTATCTGCTCGGCCGCGTGCTGGCGAAGAACGTCGTCGACGGCGACACCGGCGAAGTGATCGCGAGCGCGAACGACGAAGTCACGGAAAGCGTGCTCGAGAAGCTGCGCGAAGCGGGCATCAAGGACATCCAGACGCTCTACACGAACGACCTGGACCAGGGCCCGTACATCTCGTCGACGCTGCGTGTCGACGAAACGACCGACAAGACGGCCGCGCGCATCGCGATCTACCGCATGATGCGTCCGGGCGAGCCGCCGACCGAAGAAGCGGTCGAGGCGCTGTTCAACCGTCTGTTCTACAGCGAGGAAGCGTACGACCTGTCGAAGGTCGGCCGCATGAAGTTCAACCGCCGCGTCGGCCGTGACGAGATCGTCGGCCCGATGACGCTGCAGGACGACGACATCCTCGCGACGATCAAGATCCTCGTCGAGCTGCGCAACGGCAAGGGCGAAGTGGACGACATCGACCACCTCGGCAACCGTCGCGTGCGTTGCGTCGGCGAACTGGCGGAAAACCAGTTCCGCGCGGGTCTCGTGCGTGTCGAGCGCGCGGTCAAGGAACGCCTCGGCCAGGCCGAAAGCGAAAACCTGATGCCGCACGACCTGATCAACTCGAAGCCGATTTCGTCGGCGATCCGCGAGTTCTTCGGTTCGTCGCAGCTGTCGCAGTTCATGGACCAGACCAACCCGCTGTCGGAAATCACGCACAAGCGCCGTGTTTCCGCACTGGGCCCGGGCGGTCTGACGCGCGAACGCGCAGGCTTCGAAGTCCGCGACGTGCACCCGACCCACTACGGCCGCGTGTGCCCGATCGAAACGCCGGAAGGTCCGAACATCGGCCTGATCAACTCGCTCGCACTGTACGCGCACCTGAACGAATACGGCTTCCTCGAGACGCCGTACCGCAAGGTCGTGGACAGCAAGGTGACCGACCAGATCGACTACCTGTCGGCGATCGAGGAAGGCCGCTACATGATCGCGCAGGCGAACGCCGCGATCGACGAGAACGGCCAGCTGATCGACGAACTCGTGTCGTCGCGTGAAGCCGGCGAAACGATGATGGTCACGCCGGACCGTATCCAGTACATGGACGTCGCGCCGTCGCAGATCGTGTCGGTGGCAGCCTCGCTGATTCCGTTCCTCGAGCACGATGACGCGAACCGTGCACTGATGGGTTCGAACATGCAGCGTCAGGCGGTGCCGTGTCTGCGTCCGGAAAAGCCGGTCGTCGGTACGGGCATCGAGCGCACCTGCGCGGTCGACTCGGGTACGACGGTTCAGGCGTTCCGCGGCGGCGTCGTCGACTATGTCGACGCGGGCCGTATCGTGATTCGCGTGAACGACGACGAAGCAGTCGCAGGTGAAGTCGGTGTCGACATCTACAACCTGATCAAGTACACGCGTTCGAACCAGAACACGAACATCAACCAGCGTCCGATCGTGAAGATGGGCGACAAGGTCTCGCGCGGCGACGTGCTGGCCGACGGCGCCTCGACGGACCTGGGCGAGCTCGCGCTCGGCCAGAACATGCTGATCGCGTTCATGCCGTGGAACGGCTACAACTTCGAGGATTCGATCCTGATCTCGGAGAAGGTGGTCGCGGACGATCGCTACACGTCGATCCACATCGAAGAGCTGAACGTCGTTGCACGCGACACGAAGCTCGGGCCGGAAGAAATCACGCGCGACATCTCGAACCTGGCGGAAGTCCAGCTCGGCCGTCTCGACGAATCGGGCATCGTGTACATCGGTGCCGAAGTCGAAGCAGGCGACGTGCTGGTCGGCAAGGTCACGCCGAAGGGCGAGACCCAGCTGACGCCGGAAGAGAAGCTGCTGCGCGCGATCTTCGGCGAGAAGGCTTCGGACGTGAAGGACACGTCGCTGCGCGTGCCGTCGGGCATGAGCGGCACCGTGATCGACGTCCAGGTGTTCACGCGTGAAGGCATCCAGCGCGACAAGCGTGCGCAACAGATCATCGACGACGAACTGAAGCGCTACCGCCTCGACCTGAACGACCAGCTGCGCATCGTGGAAGGCGACGCGTTCCAGCGTCTCGCCCGCATGCTCGTGGGCAAGGTCGCGAACGGCGGCCCGAAGAAGCTCGCGAAGGGCACGAAGATCGACCAGGCTTACCTGGAAGACCTCGACCACTACCACTGGTTCGACATCCGGCTGGCGGACGACGAGGCAGCGGCGCAGCTCGAAGCGATCAAGAACTCGATCGAGGAAAAGCGTCACCAGTTCGACCTCGCGTTCGAAGAGAAGCGCAAGAAGCTCACGCAAGGCGACGAACTGCCGCCGGGCGTGCTGAAGATGGTCAAGGTGTACCTCGCGGTGAAGCGCCGTCTGCAGCCTGGCGACAAGATGGCAGGCCGTCACGGTAACAAGGGTGTCGTGTCGAAGATCGTTCCGATCGAAGACATGCCGTACATGGCCGACGGCCGTCCGGCAGACGTCGTGCTGAACCCGCTCGGCGTGCCGTCGCGGATGAACGTGGGTCAGGTTCTCGAAGTGCACCTCGGCTGGGCCGCGAAGGGCCTCGGCTGGCGTATCGGCGAAATGCTGCAGCGTCAGGCGAAGATCGAGGAACTGCGCGTGTTCCTGACGAAGATCTACAACGAGTCGGGCCGCCAGGAAGACCTGGAAAGCTTCACCGACGACGAGATCCTCGAACTCGCGAAGAACCTGCGCGAAGGCGTGCCGTTCGCGACGCCGGTGTTCGACGGTGCGACCGAGGAAGAAATGGGCAAGATGCTCGACCTCGCGTTCCCGGACGACATCGCCGAACAGCTCGGCATGAACCCGTCGAAGAACCAGGTCCGTCTGTACGACGGCCGCACGGGTGAAATGTTCGAACGTCGCGTGACGCTCGGCTACATGCACTACCTGAAGCTGCACCACTTGGTCGACGACAAGATGCACGCGCGTTCGACCGGCCCGTACTCGCTCGTCACGCAGCAGCCGCTGGGTGGTAAGGCGCAGTTCGGTGGCCAGCGTTTCGGTGAAATGGAAGTGTGGGCACTCGAAGCGTACGGCGCGTCCTACGTGCTGCAGGAAATGCTGACGGTGAAGTCGGACGACGTGACCGGCCGGACGAAGGTGTACGAAAACCTCGTCAAGGGCGATCACGTGATCGATGCAGGCATGCCGGAATCCTTCAACGTGCTCGTGAAGGAAATCCGCTCGCTCGGTATCGATATCGATCTCGACCGCAATTAATCGGACTACGGAGAGAAAGCAATGAAAGCTCTGCTCGATCTATTCAAGCAAGTCCAACAGGAAGAAGTTTTCGACGCGATCAAGATCGGTCTGGCCTCGCCGGACAAGATCCGTTCGTGGTCGTTCGGCGAAGTGAAGAAGCCGGAGACCATCAACTACCGTACGTTCAAGCCGGAACGCGATGGTCTCTTCTGCGCGAAGATCTTCGGGCCGATCAAGGACTACGAGTGCCTGTGCGGCAAGTACAAGCGTCTGAAGCACCGCGGCGTGATCTGCGAGAAGTGCGGCGTCGAAGTGACGCTGGCGAAGGTGCGTCGCGAACGGATGGGCCACATCGAACTGGCCTCGCCGGTCGCGCACATCTGGTTCCTGAAGTCGCTGCCGTCGCGTCTGGGCATGGTGCTCGACATGACGCTGCGCGACATCGAACGCGTGCTGTACTTCGAAGCCTATGTGGTGATCGAACCGGGCATGACGCCGCTGAAGGCGCGGCAGATCATGACCGAAGAGGATTACTACAACAAGGTCGAGGAATACGGCGACGAATTCCGTGCCGAGATGGGCGCGGAAGGCGTGCGTGAACTGCTGCGCGCGATCAACATCGACGAGCAGGTCGAGACGCTGCGCACCGAGCTGAAGAACACCGGCTCGGAAGCGAAGATCAAGAAGTACGCGAAGCGCCTGAAGGTCCTCGAGGCATTCCAGCGCTCGGGCATCAAGCCCGAGTGGATGATCCTCGAAGTGCTGCCGGTGCTGCCGCCGGAACTGCGTCCGCTCGTGCCGCTGGACGGCGGCCGCTTCGCGACGTCGGACCTGAACGACCTGTATCGCCGCGTGATCAACCGTAACAACCGGTTGAAGCGTCTGCTCGAGCTGAAGGCGCCTGAAATCATCGTCCGCAACGAAAAGCGGATGCTGCAGGAAGCCGTCGACTCGCTGCTCGACAACGGCCGTCGCGGCAAGGCGATGACGGGCGCGAACAAGCGTCCGCTGAAGTCGCTCGCCGACATGATCAAGGGCAAGGGCGGTCGTTTCCGTCAGAACCTGCTGGGCAAGCGCGTCGACTACTCGGGCCGTTCGGTCATCGTGGTCGGCCCGACGCTGAAGCTGCACCAGTGCGGTCTGCCGAAGCTGATGGCGCTCGAGCTGTTCAAGCCGTTCATCTTCAACAAGCTGGAAGTGATGGGCGTCGCGACGACCATCAAGGCTGCGAAGAAGGAAGTCGAGAACCAGACGCCGGTGGTGTGGGACATCCTCGAAGAGGTGATCCGCGAGCACCCGGTGATGCTGAACCGTGCGCCGACGCTGCACCGTCTCGGTATCCAGGCGTTCGAGCCGGTGCTGATCGAAGGCAAGGCAATCCAGCTGCACCCGCTCGTTTGCGCGGCGTTCAACGCCGACTTCGACGGTGACCAGATGGCCGTTCACGTGCCGCTGTCGCTCGAAGCGCAGATGGAAGCGCGTACGCTGATGCTGGCGTCGAACAACGTGCTGTTCCCGGCCAACGGCGATCCGTCGATCGTGCCGTCGCAGGATATCGTGCTGGGTCTGTACTACGCGACCCGCGAAGCCGTCAACGCGAAGGGCGAAGGCCTGTCGTTCACGGGCGTGTCGGAAGTGATCCGCGCGTACGAGAACAAGGAAGTCGAGCTGGCCTCGCGCGTCAACGTGCGGATCACCGAAATGGTCCGCAACGAGGACACGTCGGAAGGCGCGCCGGAATTCGTGCCGAAGATCTCGCTGTACGCGACGACCGTCGGCCGCGCGATCCTGTCGGAGATCCTGCCGCACGGCCTGCCGTTCTCGGTGCTGAACAAGCCGCTGAAGAAGAAGGAAATCTCGCGCCTGATCAACACGGCTTTCCGCAAGTGCGGTCTGCGCGCGACGGTGGTGTTCGCCGACCAGCTGATGCAGTCGGGTTTCCGTCTCGCGACGCGTGCCGGCATTTCGATCTGCGTGGACGACATGCTCGTGCCGCCGCAGAAGGAAACGATCGTCGGCGACGCCGCGAAGAAGGTGAAGGAGTACGACCGCCAGTACATGTCCGGTCTCGTCACCGCGCAGGAACGCTACAACAACGTGGTCGACATCTGGTCGGCAACGTCGGAAGCGGTCGGCAAGGCGATGATGGAGCAGCTGTCGACGGAGCCGGTGACGGACCGCGACGGCAAGGAAACGCGCCAGGAGTCGTTCAACTCGATCTACATGATGGCCGACTCGGGCGCCCGGGGTTCGGCGGTTCAGATTCGTCAGCTGGCCGGTATGCGCGGCCTGATGGCGAAGCCGGACGGCTCGATTATCGAGACGCCGATTACCGCGAACTTCCGCGAAGGTCTGAACGTGTTGCAGTACTTCATCTCGACCCACGGTGCACGTAAGGGTCTGGCTGATACGGCACTGAAGACCGCGAACTCGGGTTACCTGACGCGTCGTCTCGTCGACGTCACGCAGGATCTGGTCGTGGTGGAAGACGATTGCGGCACGTCGAACGGCGTCGCGATGAAGGCGCTGGTCGAAGGCGGTGAAGTCGTCGAAGCGCTGCGCGACCGTATCCTCGGCCGCGTCGCGGTCGCGGACGTCGTGAACCCGGAAACGCAGGAAACGGTGTACGAATCGGGCACGCTGCTCGACGAAACGGCGGTCGAGGAAATCGAACGCCTCGGCATCGACGAAGTGCGCGTGCGCACGCCGCTGACCTGCGAAACGCGCTACGGCCTGTGCGCGGCCTGCTACGGCCGTGACCTCGGCCGCGGCTCGCTCGTGAACGTCGGCGAAGCAGTCGGCGTGATCGCGGCACAGTCGATCGGTGAGCCGGGCACGCAGCTGACGATGCGTACCTTCCACATCGGTGGTGCGGCATCGCGTGCGGCAGTGGCTTCGTCGGTCGAAGCGAAGAGCAACGGTATCGTGCGCTTCACGGCGACGATGCGCTACGTCACGAACGCGAAGGGCGAGCAGATCGTCATTTCCCGCTCGGGCGAAGCGATGATCACCGACGACTTCGGTCGCGAGCGCGAGCGTCACAAAGTGCCGTACGGCGCGACGCTGCTGCAGCTCGACGGCGCGACGATCAAGGCCGGCACGCAGCTCGCCACGTGGGATCCGCTGACGCGTCCGATCATCACCGAGTACGGTGGTACGGTGAAGTTCGAGAACGTCGAGGAAGGCGTGACCGTCGCGAAGCAGATCGACGACGTGACCGGCCTGTCGACGCTGGTCGTGATCGACGTGAAGCGTCGCGGTTCGCAGGCTTCGAAGAGCGTGCGTCCGCAGGTGAAGCTGCTCGACGCGAACGGCGACGAAGTGAAGATTCCGGGCACGGAGCACGCGGTGCAGATCGGCTTCCAGGTCGGCGCACTGATCACCGTGAAGGACGGCCAGCAGGTGCAGGTCGGTGAAGTGCTCGCACGTATCCCGACCGAAGCGCAGAAGACGCGTGACATTACCGGCGGTCTGCCGCGGGTGGCGGAACTGTTCGAAGCGCGTTCGCCGAAGGATGCCGGCATTCTCGCGGAAGTCACGGGTACGACGTCGTTCGGCAAGGACACGAAGGGCAAGCAGCGTCTCGTCATCACGGATCTCGAGGGCAACCAGCACGAGTTCCTGATCGCGAAGGAAAAGCAGGTTCTGGTTCACGATGCCCAGGTCGTCAACAAGGGCGAAATGATCGTGGACGGTCCGGCCGATCCGCACGACATCCTGCGTCTGCAGGGTATCGAGGCGCTGTCGCGCTACATCGTCGACGAAGTGCAGGACGTGTATCGTCTGCAGGGCGTGAAGATCAACGACAAGCACATCGAGGTGATCGTTCGCCAGATGCTGCGTCGTGTGCAGATCACCGACAACGGCGATACGCGCTTCATCCCGGGCGAACAGGTCGAGCGTTCCGACATGCTGGACGAGAACGATCGCATGATCGCCGAGGGCAAGCGCCCGGCCTCGTACGACAACGTGCTGCTCGGTATCACGAAGGCATCGCTGTCGACCGACTCGTTCATCTCCGCGGCATCGTTCCAGGAAACGACCCGCGTGCTGACCGAAGCGGCGATCATGGGCAAGCGCGACGATCTGCGCGGCCTGAAGGAAAACGTGATCGTCGGCCGTCTGATTCCGGCCGGTACGGGTCTCGCGTTCCACAAGGCACGCAAGGCGAAGGAATCGTCGGATCGCGAGCGTTTCGACCAGATCGCAGCGGAAGAGGCATTCGACTTCGGCACGCCGAGCGCGCCGGCGGAAGAGCCGCAACACCCGGCAGCCGAGTAAGTGCGGGCGGCGCAAGCCGCCTCACCTCGCTGTCACCGAAACCGTCCGGTTCCGCCGGGCGGTTTTTTTTCATCCGTCGTTCACGTGCATGACGTGCCTGAGCCGCGCCCGCGCATGCCCGCAATCGCCGGCCGCGCGGCCGCGACAGGCCCGTGATGCACGCGAACGGACCCTGACCGAACGGCCAACAACGCTCGATTCGCCACGCGCCGCGCAAGCGGGTTGTTAAAATCGCGATCATCGTTCAGCCGTCCTTGTTCCCATTCATGTCCCGCGCCCTCGAAATCCTCGACGAAGTCTTTGGTTATTCCGCCTTTCGCGGCCAGCAGGGCGAGATCGTCGAGCACGTCGCCGGCGGCGGCGATTGTCTCGTGCTGATGCCCACGGGCGGCGGCAAGTCGTTGTGCTACCAGATCCCGGCGCTGCTGCGCCGCGAGGCCGGGCAGGGCGCCGGCATCGTCGTGTCGCCGTTGATCGCGCTGATGCAGGACCAGGTCGCCGCGCTGCGCGAAGTCGGCGTGCGCGCGGCCTACCTGAATTCGACGCTGTCGGGCGCCGAGGCCGCGGCCACCGAGCGCGCGCTGCGCGAAGGCGAGATCGATCTGCTGTACGTCGCGCCGGAGCGGCTGATGACCGGGCGCTTCCTCGACCTGCTCGAACGCGCGAAGATCGGCCTGTTCGCGATCGACGAAGCGCACTGCGTGTCGCAATGGGGGCACGATTTCCGTCCGGAATACATCCAGCTGTCGGTGCTTCACGAGCGCTTCCCGTCGGTGCCGCGCATCGCGCTGACGGCCACGGCCGACGCGATCACGCGCGACGAGATCATCCATCGTCTCGCGCTCGACGACGCACGCGTGTTCGTATCGAGCTTCGATCGCCCCAACATCCGCTACCGGATCGTCGAGAAGGACAACGCGCGCGCGCAGCTGCTCGACTTCATCCGCGCGGAGCACACGAATGCCGACGGCACGACCGACGCCGGCGTCGTCTATTGCCTGTCGCGTCGCAAGGTCGAGGAAACGGCCGAATGGCTGAAGGCGCAAGGCGTGCGGGCGCTGCCCTATCACGCCGGGATGGAGTTCGAGGTGCGGCAGAAGCACCAGGAAATGTTCCAGCGCGAAGAGGGTATCGTGATGTGCGCGACGATCGCGTTCGGCATGGGCATCGACAAGCCCGACGTGCGCTTCGTCGCGCACCTGGATCTGCCGAAGAGCGTCGAAGGCTACTACCAGGAAACGGGCCGCGCGGGCCGCGACGGGATGCCCGCGAATGCGTGGATGGCGTACGGCCTCGGCGACGTCGTCCAGCAGCGCAAGATGATCGACGAATCGGATGCGGACGACGCACACAAGCGCGTGCAGACGTCGAAGCTCGACGCGCTGCTCGGGCTGTGCGAGACGATTTCGTGCCGCCGCGTGCGGCTGCTGAACTACTTCGGCGAAGAGAGCCGGCCGTGCGGCAACTGCGACACCTGCCTCGAGCCGCCTGCGTCGTGGGACGCCACGCGCGAGGCGCAGATGGCGTTGTCGTGCGTGTTCCGCGCGCAGCGCGCGAGCGGTTTCAATTTCGGCTCGAGCCACCTGATCGAGATCCTGCGCGGCGGGCGCACCGAGAAGGTGTTGCAGCGCGGCCACGACCAGCTCAGCACGTTCGGGATCGGCGCGGCGCTGTCCGAACCGGAATGGCGCGCGATTTTCAGGCAGCTCGTCGCGTACGGCTACCTGGCGGTCGACCATGGCGGCTTTGGCGCGCTGATGCTGACGGAGGCCGCGAAGGCCGTGCTGAAGAACGAGGAGAAGGTCACGCTGCGCCGCTACGTGAAGCCGCAGCGCACGCGTCAGTCGTCGAGCCGCAGCGGCACGCGCGTCGATCCGACCGCCGGCATGGGCACGCGCGAGCGCGCACGGTGGGACGCGTTGCGCGCGTGGCGCGCGGAAACCGCGAAGACCGACGGCGTGCCGGCCTACGTGATCTTCCACGATGCGACGCTCGCGGAAATCGCGCGCAACGCACCGGAGTCGATCGACGACCTGCGCCACATCCCCGGCATGGGCGTACGCAAGCTCGAACGCTTCGGCGACGAGATCATCGACGTGGTCGAATCGGCCTGACACAGGTGTTCAGACCCTTCCTGCAAACCACGCGGTCGACCGGCAAATCACGCAACCCGTTGACTTAGTTGGTATTTCCGGACTATTATGCTGGGTTCCGGTATTCGGTGGGCTGTGTCGCGTTCGAAAGCGCGCGCCCGATTCGCCGGTGCGGAAGTCAACTGTGCGCCGATTCTCGCTTTGCCCGAAATCGATGCGCAGATTTTGTTCAATTTCAGGAATAAACAATGCCAACCATCAACCAACTGGTTCGCAAAGGCCGTCAGTCGGAAACGACGAAGAGCAAGAGCCCGGCCCTGCAGGACTGCCCCCAGCGTCGCGGCGTGTGCACCCGTGTGTACACGACGACGCCGAAGAAGCCGAACTCGGCACTCCGTAAGGTCGCCAAGGTTCGTCTGACGAACGGCTTCGAAGTGATTTCGTACATCGGCGGTGAAGGCCACAACCTGCAGGAACACTCGGTTGTGCTGATCCGCGGCGGCCGTGTGAAGGACTTGCCGGGTGTGCGTTACCACATGGTTCGCGGCTCGCTGGATACCCAGGGCGTCAAGGACCGTAAGCAAGCGCGCTCGAAGTACGGCGCGAAGCGTGCAAAGGCTGCCAAGTAAGCAGTTTTTGATCAGGGATCGCCGCAGGGCGGTCAAGGCGGGAGTGCCGGATTGCCGGTGCTGTCGAGTAAGTGGTCACCCGGCCAAGCTGGTTAGTCGTGAAGATGTGATCGGGTTTGTTGGTGGCCGCGGAGCTGGAACCAGCTCCAACTGAACAAGTAAAGGAAGAATCATGCCGCGTCGTCGCGAAGTCCCCAAGCGGGAAGTGTTGCCGGATCCGAAGTTCGGCAACGTTGATGTTGCCAAGTTCATGAACATGCTGATGCTGTCCGGCAAGAAGTCGGTCGCAGAGCGCATCGTTTATGGCGCATTCGAACAAATCCAGACCAAGGGTGGCAAGGACCCGCTGGAAGTGTTCACGGTTGCGCTCAACAACGTGAAGCCGGTGGTCGAAGTGAAGAGCCGTCGCGTTGGTGGTGCCAACTATCAAGTTCCGGTCGAAGTGCGCCCGTCGCGTCGTATGGCATTGGCGATGCGCTGGCTGCGTGAGGCTGCGAAGAAGCGCAGCGAGAAGTCGATGGCTCTGCGCCTGGCAGGTGAACTCTCCGAAGCGGCCGAAGGCCGTGGCGGCGCGATGAAGAAGCGCGACGAAGTTCACCGCATGGCAGAAGCCAACCGCGCGTTCTCGCATTTCCGTTTCTAAGCGCCTGGCTGGGCTGTTAGCGGAAATAAATTCCGGGCGGGTGCGCTTTTCAGGCGCCTCGCCCGTTTGTGTTGAAGCATGATGCAGCCGGGCTGCATCGTGTTATCCCAGTAGAGGATCAAAGTGGCTCGCAAGACTCCTATCGAGCGCTACCGCAATATCGGTATTAGCGCTCACATCGACGCCGGCAAAACGACGACGACCGAGCGCATTCTGTTTTACACCGGTGTGAACCACAAGATCGGTGAAGTCCACGACGGCGCAGCCACGATGGACTGGATGGAGCAGGAACAGGAACGTGGCATCACGATCACGTCCGCTGCTACCACGGCCTTCTGGAAGGGCATGGGCGGCAACTATCCGGAACACCGCATCAACATCATCGACACCCCGGGCCACGTCGACTTCACGATCGAAGTCGAGCGCTCGATGCGCGTGCTCGACGGCGCGTGCATGGTGTACTGCGCAGTGGGCGGCGTGCAGCCGCAGTCGGAAACGGTGTGGCGCCAGGCGAACAAGTACAAGGTGCCGCGTCTCGCGTTCGTCAACAAGATGGACCGTACCGGCGCGAACTTCTTCAAGGTCTACGACCAGCTCCGTCTGCGCCTGAAGGCGAACCCGGTTCCGGTCGTGGTGCCGATCGGCGCGGAAGAAAACTTCAAGGGCGTCGTCGACCTGATCAAGATGAAGGCGATCATTTGGGACGAAGCGTCGCAAGGCACGAAGTTCGACTACGTCGACATCCCGGCCGAGCTCGCGGAGACCTGCAAGGAATGGCGCGAGAAGATGGTCGAAGTGGCTGCCGAAGCCAGCGAAGACCTGATGAACAAGTACCTGGAAGAAGGCGATCTGCCGGAAGCCGACATCGTCAAGGCGCTGCGCGACCGTACGATCGCGTGCGAAATCCAGCCGATGCTGTGCGGTACCGCGTTCAAGAACAAGGGCGTGCAGCGTATGCTCGACGCCGTGATCGACTTCCTGCCGTCGCCGGTCGACATCCCGCCGGTCAAGGGCGAGCTCGAAAACGGTGAAGAAGCGGAGCGCAAGGCGTCGGACGAAGAGAAGTTCTCGTCGCTCGCGTTCAAGATCATGACCGACCCGTTCGTCGGCCAGCTGATCTTCTTCCGTGTGTACTCGGGCGTCGTCAACTCGGGCGACACGCTGCTGAACTCGACCAAGGGCAAGAAGGAACGCCTCGGCCGTATTCTGCAGATGCACGCGAACCAGCGTGAGGAAATCAAGGAAGTTCGCGCAGGCGACATCGCTGCTGCGGTCGGCCTGAAGGAAGCGACCACGGGCGACACGCTGTGCGACCCGGCGAACCCGATCGTTCTCGAGCGCATGGTGTTCCCGGAGCCGGTGATCTCGCAGGCTGTCGAGCCGAAGACCAAGGCTGACCAGGAAAAGATGGGCCTCGCACTGAACCGTCTGGCTCAGGAAGACCCGTCGTTCCGCGTGCAGACCGACGAAGAATCGGGCCAGACCATCATTTCGGGCATGGGCGAGCTCCACCTCGAAATTCTGGTCGACCGGATGAAGCGTGAATTCGGCGTGGAAGCAACCGTCGGCAAGCCGCAGGTTGCGTACCGCGAGACGATCCGCTCGACGGCGAAGGATGTCGACGGCAAGTTCGTCAAGCAATCGGGTGGTCGCGGCCAGTACGGTCACGCGGTCATCACGCTCGAGCCGAACGAACAAGGCAAGGGCTACGAGTTCTTCGACGAGATCAAGGGTGGTGTGATTCCGCGTGAATACATCCCGGCGGTCGACAAGGGTATCCAGGACACGCTGAAGTCGGGCGTGCTGGCTGGCTTCCCGGTCGTCGACGTGAAGGTTCACCTGACGTTCGGTTCGTACCACGACGTTGACTCGAACGAAAACGCGTTCCGCATGGCCGGTTCGATGGCGTTCAAGGAAGCGATGCGCAAGGCGAACCCGGTCGTCCTCGAGCCGATGATGGCCGTCGAAGTCGAGACGCCGGAAGACTACATGGGCAACGTGATGGGCGACCTGTCGGGCCGTCGCGGTATCGTCCAGGGCATGGAAGACATGGTCGGCGGCGGCAAGATCGTTCGCGCCGAAGTGCCGCTGTCGGAAATGTTCGGTTACTCGACGTCGCTGCGCTCGCTGACGCAAGGTCGCGCAACGTACACGATGGAGTTCAAGCACTACGCTGAAGCTCCGCGCAACGTTGCCGAAGCGATCATCAGCGCGAAGTCGAAGTAAATCTGCAGCTACCAACTGATTATTTTTTGAAAGAAGAGAATCATGGCAAAAGAAAAGTTTGAGCGGACCAAGCCGCACGTGAACGTTGGTACGATTGGTCACGTTGACCACGGCAAGACGACGCTGACGGCAGCGATCACGACGGTTCTGACGAAGAAGTTCGGCGGCGAGGCGAAGGCGTACGACCAGATCGACGCGGCACCGGAAGAAAAGGCGCGCGGCATCACGATCAACACGGCACACGTCGAGTATGAAACGGCGAACCGCCACTACGCACACGTCGACTGCCCGGGCCACGCTGACTATGTGAAGAACATGATCACGGGCGCAGCGCAGATGGACGGCGCGATCCTGGTTTGCTCGGCAGCTGACGGCCCGATGCCGCAGACGCGCGAGCACATCCTGCTGGCGCGTCAGGTTGGCGTTCCGTACATCATCGTGTTCCTGAACAAGTGCGACATGGTGGACGACGCTGAACTGCTCGAGCTGGTCGAGATGGAAGTTCGCGAGCTGCTGTCGAAGTACGACTTCCCGGGCGACGACACGCCGATCGTGAAGGGTTCGGCGAAGCTGGCGCTGGAAGGCGACACGGGCGAGCTGGGCGAAGTGGCGATCATGAGCCTGGCCGACGCGCTGGACACGTACATCCCGACGCCGGAGCGTGCGGTTGACGGCGCGTTCCTGATGCCGGTGGAAGACGTGTTCTCGATCTCGGGCCGTGGTACGGTGGTGACGGGTCGTGTCGAGCGCGGCATCGTGAAGGTCGGCGAGGAAATCGAAATCGTCGGTATCAAGCCGACGGTGAAGACGACCTGCACGGGCGTTGAAATGTTCCGCAAGCTGCTGGACCAAGGTCAGGCAGGCGACAACGTGGGTATCCTGCTGCGCGGCACGAAGCGTGAAGACGTGGAGCGTGGCCAGGTTCTGGCGAAGCCGGGTTCGATCACGCCGCACACGCACTTCACGGCTGAAGTGTACGTGCTGAGCAAGGACGAAGGCGGCCGTCACACGCCGTTCTTCAACAACTACCGTCCGCAGTTCTACTTCCGTACGACGGACGTGACGGGCTCGATCGAGCTGCCGAAGGACAAGGAAATGGTGATGCCGGGCGACAACGTGTCGATCACGGTGAAGCTGATCGCTCCGATCGCGATGGAAGAAGGTCTGCGCTTCGCAATCCGCGAAGGCGGCCGTACGGTCGGCGCCGGCGTCGTCGCCAAGATCATCGAGTAACATCGACGATCCGCGGATCCCGACGGGGTCCGCGATTCCGCGGTACGCAGTTGTGCCGTCGAAACCGGGTGTCCAGCTTGTGCTGGCACCCGGTTTTGTTTTTCCGGCGGCGCGTTGCGTGGGCCGTGAAATGCACGCCACGGTTTCAGAATTTCGTGTAGAATCGCGGGCTTAGCAGTGGAAGTACTGTCCGGAACCTGATGCTTCGCTCCCCGCTGGCGTCATGTTTCACGTTCTTTTAGTGTCCGGCGATGCAACATCGCCTCGCTCTTTTCAAGGAATCGTCATGCAGCAACAGAAAATCCGCATTCGCCTGAAGGCATTCGACTATCGTCTGATCGATCAATCGGCTGCCGAGATCGTCGATACCGCGAAGCGGACTGGCGCAATCGTCCGTGGCCCGGTGCCGCTGCCGACGCGCATTCAGCGTTTTGACATCCTGCGTTCGCCGCACGTCAACAAGACGTCGCGCGATCAGCTCGAAATCCGCACCCACCAGCGCCTGATGGACATCGTCGACCCGACGGACAAGACCGTCGACGCGCTGATGAAGCTCGACCTGCCGGCTGGCGTCGACGTGGAAATCAAGCTGCAGTAAGGCTTCCGGCGCCGATCGGCATGTCGGGCGGCGCTAAGTCTTTGTATTGCTTGCGGAAATGGAAAAGTCGGGCTATACTGCTTGGCTTTTCGCGTATTCGCGTAAAAAAGTTGGGCCTTGCGTGCCCGGCATTTTGTAAATCAGCCCCGACCAATCGCAGTCGGGAATGGAGAAAATGATGAGCCTTGGACTCGTAGGTCGCAAGGTTGGCATGACCCGTATCTTCACGGCTGAAGGGGATTCGATTCCCGTCACCGTGCTGGACGTGTCGGACAACCGCGTGACGCAGATCAAGACTGTTGAAACCGACGGCTACACGGCCGTGCAGGTTGCATTCGGCTCCCGTCGTGCATCGCGCGTGACGAAGCCGCTGGCAGGTCATCTCGCCAAAGCCGGTGTCGAAGCCGGTGAAATCCTCAAGGAATTCCGCATTGACGCGGCCAAGGCAGCCGAGCTGTCGAATGGCGCCGTGGTCGGTGCAGATCTTTTCGAAGTGGGCCAGAAGGTCGACGTGCAAGGCGTGTCGATCGGTAAGGGCTACGCCGGTACGATCAAGCGTTACAACTTCTCCTCCGGCCGTGCCACGCACGGTAACTCGCGCTCGCACAACGTGCCGGGCTCGATCGGTATGGCGCAGGATCCGGGTCGTGTTTTCCCGGGTAAACGCATGACGGGTCACATGGGTGACGTGACGGTGACGGTGCAGAACCTCGAAATCGCTCGTATCGACGCAGAGCGCAAGCTGCTGCTCGTGAAGGGTGCGATTCCGGGCGCGAAGGGCGGCAAGGTCTTCGTGACGCCGGCCGTCAAGACCAAGGGGGCGAAATAATGGAACTCAAGCTCCTGAACGAAAATGGTCAGGAAGGTGCAGTGGTCAACGCATCGGACGTCGTGTTCGGTCGTGACTACAACGAAGCGCTGATCCACCAGGTCGTCGTCGCTTACCAGGCGAATGCTCGCCAGGGTAACCGCGCACAGAAGGACCGTGAGCAAGTCAAGCACACGACCAAGAAGCCGTGGCGCCAGAAGGGTACGGGCCGTGCTCGTGCCGGTATGTCGTCGAGCCCGTTGTGGCGTGGCGGTGGTCGTATCTTCCCGAATTCGCCGGAAGAAAACTTCTCGCACAAGGTCAACAAGAAGATGCATCGCGCAGGTCTCTGCTCGATCTTCTCGCAGCTGGCCCGTGAAGGCCGCCTGTCGGTCGTCGAGGACATCATCCTCGAAGCGCCGAAGACCAAGCTGCTGGCCGACAAATTCAAGACCATGGGTCTCGACTCCGTGCTGATCATCACCGACACGGTTGACGAAAACCTGTACCTGGCATCGCGCAACCTGCCGCACGTGGCAATTGTCGAGCCGCGCTACGCTGACCCGCTGTCGCTGATCTACTTCAAGAAAGTGCTGGTCACGAAGGCTGCGGTCGCCCAGATCGAGGAGTTGCTGTCATGAGCGAGATTCGCAAGAACGATCATCGTTTGATGCAGGTCCTGCTCGCACCGGTGATCTCGGAAAAGGCGACGCTGGTTGCCGACAAGAACGAGCAAGTCGTGTTCGAAGTCGCACCGGATGCCACGAAGCAGGAAGTGAAGGCGGCCGTCGAGCTGCTGTTCAAGGTTGAAGTTGATTCCGTCAACGTGCTGGTTCAGAAGGGCAAGCAAAAGCGCTTTGGCCGTTCGATGGGCCGTCGCAAGGACGTGAAGAAGGCGTACGTTTGCCTGAAGCCCGGCCAGGAAATCAACTTTGAAGCGGAGGCCAAGTAATCATGGCAATCGTTAAAGTTAAGCCGACATCGCCGGGTCGCCGCGCGATGGTCAAGGTGGTCAACAAGAATCTGCACCAGGGCAAGCCGTTCGCGGCACTGCTCGACTCGCAGAGCTCGACCGCCGGCCGTAACAACAACGGTCGTATCACCACGCGTCACAAGGGTGGTGGTCACAAGCAGCACTACCGTATCGTCGATTTCCGTCGCACGAAGGATGGCATCCCGGCAAAGGTCGAGCGTCTCGAGTACGACCCGAACCGCAGCGCGAACATCGCGCTGGTGCTCTACGCAGACGGCGAGCGTCGCTACATCATCGCCCCGAAGGGCCTGACCGTCGGCCAACAGCTGATGTCGGGTTCGGAAGCGCCGATCCGTGCAGGCAACACGCTGCCGATCCGCAACATTCCGGTCGGTACGACGATCCACTGCATCGAGATGCTGCCGGGCAAGGGCGCGCAAATGGCGCGTTCGGCTGGCACGTCGGCCATGCTGCTGGCACGTGAAGGCGTCTACGCGCAGGTTCGTCTGCGTTCGGGCGAAATCCGCCGCGTGCACATCGAGTGCCGTGCAACGATCGGTGAAGTCGGTAACGAAGAGCACAGCCTGCGCCAGATCGGCAAGGCTGGCGCGAACCGCTGGCGCGGTATCCGCCCGACGGTGCGTGGCGTTGCGATGAACCCGGTTGATCACCCGCACGGTGGTGGTGAGGGCAAGACGGCTGCAGGTCGCGATCCGGTGAGCCCGTGGGGTACGCCGGCTAAGGGTTACCGCACCCGCAGCAACAAGCGCACGACGACGATGATCGTCCAGCGCCGTCACAAGCGTTAAGGAGTAGGCAATGGCACGTTCTGTTAAAAAAGGTCCGTTCTGCGACGCCCATTTGCTGAAGAAAGTTGAGGCGGCTGCAGCTTCGCGCGACAAAAAGCCGATCAAGACCTGGTCGCGTCGCTCGACGATTCTGCCGGATTTCATCGGCCTGACGATCGCTGTTCACAACGGCCGTCAACACGTTCCGGTGTACATCTCGGAAAACATGGTCGGCCACAAGCTTGGCGAGTTCGCACTGACCCGTACGTTCAAGGGTCACGCAGCCGACAAGAAGGCCAAGAAATAAGGGGCAATCAAGATGGAAGTGAAAGCAATTCATCGCGGTGCCCGCATCTCGGCGCAAAAAACGCGCCTTGTGGCTGACCAGATCCGCGGTTTGCCGGTCGACAAGGCGCTGAACGTTCTGACGTTCTCGCCGAAGAAGGCGGCTGGCATCGTGAAGAAGGTTGTGCTGTCGGCAATCGCGAATGCGGAGCACAACGAAGGCGCCGATATCGACGAGCTCAAGATCAAGAGCATCTACGTCGACAAGGCTGCATCGCTCAAGCGTTTCACCGCGCGCGCCAAGGGCCGCGGTAACCGCATCGAGAAGCAATCCTGTCACATCACTGTGACGGTCGGGAATTAAGGAGCCATACGATGGGACAGAAAATTCATCCGACTGGCTTCCGCCTGGCTGTCAGCCGCAATTGGGCTTCGCGTTGGTACGCGAACAACAACAATTTCGCGGCGATGCTGCAGGAAGACATCGGTGTTCGTGAATACCTGAAGAAGAAGCTGAAGAACGCTTCGGTCGGTCGGGTCGTCATCGAGCGTCCGGCGAAGAACGCGCGCATCACGATTTACAGCTCGCGTCCGGGCGTGGTCATCGGCAAGAAGGGCGAGGATATCGAGCAGCTGAAGACGGAACTGCAACGCCGCATGGGCGTGCCGGTTCACGTCAACATCGAGGAAATCCGCAAGCCGGAAACCGATGCTCAGCTGATCGCTGACTCGATCACGCAACAGCTCGAGCGCCGGATCATGTTCCGTCGCGCGATGAAGCGTGCGATGCAGAACGCGATGCGTCTGGGTGCCCAAGGCATCAAGATCATGAGCGCGGGCCGTCTGAACGGTATCGAAATCGCTCGTACGGAGTGGTATCGCGAAGGTCGCGTGCCCCTTCACACGCTGCGTGCTGATATCGACTACGCGACTTCGGAAGCGAAGACGACTTACGGGATCATCGGCGTCAAGGTGTGGGTCTACAAGGGCGATACGCTCGGCCGCAACGACGCACCGGTGGTGGAAGAAGTAGCCGAAGACAAGCGTCCGCGTCGCAATGCGCGTCCGGGCGACCGTCGTCCGCGCCGTGACGGCGAAGGCGGCGCTCCGGGTGCTCGTCGTGGCGCACCGCGCCGTGGCGCCGGCAAGCCCGAAGACGGCAAGACTGGAGAATAACGATGCTGCAACCGAAACGCAGAAAGTATCGTAAAGAGCAGAAGGGTCGTAACACCGGCAAGGCGACGCGCGGCAACGCAGTGTCGTTCGGTGAATTCGGCCTGAAGGCGATCGGTCGCGGTCGTTTGACCGCACGCCAGATTGAAGCGGCGCGTCGTGCAATGACGCGTCACATCAAGCGTGGCGGCCGCATCTGGATCCGGATCTTCCCGGACAAGCCGATTTCGCAGAAGCCGGCCGAAGTGCGTATGGGTAACGGTAAGGGTAACCCGGAGTACTACGTCGCCGAGATTCAGCCGGGCAAGATGCTCTATGAAATGGACGGCGTAACCGAAGAACTGGCACGCGAAGCGTTCCGTCTGGCTGCAGCCAAGCTGCCGCTGAAGACGGCATTCATCGTGCGCCAGCTCGGCGCCTAAGGAGAAAACATGAAGGCTTCCGAACTTCTCCAGAAAGACCAGGCCGCGCTCAACAAGGAGCTGGCGGACCTGCTGAAGGCGCAATTCGGCCTGCGCATGCAACTCGCGACCCAGCAGCTCACGAACACGAGCCAGCTGAAGAAGGTTCGTCGCGACATCGCACGTGTGCGGACCGTCATGACTCAGAAGGCGAACCAGAAATGAACGATAGCGTGAAAACCTCGCTGAAGCGGACGCTGGTCGGTCGGGTCGTCAGCAACAAGATGGACAAGACCGTCACCGTGCTGATCGAGCACCGCGTCAAGCACCCGATCTACGGCAAGTATGTCGTGCGCTCGAAGAAGTACCACGCGCATGATGAAGCGAACACCTGCAACGAAGGCGATCTCGTCGAAATCCAGGAAACTCGTCCTGTTTCGAAGACGAAGGCCTGGACGGTGTCGCGCCTCGTCGAAGCCGCTCGCGTCATCTAAGCGGGCAGCGCAGTAGGCAGTAACAGGCACCTCTCCTCGAAGTGCTTGAAATCGCAAAGTTTTTGCTTGCGTGACCAGGATTATTTGTTATAATCCTGGTCTTCCCTCTTTATGGGAGCCCCGTCGCGGGCGAAGTTGGTGGGGGAAGCGGACTGGCGCCTGCCTGTCCGAAAGATTCACCGAATTGCGATGGCGGGTTTCGTTTGCCGTCGCTGCTGTTCCAACCCAAGCAGCCGATTGGCTGACGGGACCAAGACTGACCGAATGCATCATGGTGGTGCATCCGGATTAAGTTGGGAAAGACAAACCATGATCCAGACCGAATCTCGGCTCGAAGTAGCCGACAACACGGGTGCGCGTGAAGTCATGTGCATCAAGGTGCTCGGCGGCTCGAAGCGTCGTTATGCCGGCATTGGCGACATCATCAAGGTGACCGTCAAAGAGGCAACGCCGCGCGGGCGCGTGAAGAAAGGCGAAATTTACAACGCCGTGGTGGTCCGCACCGCCAAGGGCGTGCGCCGTCAAGACGGCTCGCTGATCAAGTTCGACGGCAACGCCGCTGTGCTTTTGAATAACAAGCTCGAGCCGATCGGCACCCGTATCTTCGGGCCGGTGACGCGTGAGCTGCGTAGCGAACGATTCATGAAGATCGTTTCGCTGGCGCCGGAAGTGCTGTAAGGAGTCGCGATGAACAAGATTCGCAAAGGCGACGAAGTGATCGTCGTCACTGGCAAGGACAAGGGCAAGCGCGGCGTCGTGCTGGCTGTCGGTGCTGAGCATGTGACGGTTGAGGGTATCAACCTCGTCAAGAAGCATGTGAAGCCGAACCCGATGAAGGGTACGACGGGTGGCGTGGAAGCGAAGACGATGCCCCTGCATATTTCGAACGTCGCACTGGTCGACGCGAATGGCAAGGCGTCGCGTGTTGGCATCAAGGTCGAGGAAGGCAAGAAGGTTCGCTTCCTGAAGACGACCGGTGCCGTACTGAGCGCCTGACGCAGCGGAGTAAAAAATGGCTCGTTTTCAAGAGTTTTACAAAGAAAAGGTTGTGCCCGGCCTGATCGAGAAGTTCGGTTACAAGTCGGTCATGGAAGTGCCGCGCATCACCAAGATCACGCTGAACATGGGTCTTGGCGAAGCGATCGCTGACAAGAAGATCATCGAGAACGCCGTTGGCGACCTCACGAAGATCGCCGGCCAGAAGCCGGTCGTCACGAAGGCACGCAAGGCAATCGCTGGCTTCAAGATCCGCCAGGGTTACCCGATCGGCGCGATGGTGACGCTGCGTGGCCAGGCGATGTACGAATTCCTCGACCGTTTCGTGACCGTTGCCCTGCCCCGCGTGCGAGATTTCCGCGGCGTGTCGGGTCGTGCGTTCGATGGCCGTGGCAACTACAACATCGGTGTGAAAGAGCAGATCATTTTCCCCGAAATCGACTACGACAAGATCGACGCACTGCGTGGGCTGAACATCAGCATCACGACGACTGCGAAGACCGACGACGAAGCAAAGGCTCTGCTCGCCAGCTTCAAGTTCCCGTTCAGAAACTGAGGTTACCGTGGCTAAACTGGCACTGATCGAACGTGAAAAGAAGCGCGCCCGCCTGGTCGCGAAGTTCGCAGCAAAGCGCGAAGCGCTGAAGGCGATCGTCGAAGACCAAAGCAAGTCGGAAGAAGAGCGCTACGAAGCACGCCTGGAGCTGCAGCAACTGCCCCGCAACGCAAACCCGACCCGCCAGCGTAACCGCTGCGCGATCACGGGCCGTCCGCGTGGCACGTTCCGTAAATTCGGCCTCGCGCGTAACAAGATTCGTGAAATCGCATTCCGTGGCGAGATTCCTGGCCTGACCAAGGCGAGCTGGTAATAGGAGAAACGTAAATGAGCATGAGTGATCCTATCGCCGATATGCTGACTCGCATCCGCAACGCGCAGATGGTCGAGAAGGTATCGGTTGCGATGCCCTCGTCGAAGGTCAAGGTTGCAATCGCGCAAGTCCTCAAGGACGAAGGTTATATCGACGATTTCGCCGTGAAGGCGGAAGGTGCGAAGTCCGAACTGAATATCGCGCTGAAGTACTACGCAGGTCGCCCGGTCATCGAACGCCTCGAGCGCGTGTCGAAGCCTGGTCTGCGCGTGTACCGCGGCCGTAACGACATTCCGCAGGTCATGAACGGCCTCGGCGTGGCTATCGTGTCGACGCCGAAGGGCGTGATGACCGACCGCAAGGCGCGCGCTACCGGCGTCGGCGGCGAAGTCATCTGCTACGTCGCTTAAAGCCGAGGAGAGAGAAACATGTCTCGAGTAGGTAAGAGCCCGATCGCGCTGCAAGGCGCGGAAGTCAAGCTGGCCGACGGTGCTATCACCGTCAAGGGCCCGCTGGGCACCATCACGCAAGCGATCAATCCGCTCGTGAACGTGGCGAACAACGACGGCACGCTGAATCTGTCGCCGGTCGACGAAAGCCGCGAAGCAAATGCACTGTCGGGCACGATGCGCGCGATCATCGCGAATGCCGTGCACGGCGTGACCAAGGGTTTCGAGCGCAAGCTGACGCTGGTTGGCGTCGGTTACCGTGCGCAAGCGCAAGGCGACAAGCTGAACCTGTCGCTGGGTTTCTCGCACCCGGTGGTGCACCAGATGCCGGAAGGCGTCAAGGCTGAAACCCCGACGCAAACCGAAATCGTGATCAAGGGGATCAACAAGCAACAAGTCGGTCAAGTGGCTGCGGAAGTCCGCGGTTACCGTCCGCCGGAGCCCTACAAGGGCAAGGGCGTGCGTTATGCCGACGAGGTTGTGATCCTCAAAGAAACGAAGAAGAAGTAAGGGTGCGCAATCATGGATAAGACTCAATCTCGCCTGCGCCGCGCTCGCCAGACGCGTATCAAGATCGCTGAGCTGCAGGTCGCGCGTCTCGCCGTGCATCGCACGAACACGCACATCTACGCTCAAGTGTTCTCGCCCTGCGGCACCAAGGTGCTCGCCAGCGCGTCGACGCTCGAAGCAGAAGTGCGCGCCGAACTGGCCGACAAGTCGGGCAAGGGCGGCAACGTGAATGCCGCGACGCTGATCGGCAAGCGTATTGCCGAGAAGGCAAAGGCTGCCGGCATCGAATCCGTCGCCTTCGACCGCTCGGGCTTCCGCTACCACGGCCGCGTCAAGGCGCTGGCTGAGGCAGCTCGCGAAGCTGGGCTCAAGTTCTAAGGAAGGAATTCGTCATGGCAAAGATGCAAGCGAAAGTTCAGGCTGACGAGCGCGACGACGGCCTTCGCGAAAAGATGATTTCGGTCAATCGCGTGACCAAGGTCGTGAAGGGTGGCCGTATTCTCGGCTTCGCCGCACTGACCGTGGTTGGCGACGGTGATGGCCGCATCGGTATGGGCAAGGGCAAGGCGAAGGAAGTGCCGGTCGCTGTCCAGAAGGCAATGGAACAAGCTCGCCGCAACATGTTCAAGGTGCCGCTCAAGAACGGCACGCTGCAACACGAAGTGCACGGCAAGCACGGCGCATCGGCCGTCCTCCTCGCTCCGGCGAAGGCAGGTACGGGCGTGATCGCCGGCGGCCCGATGCGCGCAGTGTTCGACGTGATGGGCGTTCAGAACGTCGTGGCGAAGAGCCACGGTTCGACGAACCCGTACAACCTCGTTCGCGCCACGCTGGACGGCCTGCGCAAGCAGTCCACCCCGGCAGACATCGCGGCGAAGCGCGGCAAGTCCGTCGAAGAAATTTTGGGCTAAGCCCGGGTGGTCACCATGTCTGAAAAAACTGTCAAGGTTCAGCTCGTTAAGAGCCTGATCGGGACCCGCGAATCGCACCGCGCGACCGTGCGTGGTCTGGGCCTGCGCCGACTCAATTCGGTCAGCGAGCTCCAGGACACGCCGGCGGTCCGCGGCATGATCAACAAGGTCTCGTACCTCGTTAAGGTCATCGCGTAAGCGGCCCTACGGATCAAGGAGTTGATATGGAATTGAATAACCTGAAGCCGGCCGCTGGCGCCAAGCACGCCAAGCGTCGCGTTGGTCGTGGCATCGGTTCGGGCCTCGGCAAGACGGCTGGCCGTGGTCACAAGGGTCAGAAATCGCGTTCGGGCGGCTTCCACAAAGTCGGTTTCGAAGGCGGTCAGATGCCGCTGCAACGTCGTCTGCCGAAGCGCGGCTTCACGTCGCTGACGAAGGAATTCGTCGGTGAAGTGCGCCTGGGCGACCTCGAGAAGCTGCCGGTCGACGAGATCGATCTGCTCGCACTGAAGCAAGCCGGCCTGGTGGGCGAGCTGACGAAGAGCGCAAAGATCATCGCGACGGGCGAACTGAAGCGCAAGATCGTCGTGAAGGGTCTCGGTGCCACCAAGGGTGCGCGCGCTGCGATCGAAGCGGCCGGCGGTTCGTTCGCCGAGTGACACGCGTAGCGCGTCGTCACTTGCATTCATCGGAGAAGGTACTTGGCTAACAGCCCGAGTCTTGCAAAACCCGGTCGAAGCACGGCGAAATTCGGCGATCTGCGTCGGCGAGCGATGTTCCTGCTCCTGGCGCTGATCGTCTATCGCATCGGCGCGCACATTCCCGTGCCGGGCATCGATCCGGATCAACTGGCTAAGCTGTTCCAGAGCCAGGCGGGCGGCATCCTGGGCATGTTCAACATGTTCTCGGGTGGCGCGCTTTCCCGCTTCACGATCTTTGCGCTGGGGATCATGCCGTACATTTCGGCGTCGATCATCATGCAGTTGCTGGCGATCGTATCGCCGCAGCTCGAGGCGCTGAAGAAGGAAGGGCAGGCAGGGCAACGGAAGATCACGCAGTACACGCGGTATTTCACCGTGGTGCTCGCGACCTTCCAGGCGTTCGGTATCGCGGCCGCGCTGGAAAACCAGCCGGGCCTCGTCACCGACCCCGGCATGCTGTTCCGTCTGACGACGGTCGTGACGCTGGTTACCGGTACGATGTTCCTGATGTGGCTCGGCGAGCAGATTACCGAGCGTGGTCTGGGCAACGGTATCTCGATCATCATCTTCGGCGGGATCGCAGCAGGGTTCCCGAATGCCGTGGGTGGGTTGTTCGAGCTGGTGCGTACGGGTTCGATGAGCATCATTTCGGCGATCATCATCGTCGTTCTGATCGCCGCGGTGACTTACCTGGTCGTGTTCATCGAACGCGGTCAGCGCAAGATCCTCGTGAACTACGCGAAGCGCCAGGTCGGCAACAAGATCTACGGTGGGCAGTCGTCGCATCTGCCGCTGAAGTTGAACATGTCGGGCGTGATTCCGCCGATCTTTGCATCGTCGATCATCCTGTTCCCGGCGACGATTCTCGGCTGGTTCAGTACCGGTCAGCCGACGGGAAGCTGGATTTCCAATACGTTGCATAACGTAGCGGAAGCGCTGAAGCCGGGCCAGCCGGTCTATGTGCTGCTGTACACGCTGGCGATCGTGTTTTTCTGCTTCTTCTACACCGCACTGGTGTTCAACAGCAGGGAAACCGCGGACAACCTGAAGAAGAGCGGCGCGTTTGTTCCGGGCATCCGTCCGGGCGATCAGACCGCACGATATATCGACCGCATCCTCACGCGTCTGACGCTGGCCGGTGCGATCTACATCGTCTTCGTGTGTCTGCTGCCGGAATTTCTGGTGCTGCGCTGGAACGTGCCGTTTTATTTTGGTGGAACGTCGCTGCTGATCATTGTCGTCGTCACGATGGACTTTATGGCGCAGGTGCAGTCGTACGTTATGTCGCAACAGTATGAGTCTCTGCTCAAGAAGGCGAACTTCAAGGGCGGCAACATCCCGATGCGTTAAGGACTATGGCCAAAGACGATGTAATCCAGATGCAGGGAGAGGTGATTGAAAACCTCCCGAATGCGACCTTCCGTGTGAAGCTGGAAAACGGCCATGTCGTATTGGGACATATTTCCGGGAAGATGCGGATGCACTACATCCGTATCCTGCCGGGCGACAAGGTGACGGTTGAGTTGACGCCTTACGATCTGTCTCGTGCGCGGATCGTGTTCCGGGCGAAGTGATTTGAAAAAAGGGTATTATCATGAAAGTGATGGCATCGGTTAAGCGCATTTGCCGCAATTGCAAGATCATCAAGCGCAAAGGCGTCGTTCGCGTGATCTGCAGCTCGGATCCGCGCCACAAGCAGCGCCAAGGCTGACCGCGCGTTTGTTTGCGCTTTTTGTTTGAGGAAAAACAATGGCTCGTATCGCAGGGGTTAACATCCCGAATCACCAGCACACCGAGATCGGCCTGACGGCTATCTTTGGTGTCGGCCGCACCCGTTCGCGCAGCATCTGCGTGGCAGCTGGCGTCGATTTTTCGAAGAAGGTCAAGGATCTGACCGACGCAGACCTGGAAAAGCTGCGTGAAGAAGTGGGCAAGTTTGTCGTCGAAGGCGATCTGCGCCGTGAAGTGACGATGAACATCAAGCGCCTGATGGACCTCGGTTGCTACCGTGGCGTCCGTCATCGCAAGGGCCTGCCGATGCGCGGTCAGCGTACGCGTACGAACGCACGTACCCGTAAGGGTCCGCGTCGTGCAGCGCAAGCGCTGAAGAAGTAAGCGGAACTGACAGTTACAGGAAAACGTAATGGCTAAGGCTTCGAACACCGCGGCGCAACGCGTTCGCAAGAAGGTTAAGAAGAACGTCGCTGAAGGCGTGGTTCACGTTCACGCGTCGTTCAACAATACGATCATCACGATCACCGATCGCCAAGGCAACGCTCTGGCATGGGCGACGTCGGGCGGTCAGGGCTTCAAGGGCTCGCGCAAATCGACGCCGTTCGCTGCTCAGGTCGCAGCCGAGTCGGCTGGCCGCGTCGCGATGGAATACGGCGTGAAGAATCTGGAAGTGCGGATCAAGGGCCCGGGCCCGGGTCGCGAGTCGGCAGTGCGCGCACTGCACGGCCTCGGCATCAAGATCACCGCGATTTCGGACGTCACCCCGATTCCGCACAACGGCTGCCGTCCGCCGAAGCGTCGTCGTATCTAAGGATGTGCTGGCACGTTCGTGCTAGCGCATTGCCTGTCGCCGCTCAGCGTCGACGGGCGTTGCTTTTTTGATTGACTAAGCCCACCGTTCGCCCCAAAGGGAGCGGACTAGCGCGGATTTCGGTTCGCGTGACTGATTGATAAAGGAATGCAAAGTGGCACGTTATATCGGCCCCAAAGCCAAGCTGTCCCGCCGTGAAGGCACCGACCTGTTCCTGAAGAGCGCACGCCGCTCGCTCGCCGACAAGTGCAAGCTCGACAGCAAGCCGGGCCAGCACGGCCGTACCTCGGGCGCACGTACGTCCGACTACGGTACGCAGCTGCGTGAAAAGCAGAAGGTCAAGCGCATCTACGGCGTGCTGGAGCGTCAGTTCCGCCGCTACTTCGCTGAAGCCGACCGCCGCAAGGGCAACACGGGTGAAAACCTGCTGCAACTGCTCGAGTCGCGCCTCGACAACGTCGTGTATCGCATGGGCTTCGGCTCGACCCGCGCTGAAGCGCGTCAGCTGGTGAGCCACAAGTCGATCACCGTGAACGGCGTCGTCGCAAACGTCCCGTCGCAGCAAGTGAAGGCAGGTGACGTCGTCGCGATCCGCGAAAAGGCGAAGAAGCAAGCGCGTATCGTCGAAGCGCTGTCGCTGGCCGAGCAAGGCGGCATGCCGAGCTGGGTTGCAGTCGATGCGAAGAAGTTCGAAGGCACGTTCAAGCAAATGCCGGAACGCGCCGAGATCGCAGGCGACATCAACGAAAGCCTGATCGTCGAATTGTATTCGCGTTAATCCGATTGACGGCCGAGGTACCCCGATTGCGTTGCGCAAGGAAGGGCCTCGGCTGTTTATTTTCTGGTTGTTACCGGTCAGCCTTATCGGTGTAACGAGCCGAGGGTATTGAAAAGGAAAACCCATGCAAACCAGTTTGCTGAAACCCAAGATCATCGCCGTGGAATCGCTGGGCGAGAACCACGCGCGGGTGGTCATGGAACCGTTCGAACGCGGTTACGGCCATACCTTGGGCAATGCGCTTCGCCGCGTGCTGCTGTCGTCGATGGTTGGCTACGCGCCGACCGAAGTCACGATCGCAGGCGTGGTGCACGAGTACTCGACGCTGGACGGTGTGCAGGAAGACGTCGTCAACCTGCTGCTGAACCTGAAGGGCGTGGTGTTCAAGCTGCATAACCGTGACGAAGTGACGGTTACGCTGCGCAAGGAAGGTGAAGGCGTTGTCACGGCCGGCGATATCGAACTGGCCCACGATTGCGAAGTCATCAACCCGAATCACGTGATTGCGCACCTGTCGAAGGGCGGCAAGCTCGACGTTCAGATCAAGATCGAAAAGGGTCGCGGCTATGTGCCCGGCAACGTCCGTCGTTATGGCGAAGACACGGCCAAGATTATCGGCCGCATCGTCCTCGACGCATCGTTCTCGCCGGTTCGCCGCGTGAGCTACGCGGTCGAAAGCGCACGTGTCGAGCAGCGTACCGACCTCGACAAGCTCGTGATGAACATCGAGACGAGCGGCGTGATCACGCCGGAAGAAGCGATCCGTCAATCGGCCCGCATCCTGGTCGACCAGCTGTCCGTGTTCGCGGCGCTGGAAGGCACGGAAACGGCAGCCGAAGCACCGTCGCGCGCGCCGCAGATCGACCCGATCCTGCTGCGTCCGGTGGACGATCTCGAGCTGACGGTTCGTTCGGCGAACTGCCTGAAGGCCGAGAACATCTACTACATCGGCGACCTGATCCAGCGCACGGAAAACGAGCTGCTGAAGACGCCGAACCTCGGTCGCAAGTCGCTCAACGAGATCAAGGAAGTGCTCGCTTCGCGCGGTCTCACGCTGGGCATGAAGCTCGAGAACTGGCCGCCGGCTGGTCTCGACAAGTAAGCCCGGTTGTTGCTGTAGTTGGCAAAGATGCGGATTTTCCTTTAAAATCCGCATCTTGCTTTTTTTCGCTACCGGCCCGTGCACCCTCGGGGTGCGATAGAAGAGCTGGATCAAAACTTTGAATCAAGGAAACTGAAATGCGCCATCGTCATGGTCTGCGGAAACTGAACCGCACGAGCAGCCACCGTCTGGCTATGCTCCGTAACATGTCCAACTCGCTGATCGAGCACGAAGTCATCAAGACGACGCTGCCGAAGGCGAAGGAACTCCGTAAAGTCGTCGAGCCGCTGATCACGCTCGGCAAGAAGCCGTCGCTGGCAAACCGTCGCTTGGCGTTCAACCGCCTGCGCGATCGTGACTCGGTGGCGAAGCTGTTCGACGTGCTCGGTCCGCGTTTCGCGAACCGTCCGGGCGGCTACCTGCGCGTGCTGAAGTTCGGCTTCCGCGTGGGCGACAACGCACCGATGGCACTGGTCGAACTGCTCGACCGTCCGGAAGTCGACGAAACGGAAAACGTGCAAGAAGCCGAGTAAGCTTCCGGTACGCCGCAGTATCTGAAAAGGGCCGAGCAATTGCTTGGCCCTTTTTGTTTTCGAGCTGCCGGCTGCGATCGATTGTCGCAGGCCGGCCCCGGCAGCATTGCGCGGGCTGCGCTACGATACGGGCAACCGACGCGATCCGAGGACAGGCAATCCGCGCCGGCCGGAGCCGGTAGACCAGCCAGGAGGGCGCGGATGATAGTGGTGCTGATGCTGACGACGGTGCCCGATGCGGCGACGGCTGCAGCGCTGTCCGATGGCGCGCTCGACGCGCGGCTGGCCGCATGCGTGTCGGAGCTCGGCGCGATCAAGTCGCGCTATCACTGGCAGGGCAAGGTCGAAACGGCCGACGAGATCCAGTTGCTGTTCAAGACGAGCCCCGTGCGGGCGCTCGAACTGGAGCGATTTATTCTCGCGCATCATCCGTACGAGACGCCCGAAATCGTCTCGTGGCAAACGACGGCGTCGGCCGCGTATGGCCAGTGGGTGACCAGCGAAACTCAACGTCTATTTCATGTTTAACGGTATGGCGCTTTCCGTGCGCGTGCGCGCGCTGCGGTTCCTGGCAGTCCTGTTGTCGTTCGCGGTCATGCTGGGCGGCCTGTCGGTCGCGCGCGCGGCCGACGATTTCCTCGATCCGTCGGTCGCGTTCAAGTTCAGCGCGAGCGAGTCGCCGGGGCAGGTGGACGTCCGCTTCAAGGTCGCCAACGGCTATTACCTGTACCGCGAGCGGTTCGCGTTCGCGGTGAAGAGCGGACAGGCGACGCTTGGCGAGCCGCAATTCCCGGCCGGCCACGTGAAGTTCGACCAGACGTTCCAGAAGAACGTCGAGACCTATCGCGACGAAGTCGTCATCCACGTGCCGGTGAAGCAGGCGGCCGGGCCGTTCGACCTCGCGGTGACGTCGCAGGGCTGTGCGGACGAAGGGATCTGCTATCCGCCGGCCGAGCACGTCGTGAAGGTCGGCGGTGCGGCGCTCGGCGCCGCGTCGTCGTCCAGTGGAGACGCTGCGGCCGCGGGCAGCTGGTTCGACAAGGTCACGAGCGCCGATTTCGCGCAGTCGCTGCTCGAAGGCCACGGCTTCTTCACGATCGTCGCCCTGTATTTCGTCGCGGGTGTCGTGCTGAGCCTCCTGCCCTGCTCGTACCCGATGATCCCGATCGTGTCCGCGATCATCATCGGCCAGGGCACGCGGGCGACACATGCACGCGGCCTCGCGCTGTCGCTGACCTATGTGGTCGGCATGGCGCTCGTCTACACGGTGCTCGGCATTGCCGCGGCACTGGTCGGCCAGAGCCTCGGCGCGTGGCTGCAGAACCCGTGGGTGCTCGGCGCGTTCGGCGTGCTGCTGACCGCGTTCGCGGTATCGCTGATCTCGGGCAAGGACATTGCGTTGCCCGCACGCTGGCAGAACGGCGCGGCCGAAGCCTCGAGCGCGCGACAGGGCGGCCACTTCGTCGCGGTCGCGGCGATGGGCGCGTTGTCGGCGCTGGTCGTCGGCGCCTGCATGACGGCGCCGCTGTTCGCCGTGCTCGCCTTCATTGCGCACACCGGCAATGCACTGCTCGGCGGGGCGGCGCTGTTCGCGATGGGGCTGGGGCTCGGCGTGCCGCTGCTGGTCGTCGGCGTCGGTGCCGGGACGGTGCTGCCGCGCGCAGGCGCGTGGATGGACGGCGTGAAGGTGTTCTTCGGCATCGTGCTGCTCGCGGCCGCGCTGTGGATCGTGTGGCCGGTGCTGGCAGGCGGCCTGAAGATGGTGCTCGCCGCGTTGTGGCTGCTGGTCGCGGCCGCGGCGCTCGGCCTGTTCACGCCGAATGCCGGCGCCGCGTCGATCTGGCGCCGCCTCGGCAGGGGCCTTGGCGCCGCGCTCGCGATCTGGGCCGCGACGCTGCTCGTCGGCCTGGCGGCCGGCTCGACGGATCCCGTGAAGCCGCTGGCCGTGCTGGCGGCACGCACGGCGGCGTCCGGCGGCGCTGCGGCTGCCGGCGCGGCCGCCGCGCAGGACGGCCCCGCGTTTGCGTCGGTGCGCTCCAGTGGCGAACTCGACGCGCTGCTGAAGACGTCTGGCAAGCCCGTGATGCTCGACTTCTACGCGGACTGGTGCGTGAGCTGCAAGGAGATGGAGCATCTGACGTTTACCGACGCTCGCGTGCAGGCGCGTCTCGCACAGCTCCATCTCGTGCGCGCGGACGTCACCGCGAACAATCCGGACGACCAGGCGCTGCTCAAGCGCTTCAACCTGTTCGGGCCGCCGGGCATCATCTTCTTCGATCGCGGCGGCAACGAGATCGGGCGCGTGGTCGGTTATCAGGCGGCCGAGACGTTCCTGCGCAGCCTCGACCGCGCCGCCGTCCCGACGGTGTAGCGAACGAGGGCGTTCGACGCGGCATCGGCCTCGATCGTCGGTAAACAAAAAACGGCGGAACACCGAAGTGTCCCGCCGTTTTTCGTTGGGCCTGCCGGCGCGCGATCAGTGCTGCGCTTTCAGCAGGCGCGCGGCGTCGAGCGCGAAGTACGTGAGCACGCCGTCGGCGCCGGCGCGCTTGAACGCGAGCAGCGATTCGAGCACGACCTTGTCGTGGTCGAGCCAGCCGTTCATCGCGGCCGCCTTCAGCATCGCGTATTCGCCGCTCACCTGGTACACGTAGGTCGGGAAGCGGAACTCGTCCTTCACGCGGCGCACGATGTCGAGATACGGCATGCCGGGCTTGACCATCACCATGTCGGCGCCTTCGTCGATGTCGAGGCGCACTTCGCGCAGCGCTTCGTCGCTGTTCGCCGGATCCATCTGGTAGGTCATCTTGTTGCCCTTGCCCAGGTTGGATGCCGAGCCGACCGCATCGCGGAACGGACCGTAGAACGCCGACGCGAACTTGGCCGAATAGGCCATGATCCGCGTGTGGATGTGGCCGTCGCTTTCCAGCATTTCGCGGATCGCGCCGATGCGGCCGTCCATCATGTCCGACGGCGCGACGATGTCGACGCCGGCTTCAGCCTGCGCGCGCGCCTGATCGATCAGGATCTCGATCGTGTCGTCGTTGATCACGTAGCCGTTCTCGTCGAGCACGCCGTCCTGGCCGTGGCTGGTGTACGGGTCGAGCGCGACGTCGGTCAGCACGCCGAGCTCGGGGAAGCGTTTCTTCAGCTCGCGCACCGCGCGCGGAATCAGGCCTTCCGGATTGGCTGCCTCGCGGCCGTCGGGCGTCTTCACCGACGGCTCGATGGCCGGGAACAGCGACAGCACGGGCACGCCGAGTTCGACGCATTGCTCGGCGACGTGCATCAGCAGATCGACCGACACGCGCTCGACGCCGGGCATCGACGGCACCGGCTGCCGTTCGTTGGTGCCTTCGACGACGAACACCGGGTAGATCAGGTCGTCGGTGGTCAGGCGGTTTTCGCGCATCAGGCGGCGGGAGAAGTCGTCGCGGCGCATCCGGCGCGGACGATGAAGCGGATGGAAGCTCATGGCGATTTGGCAGAAATCAGGGCGGTAAGGACCTTACGGAACCCTTAGGTGATTTTTGAGAGCGTTGGTATATGATAGCGATCGAGCGGCACGCGTCGCGTGCAGCTCCCCGCTTCTCCTCCCTGAGCGGGTGCCTGTCGTTTTTCGATTAGGCTGTTTGACCCGCCGTCCAACGGCGGGTTTTTTTATGAGCCGGCCGAATCCGCAGGCGCCATCAGGTGCGCGCCGCCGATCCCGGCCGCGCGTTGCCCGATCATTGTGCTACAGGCTCGCCTTTTTCGTCGGCGACGGACGGCCGCACCCAGCTCTCGATCAGCTCATGTGCCTCGTCGAGCCCCGTGCGCTTCAGCGCGGAGAACAGCTGGACCGTCAGCTTGCCCTGGACGCCCTGGTCGCGATATGCATCGAGCCCCTTTTGCGTGGTCCGCAGCGCGTTGATGCTTTCCTGGCGCGTCAATTTGTCGCACTTGGTCAGCAGCGTGTGGATCGGCTTGCCGGTCGGCGTGAACCACTCGATCATGCGGCGATCGAGGTCGGTCAGCGGACGGCGCGAATCCATCATCAGGATCAGGCCGCAGAGCTGCGAACGCGTCGCGAGGTAGGACGACAGCAGCATCTCCCAGTGCGCCTTGGCGGCGCCGGGCACTTCCGCATAGCCGTAGCCGGGCAGGTCGACGAGGTTCGCGACGGGCTCGGCGGCCGGGCCGACGGAGAAGTAGTTGATATGCTGCGTGCGGCCGGGCGTCTTCGACGCGAAGGCCAGCCGCTTCTGGTTGCACAGCACGTTGATCGCCGTCGACTTGCCGGCATTCGAGCGGCCCGCGAACGCGATTTCCGGCTGGACCGTCGGCGGCAGGTCGCGCAGATGGTTGACGGTCGTGTAGAAGCGGGCTTGATGGAGCAGAAAGGCCATGGGAACCGGAAGGACGGGCGGCGCGAGCCGCTTGGTGGAGGCGGGGTAGCCCCGATAGGCGCGGGAGCTTTCAACGCGATATTGTACAATACGGCGGTTTTACCGAAGGCCACCCGGCGCCTGCCTCGCGCTTTTATGTGGCTTCTGCGGTAGACTGGTCGCCGTCGTTTTTTGCAGAACCTCAAATTCCCACAAGACGAAACAGGGTGTGCGAATGAATCGACTGTGCAAGTCTCTGATGGTGCTTCAGGTTGCAGCAGGGTTCGTAGGTTTCGTAGCGGAGGCAAACGCGGCGGATGCGGCAAAGCCGGATCTCGACCGCGGCAAGGCGATTGCCGGGCAGGTCTGCGCGTCGTGTCACGGCGCCGACGGCAATAGCGCGTCGGCCAGTTTCCCGAAGCTGGCCGGCCAGCATCCCGAATATCTGGTCAAGCAGCTGAACGACTTCAAGACGCAGCCGGGCGCGAAGGGGCCGGCGCGCAACAACGCGGTGATGGTCGGATTCGCGAGCGCGTTGAGCGCGGACGACATGCGCAACGTCGCCGCGTACTACGGGTCGCAGACGACGAAGCTCGGTACCGCACGCGACGCGGCGACCGTGCCGGTCGGCCAGAAGATCTATCGCGGCGGCATCGCGGAGAAGGGCGTCCCTGCCTGCGCGAGCTGTCACGGGCCGACGGGGCAGGGGATGCCGGTCCAGTATCCGCGTCTGTCGGGGCAGTGGGCCGATTACACGGTCGCGCAGTTGACCGCGTTCCAGCAGGGTGCCGGCGCGCGCAACAACAACGAGGCGATGCATCAGATCGCCACGCGCCTGTCGGACAACGAGATCAAGGCCGTCGCGGATTACATCGCGGGCCTGCGTTGACCGGCCGGTCGCGAACCGAATGACCGGTCGCCCGCAGGGCGGCCGGAGCCAGAACAAGAAAAGGGTGGGGCGCCGCGCCAGTGCGGCCGCCTTGCCCTTTTTTGTTGTCAGTTGGAGTTTGAATGAGCGTTACCACGTCGGGGTTGCAGTCGAAGTCGGGTCAGGGTGCGTCGAGGCGCGCGGTCGAGTTGCTGAGCTCGATGCGCTTCGCGATCGCGCTGCTGGTGGTGCTGTCGATCGCGAGCATCATCGGGACGGTCCTGACCCAGGATGATCCGTATCCGAACTACGTGAACCAGTTCGGGCCGTTCTGGGCGGACATCTTCCGCTCGCTCGGCCTGTACAACGTGTACAGCGCGTGGTGGTTCATGCTGATCCTGATCTTCCTCGTCGTGTCGATCTCGCTGTGCGTGATCCGCAACGCGCCGAAGATGCTCGCCGATGCGAAGAGCTGGAAGGACAAGGTCCGCGAAGGCAGCCTGCGCGCGTTCCACCACAAGGCCGAGTACTCGGCTTCCGGCACGCGCGCGAGCGTCGCGGCGACGCTCGCCACGTTTGTCACCAAGGCCGGCTACAAGCACGTCGTGCGTGAAAACGACGGCGCGACGCTGATCTCCGCGAAGCGCGGCGCGATGACCAAGTGGGGCTACATCTCCGCCCACCTCGCGATCGTCGTGATCTGTATCGGCGGCCTGCTCGACAGCAACCTGCCGATCAAATTCCAGATGTGGATGTTCGGCAAGAGCCCGGTCAACACGAGCGCGACGATCAGCGAGATCTCGCCCGACCATCGGCTGTCCGCGTCGAACCCGACGTTCCGCGGCTACGCGTGGGTACCCGAGGGCCAGTTCGTGTCGACCGCGATCCTGAACCAGCCGAGCGGCTCGCTGATCCAGGATCTGCCGTTCTCGATCCAGCTGAACAAGTTCATCGTCGACTACTACACGACGGGCATGCCGAAGCTGTTCGCGAGCGACATCGTCGTGATCGATCGCGAGACCGGCCAGAAGATCCCGGCGCGCGTCGAGGTCAACAAGCCGTTCACGTACAAGGGCGTGTCGATCTACCAGTCGAGCTTCCAGGACGGCGGCTCGCAGATGCAGATGACGGCCTACCCGATGACGGGCGGCAGCGCGACGACCCTCCCCGTGAAGGGCACGATCGGCAGTTCGGCGCCGCTGCAGGTGCCCGGCGCCGACGGCGACACGATCGAGTTCTCCGATTTCCGCGCGATCAACGTCGAGAACATGGCCGACGCGAACGGCAAGCCGGACGTGCGCGGCGTCGCGACGACGAGCTCGCTGAAGGAAGTGTTCGACGAGCGGCTCGGCTCGGGCGCGAAGACGTCGAAGCCGACGCAGCTCCACAACATCGGCCCGTCGGTGCAGTACAAGATCCGCGGCAAGGACGGCCAGGCGCGCGAATTCAACAACTACATGCTGCCCGTCGACATGAACGGCGAGCGCGTGTTCCTCGCCGGCGTGCGCGCGAGCCCGAACGATCCGTTCCGCTACATGCGGATCCCGGCCGACAGCCAGGATTCGATCGGCGAATGGATGCGCCTGCGCGCCGCGCTGGAGGATCCGGCCGTGCGCGCCGAGGCCGCCGCGCGCTTCGCGCAGCGTTCGCTGCCGGGCACCGACGCATCGCTGCGCGGCCGCCTGCAGGACAGCGCATCGAAGGTGCTGACCCTTTTTGCTGCAAGCGACGACAGCGTCGGCCGCGGTGCCGACGGCCAGCCGGTCGGCGGCTTCCAGGCGGTGGCGACGTTCATCGACCGCTCGGTGCCGAAGGCCGAGCAGGAGAAGGCGGCGAGCCTGCTGCTGCGGATGCTCGAAGGCTCGATGTGGGAGGTCTGGCAGATCGCGCGCGAGCGTGCCGGCGAGCCCGCCGCCCAGCAGGGCACCGAGACGATCCGCTTCGTGCAGAACGCGATCAATGCGCTATCCGACAGCTTTTTGTATGGATCGCCGGTCTATTTGCAGCTTGACTCATTCAAGCAGGTGCAAGCTTCGGTATTTCAGTTGACGCGCGCACCCGGCAAGAATCTGGTGTATCTTGGCAGCCTGCTGCTGGTCGCCGGCATCTTCTCGATGTTCTACGTGCGCGAGCGGCGCCTCTGGTTCTGGCTGAAGGACGCCGGTTCGGGCGTCGATGTGGTGATGGCGATGTCCACGGCCCGCAAGACCTTCGATTTCGAGAAAGAATTCGTGCAGACGCGCGACGCGGCCGGCGTCGCCTTGCGCGCCGCACCTCGCGACGCCGCGCCCGCCGGTGCGGCATCGACGGCCCGCCCGCCTGCCGGCGGCGGTTCCGATTCCGAGAATTCCACCCGGTAACATCATGGATCTCACGCAAGTTTCCTCTTCCCGTGCGGCGTCGGCCCAGGCGCCGGTTTCGTCGCCGCTGTTCGACGACCGTCCTTTCCTCGCGCGCCTGTCGCTGTTCGACTGGCTGTTCGCTCTGGCGCTCGTGGCGGGCGCGGGCTATGCGCTCGTGCACTACAACGCGCACATGGATTACTACGACAAGGCGGTGATGATCGGCACCGTGCCGGCGCTCGTCGCGCTCGGCTGGCGCTGGAAGCCCGCGCGGCTGATGATGGCGTCGATCGCCGTGCTGTCGCTGCTGTCGATCCAGATCTACCAGGGCGATCTCGCGCGCGCCGATTCGGCGTTCTTCCTCAAGTACTTCCTGTCGAGCCAGTCGGCGATCCTGTGGATGAGCGCGCTGTTCGTGCTCGCGACGATCTTCTACTGGATCGGCCTGCTCGCGCGCTCGGAAACGGGTGCCGCGATCGGCCAGAAGCTCACGTGGGTCGCCGTGCTGATGGGCTTCACGGGGCTGATGGTGCGCTGGTACGAGTCCTACCTGATCGGCTCGGACGTCGGCCACATCCCGGTTTCGAACCTCTATGAAGTGTTCGTGCTGTTCAGCCTGATTACCGCATTGCTGTACCTGTATTACGAAGGCCACTACGGCACGCGTTCGCTCGGCGCGTTCGTGCTGCTGGTGATCAGCGCGGCGGTCGGCTTCCTGATGTGGTACTCGGTCGCGCGCGATGCGCAGCAGATCCAGCCGCTCGTGCCGGCGCTGCAGAGCTGGTGGATGAAGATCCACGTGCCGGCGAACTTCATCGGCTACGGCAGCTTCGCGCTGTCGGCGATGGTGTCGGTCGCGTACCTGATGAAGGAGCGCGGCGTGCTCGCCGATCGCCTGCCGACGCTCGAAGTGCTCGACGACGTGATGTACAAGTCGATCGCGGTCGGTTTCGCGTTCTTCACGATCGCGACGATCCTCGGTGCGCTGTGGGCAGCCGAGGCATGGGGCGGCTACTGGAGCTGGGACCCGAAGGAAACCTGGGCGCTGATCGTATGGCTGAACTACGCGGCGTGGCTGCACATGCGGCTGATGAAGGGCCTGCGCGGCGCGGTCGCTGCATGGTGGGCGCTCACCGGCCTGCTGGTCACGACGTTTGCGTTCCTCGGCGTCAACATGTTCCTGTCGGGGCTGCACAGCTACGGCAAGTTGTAAGATTTCCGCCGCTCGTCCGACTATCGAACCGCCGGTGCACTGCGTGCCCGGCGGTTTTGTTTTGTAACGGGCGGGCGAACCGGGCGTCGAACGGCGCACGACGGGCCGGGTCGAACGCTCATGAAGCATGCGCGCCGCGCATGCAGGAGGAACAGCACGATGTGGATCAAACGCCCTTTGCGGAACGTACTGACCGGCGGTGATATTTCGTCCAGCGAGGTCACGCCGCGCGCGGTATTCGAGAACCGGCGGCGCGTATTGCAGGCGGCCGGCCTCGCGGCGGCGGGCGGGCTGCTCGGCGGCAGCGGCGCGGCATTCGCCGCGTATGCGTCGCCCGACGCGCGGGCGACGAAGCTCGCGGCAAAAACGAATCCGAAGTTCGTCGCCGCCGACAAGGTGACGCCGTTCAAGGACATCACGTCCTACAACAACTTCTACGAGTTCGGCACCGACAAGAGCGACCCGGCGCAGAACGCCGGCACGTTGCGGCCGCGCCCGTGGCGTGTGAGCGTCGAGGGCGAGGTGCTGCACCCGAAGGTGTTCGATCTCGACGAACTGATGAAGCTCGCGCCGCTCGAGGAGCGCGTGTACCGGCTGCGCTGCGTCGAGGGATGGTCGATGGTGATTCCGTGGATCGGTGTGCCGCTGTCCGAGCTGATCAAGCGCGTGCAGCCGACCGGCAACGCGAAATACGTGCAGTTCATCACGCTGGCCGATCCGTCGCAGATGCCCGGTCTGTCGACGCCCGTCCTCGACTGGCCGTATTCGGAAGGGCTGCGGATGGACGAGGCGATGAACCCGCTGACGCTGCTGACGATGGGCGTCTACGGGCAGGTGCTGCCGAACCAGAACGGCGCGCCGGTGCGGATCGTCGTGCCTTGGAAGTACGGCTTCAAGAGCGCGAAGTCGCTCGTGAAGATCCGCTTCGTCGACAAGCAGCCGAAGACGAGCTGGAACACCTACGCGTCGAACGAGTACGGCTTTTATTCGAACGTGAATCCGAACGTCGATCATCCGCGCTGGAGCCAGGCGACCGAGCGGCGCATCGGCGAGGACGGCTTCTTCACGCCGAAGCGCAAGACGCTGATGTTCAACGGCTACGGCGATCTCGTCGCGTCGATGTATCAGGGCATGGACCTGAAGAAGAACTTCTGAACGCGACCGTGAGAAACGACATGCCTCCTCCGACGCTCACGCCCGCGCGTGCCGCGGGCGCCGGGCCGGCCGCGCGCGCGGCGCGAAACGGTGCGGTCCGACCCGCCGCGCCGCGCTGGCTCGTGCCGGCCAAGGTGCTGGTGTTCGCGGCCGGCCTCTATCCGCTCGCGCGTCTCGTGCTGTTCGGGCTGACCGACCGGCTCGGCGCGAATCCGATCGAATTCATCACGCGTTCGACGGGCCTCTGGACGCTCGTCTTGTTGTGCATCACGCTCGCCGTCACGCCGCTGCGGCGCATGACGGGGTTCGCCGCGCTGCTGCGTTTTCGCCGGATGATCGGGCTGTTCGCGTTCTTCTACGCGACGCTGCACTTCACGACCTACCTGTGGTTCGACAAGTGGTTCGACGTCGTCGCGATCCTGAAGGACGTCGGCAAGCGTCCGTTCATCACGGTCGGCTTTGCCGCGTTCGTGCTGCTGATCCCGCTCGCCGCGACATCGACGCGCGCGATGGTGCGCCGGCTCGGCCGCCACTGGGCGACGCTGCATCGCACGATCTACGCGATCGCGCTGTTCGGCGTGCTGCACTTCTGGTGGATGCGGGCCGGCAAGCACAATCTCGCGCAGCCGAAGCTCTATGCGGCCATCGTCGCCGTGCTGCTCGGCTGGCGGCTGATCGCATGGGGATGGCGGCGCGTGCGTGCGTGACGGCGCGGCCTGGAAAAACAAAAGGCGATGACTGGAAGTCATCGCCTCGTTTCGCCGGCCGCGCGTGCGGCCTCGCGTCGTTACTTCGCGGCGGCCGGGCTCGATGCCGGCGCGGGCATGGTCGATGCGCCGCTCGACAGCTCGGGCGACAGCGTGAGCGGCGAGCCCGACGTGTCGGGTGTGTCGTCGGACGACGCGTTTTCATCGGTCGGTTTCACGTCCGACGGCGGCGTATCCTGCTGCTGGAGCGGCTTGGGCATCGGAGGCACGGTGGGCAGATAGAGCGCGCCGCTTTGACCGCAGCCGGCAAGAATCGCCAAAGCCGCTACAATCGCGCTCATCCGGAAAACGACTCGCATGATCGTCCCTGAACAATTGAACCGATAGAGTTTAGCATGTCCGATACCGAATACCTGACCCGTGCCGAGGCCGTGCTGATGGCCGTCGAGCGTACTGTCGACGCCGCGAACGACGGCGACCACGACATCGATCTGGAGCGTAACGGCAGCGTCCTGACGCTGACGTTCGAGAACGGCTCGAAGATCATCGTCAACCTGCAGCCGCCGATGAAGGAAGTGTGGATCGCCGCGAAGGCGGGCGGATTCCACTACCGTTTCGTCGACGGTCAATGGCGCGATACGCGCACGGGCACCGAGTTCTTCTCGGCGCTCTCCGAATACGCGACCCAGCAGGCCGGCTTGCCGATCACGTTCAGCCTGTGACGTGCCGGGGCGCCGGAGCCCGAGCGTTGCCGCCAAAGAAAAAGCGCCCCGCGGGGCGCTTTTTTCATGTCCGGGCCGTGTGTCAGTGGCCGCGGAACAGGTTCATGATGTCCTGCTTTTCCTGTTCGTCGACGTGCGGGACCGCTTCGTCGACGCCCTGCGCGGCCGGTGCCTGCGGTACGCCGACCGTCGACACGAAGCCGTGACCCGGCGTGAATTCGGTGAAGTACAGCTCGCTGCCGAGCGATTCGACACCGTCGGGCATCGTCGGCTTGAACTCGGGCACGCCCTTCAGCGCCGCGCCCATGTAGTCGATCCAGACCGGCAGCGACAGGCCGCCGCCCGTTTCGCGATCGCCGAGGCTGCGCGGGTTGTCGTAGCCGATCCACGCGATCGCGGCGAGCGTGTGCTGGTAGCCGGCGAACCACGCGTCGTGCGAATCGTTCGTCGTGCCGGTCTTGCCCGCGAGGTCGGTGCGCTTCAGGATGTTGGTCCGTGCGCCCGTGCCGCGCTGCGCGACGCTCTGCAGCAGGCTGTTCATCACGTACGCGTTGCGCGCGTCGATCGCGCGCGGCGCGTTCTGCTCGGCGACGAGCGGTTGCGCGCGGGCGACGATCGCGCCGTTCGGATCGGTGACTTCGGCGATCAGGTAAGGATTGACGCGGTAGCCGCCGTTCGCGAACACCGAGTACGCGCCGGCCATCTGCAGCGGCGTGACCTGGCCGGCGCCGAGTGCCATCGGCAGGTAGGCCGGATGGCGCTCGGCGTCGAAGCCGAAGCGCGTGATGTACTGCTGCGCGTACTTCGTGCCGATGTGGTTCAGGATCCGGATCGACACGAGGTTGCGCGAGCGCTGCAGCGCGGTGCGCATCGACATCGGGCCTTCGAAGCCGCCGCCGTAGTTCTTCGGCTCCCACGGCTGGCCGCCCGTTTCCGCGGCACTGAAATACAGCGGGCCGTCGTTGATCACGGTGGCCGGCCCGAGGCCCTTGTCGAGGGACGCCGAGTAGATGAACGGCTTGAACGACGAACCCGGTTGCCGCCACGCCTGCGTGACGTGGTTGAACTTGTTCTTGTTGTAGTCGAAGCCGCCGACGAGCGAGCGGATCGCGCCGTCCTGCGGGACGATTGACAGGAACGCGCCTTCGACCTGCGGCAATTGCGTGATCGACCACTTGCCGGTGTCGTTCTTCACGACGCGCACTATCGCGCCGGGGCGGATGCGGCGGTTCGGCTGCGCGTTGGCCGACAGCGCGCCCGACGCGAAGCGCAGGTTGTCGCCCTCGACCGTCGCCGTGCTGCCGTCGATGAATGCCACCGTGATCTGGCGCGGGCTCGCGGCCGTGACGACCGCGGCAATCAGCTCGCCGTTGTCGGGATGTTCGAGCAGCGCGTCGTCGATCGCCTGTTCGCGGTCGTCGGCACCGGCGGGCAGCTCGATGAAGCCTTCCGGCCCGCGATAGCCGTGGCGGCGCTCGTAATCCATGATGCCCTTGCGCAGCGCGGTGTACGCGACCTGCTGGTCCGCGGAATCGATCGTCGTGACGACGTTGAAGCCGCGTGTGTAGGTTTCCTCGCGGTACTGCGCGTACATCATCTGTCTGACCATTTCCGCGACGTACTCGGCGTGCACGCTGAAATCGCGTCCCGGGCCCTTGACGACGAGCGGTTGCGCGACGGCTTCGTCGTACTGCTCGCGCGTGATGAAGTTCAGCTCGAGCATCCGCTGCAGGATGTATTCCTGGCGCACCTTCGCGCGTTTCGGATTGACGACCGGGTTGTACGCGGACGGCGCCTTCGGCAGCCCCGCCAGCATCGCGGCTTCCGCGAGGCTGATGTCCTTCAGGTCCTTGCCGAAATAGACCCGCGCGGCGCTCGCGAAGCCGTACGCGCGCTGGCCGAGATAGATCTGATTCATGTAGACCTCGAGAATCTGATCCTTCGTCAGCGCGCGCTCGATCCGGTACGCGAGCAGCATCTCGTAGATCTTGCGCGTGTAGGTCTTCTCGCTCGACAGGAAGAAGTTGCGGGCGACCTGCATCGTGATCGTGCTCGCGCCCTGCGACGCGTGGCCGTTCGTCAGCGCGACGAAGCCGGCGCGGATGATGCCGGTGAGGTCGACGCCGCCGTGATCGTAGAAGCGCGCGTCCTCGATCGCGAGGATCGCCTTCTTCAGCGAGTCGGGCACGTCCTTGAAATGCACGACGTCGCGGCGCTCCTCGCCGAATTCGCCGATCAGCACGTGATCGGACGTATAGATGCGCAGCGGCACCTTCGGGCGATAGTCCGTCAGCGCGTCGAGCGACGGCATGTTGGGCCAGGCGATGACGAGGGCATAGCCGAGCACGAGGCCGCCGGCCACGACGGCGGCCACGCACATCGCGGCGAAGCCGAGCAGGACTTTTTGCCACCAGGGCCGCTTCTTCTTCGGCTCCGGGGCGGGAGGCGGGGACGTAGGAGTCGTGGATTGCATAGGCACACCGGAAAACAGTCCCGCGATTATAGCTGCCCGGTAACACCGGTCCTGGCGCGGGGGGCGCCCGCCGGCAAGCCGCGGGTCGTCGGGCCGCCAGTATGACCCGCGCACGGCCGCCGCCGGCCGCTGCTGGCCGTTTGGCCGACTGTCGGCCCTGCAAGCCGCTTTGCAGAATCAGGTCTCGGCAACGTGGCGTGGGCCGCGACGATTTCGGGAGGCTGGGATGGCGGGACGATGGGTAGCGCGGTTGGCGCAGGGCAAGCACCGGTCGACGGGGATCGACATCGGCGCGGACGAGCTGAGGGTGGTCGTGCTGAGCCGGCGCGGCCGGGGCGCGGACGTGCGGGTCGAGGGGCTCGAGCGGGAGCCTGTCGGATTGTGCGGCGGGCCGGAAGACGCGCGCTGGGCCGCGGTCGCGCGGGCGCTGGCGGCAGCCGTCGCGCGGCTGTCGGCGGCCGACGTGCGGTGCGACACGCGCGGCGTGATGGCGTTGCGCGATGACGAGATACGTACCGCGACGCTCGACCTAGCCGGGCGTCACGACATCCCGGACGCCGCGCGGCAGGCGGCCGAGCGCATCTCGGGGCTGGCGCCGGACAGTTTCGCGTTCGACTGGCGGCAGCACGGCGGCGCGCGATCCGGTGAAATCGCGGTGGCCGTGGCCCCGCTGGCGCTGCTGGAGCGGCGGATCGACGTGGCCGCCCAGGCCGGTATCGACCTGACCGCGGTCGACGGCGAGTCGGCCGCGATGCTGCGCGCGTTGCGCTATGCCGCTCAGTTCGAACTCGACGCGCAGGGTTCGTACGCCGCGCTCTGGTTCCGCGACTCGGAGGTGCGAGGCTGGCGAATCGAAGGGCCGCTGGCGGTTCCGGTGCTCACGCTGTCCGGCCTCCCTCCGGAGGCGCTTCCCGATGCGCTGCGCCGGTGCGCGCTCGGCGCCGTGCGCCGTGTGTTCGTCGCCGGGGACGAGCGAAGCATCGCGTGCTTCGATACGTCCGTCGCGGAGATTGGCGACGTGCTTGGCTCGGCGGTGGTGCCGTTCGACTGCACGGGCTGGGACGGGCAGCCATGCGCGCCCGGCGGCATGCCGGGCGGCCCGGCATTCGCCGTTGCATTCGGGCTGGCGTTGCGCGGGGTGTGGGAATGATGGCCGACCAGGCGGCACTCGGCGGCTTCAACCTGCTGCCGTACCGCGAGCGGCGGGCGCACGCGTTGCGGCGTCGCCGGGCTGTGCAGTGCGGGGCGGCGATCCTGCTCGGCGTGCTCGGCGCCGCACTGTGGACGGGCGCGGCCACCTGGATGCGGTGGCGCGCGGACGCCGCGCGCATAGGCGTGGAGACGCGGCTGCGGCAGTTGCAGCCGCGGGTGCATGCCGCGACGCGCGCCGCCGATGCGGCGGCAGTCATCGCGCGGCGCGATGCACAGGTCGCCGCGCTTGCCGCACCGTACGAGCGCGCCGCGGGGCTGCTGGCGACACTGGCGCGGGTGCGCGACGACGGCGTCCGGCTCGACACGCTGCGCACGACGCCGGCCGGGGCCGTGCTCGAGGTGCGTGCCACGAGCTATCGGGCAGCCGCGCGATGGCTTGCCGGGATGGCGCGCGAGCAGCGCGACTGGCGGATCGACATGGATGCATTGAAACCCGTGTCGAGCAGCGCGCCGGTCCCACTGGCCGGGTTGCCGCTGCGGTTTTCGGTTCAATTGCGCTGGCACGACGCGATGCCGTCGCGGACCTCGACGGGAGACGGCGCATGACGGCGATCACGCATTGGCCTGCGCCGCGTGGCGATGCGTGGCCAGGCGGCATGCGGCGGGTCTCGCCGGGGGCCCTGCATGCCGCCGGCTGCGTGCTGACGTTCGTGGCCGTGCTGGCGGGCGGCATTCATCTGGCGAATGCGGCCGACTGGAGCGGGCTCGCGCAGAGTCGCGCGTTGCTCGCCGCCGCGCAGGGGCGTGTGGTCGACGCGCAGCGCGTACTCGGGGCCGCGGAGCACAGGCACGAGACCCGTTTGCCGCCGACGCATGGCGACCGCGCGCCGGGCGTGCCGGAATGGGCGGCGCTGATGCTGGAATTGGCCGATCTCGCCGCGTCGAGCGGGCTGCACGGCGTATCGATCGAGCCGCAGCCCACCGACGGCGCGGCGCGGGATGGCCGGCGCACCGTGCGTATCGTTGCCGACGGCGGCTTTCGCGCGCTGTCGACGATGGTCGGCGGGCTGGCGCGCTTTCCGGTGCTGGCGGTGCCGTCGGCGCTGCGTGTCGAGCGAGGCATGCAGTCGACACGGGTGGACATGTCTGTCGACGTGTATCCGGCGCTGCCGACGGCATCGTCCGCACGCGGCACGATGCCGCTTCAGGCCGCTGCGCTCGACGCCGATCCGTTCGGCGGGGAAGCCGACGGGAGGGCGGTCCGCCTCGCCGGCACGATTCGCGACGCGCGTGCCGGTCTCGCGTTGTTCGACGACGGAGACGGCGTGTTCACCGCCGTGGCGCCCGGCGAAGCGCTGGGGGCAGTGCGCGTGGTGCGCGTCGAGCCCGCGGCGGTGATGCTCGCGACGGCGGACGGCGCGCACCGGGTCGTCCTGGACGACGGAGGGCGGCCATGATGAAGCACGGCTGTCGGGTACTCGCCGTCTGGGCCGGATTGACGGCGGCCGGTGCGGGCGCGTCGTTGCCGCCGCTGCCGGCAGTCTGGCCCGCCGCGTCGGTGGAGGCGCCGGCGCCGGGTCTGCCGCTGCCGCACGGGAGCGTGGACGGCGCGGACAGCGCGGCTCCCAGGGAAGCCGGCCCGCCACCGTCCGGCCAGGCTGCTCGCGCGGTGCTTCAGGCGGAGCCCGCTCCACCGGCGCCGCAACTGGAGGGGCCGCCGATTCCGTTGGCGCCGCCGGCCCGGATGAGCGACGCCGCTGCGCGGCAACCCGACGATGCGGACGACGCGCGACGAATCTCGCTGAATCTGCAGGGCGCCGGGCTCGCGGCCGCGTTCGACGCATTCGCGCGGTTCACGGGGCTCAATATCGTCGTCGGCGAGCAGGTGCGAGGCACCGTCACGTTACGTCTGAACAATGTGCGCTGGCGCGATGCGTTCGACACGCTGCTCGACACGCACGGGCTCGCGATGTCCCGGCGCGGCAACGTGATCTGGGTCACGCCGGCGGCCGAGCTTGCCGCCCGGGAGCGCGAGCGCTTCGAAATGCATGCGCGGGCCGCCGATCTGGAGCCGCTCGCGAGCCGCACGTTCGCGCTGCACTACCCGCGCGCGCAGGACGTGCAGCGGCTGCTGGCCGGCGCGACCGGCCAGCGCCTGCTGTCGAAACGCGGCGCCGCGGCGGCCGATCCGCGCACGAACCTGCTGTTCGTCACCGATCTCGCGCCGCGCCTCGCGCAGATCGCGAGCCTGATCGACGCGATCGACCGGCCGTCGCGGCAGGTCCGGATCGAGGCCCGCATCGTCGAGGGCGAGCAGGGCTTCTCGCGCAACCTCGGTGCACGCGTCGCGCTGCGGGCGCAGGGGCGTCCGTCGGGGGGCGAGAGCGCCACGTTCACGGCCGACGCGCGCAACGCGCTCGACCTCGCCGCGCGGCCGCTCGGCGGCTTCGACGCGGCGACCGCCGGCTTCACGCTGTTCGCCGCGCCGCTCAGCCGTGTCCTCGACGTCGAGCTGAGCGCGCTGGAGGCGCAGGGGCGGGGCCAGATCGTCTCGCGGCCGCGCGTGGTGACGGCCGACCGCGTCAAGGCCGTCGTCGAGCAGGGTTCGGAGCTGCCGTACCAGGCGAAGGTGGGCAATGGCGTGAGCGGCGTGCAGTTCCGCCGTGCGACGCTCAAGCTGGAGGTCGAGCCGCAGATCACGCCGGACGGGCGCGTGGTGCTGGATCTCGATGTGACGAAGGACAGCGTCGGCGAGCCGACGGCGGCCGGCCCGGCCATCCATACGAAGCATGTGCGGACGCGTGTCGAGGTCGAGAATGGCGGGACGGTCGCGATCGGCGGCATCTATGAACAACTGAACCGGAACGATGTGACGCGCGTGCCGCTCTTGGGCAAAATACCGTTTCTGGGCGCGCTTTTCCGGCATCGCGCGCAGCGCGACCAGCGCAACGAACTGGTCGTGTTCATCACGCCGACCGTCGTCGATGCGCGTTGCGATGGGCGCGACGCGGGCGATGCGGATCCCGATAAAACGGGGCCAGAAGGCGCCGGCGCAGGCTCGACAAGGCAGCCGCTTTGCCAGTAAGCTGCGCCACACACCAGCAAGATTGAAGCAGAGGAAGCCGTTGCAAGCGCGGGACCCACATGCAAACGTATTTTTCGTCGGCCTTATGGGAGCGGGTAAGACCACCGTGGGCCGTGCGGTCGCGCGTCGTCTCGACAGGACGTTCTTCGACTCCGACCACGAAATCGAGGCCCGCACGGGCGCGCGCATTCCGGTGATCTTCGAGCTGGAGGGCGAGGCCGGGTTTCGCGATCGCGAAACGCAGGTGATCGCCGATCTCACCCAGCGCGAGAACATCGTGCTCGCGACGGGCGGCGGCGCGGTGTTGCGCCCGGAAAATCGCGACTGCCTCAAAAGCAACGGCATCGTCGTCTACCTGCGCGCCAATCCGCACGATTTGTGGCTGCGCACGCGCAAGGACAAGAACCGTCCGCTGCTGCAGACCGACGATCCGAAGGGGCGTCTCGAGGCGCTGTACGAAGTACGCGACCCGCTGTACCGCGAATGCGCGGATTTCGTCATCGAGACCGGCCGTCCGTCGGTCAACGGTCTCGTCAACATGGTGCTGATGCAACTCGAACTGGCCGGCGTCATCGCCAAGCCGCTACAAGCATGATTACTGTCAACGTCGATCTGGGCGACCGAGCCTATCCGATTCACATTGGTGCCGGCCTGATCGGCCGCACCGAGCTGTTCGCGCCTCACATCAAGGGTTCGTCCGTCACGATCGTCACGAACACGACGGTCGATCCGCTCTACGGCGACGCGCTGCGCGCGGCGCTCGCGCCGCTCGGCAAGCGCGTATCGACGGTCGTGCTGCCGGACGGCGAGGCGTACAAGAACTGGGAAACGCTGAACCTGATCTTCGACGGCCTGCTGACGGATCGCGCCGATCGCAAGACGACGCTCGTCGCGCTCGGCGGCGGCGTGATCGGCGACATGACGGGCTTTGCCGCCGCGTGCTACATGCGCGGCGTGCCGTTCATCCAGGTGCCGACCACATTGCTGTCGCAGGTCGATTCGTCGGTCGGCGGCAAGACGGGCATCAACCACCCGCTCGGCAAGAACATGGTCGGCGCGTTCTACCAGCCGCAGGCCGTGATCGCGGACATCGGCGCGCTGACGACGCTGCCCGATCGCGAACTGGCGGCCGGCGTTGCCGAGATCATCAAGACCGGCGCGATCGCCGACGCGGCGTTCTTCGACTGGATCGAGGCGAACGTCGACGCGCTGAACCGTCGCGAGCCGGCTGCGCTCGCGCATGCCGTGAAGCGTTCGTGCGAGATCAAGGCGAGCGTGGTCGCGGCCGACGAGCGCGAAGGCGGTCTGCGCGCGATCCTGAATTTCGGCCACACGTTCGGCCATGCGATCGAGGCCGGGCTCGGCTACGGCGAGTGGCTGCACGGCGAGGCGGTCGGCTGCGGGATGGTGATGGCCGGCGACCTGTCGGCACGGCTCGGCCTGCTCGACGAAGCGTCGCGGCAGCGCCTCGACGCGGTGATCGCGGCCGCGCATCTGCCGACGCGCGGGCCCGCCCTCGGCGACGCGCGCTACATGGACCTGATGCGCGTCGACAAGAAGGCGGAGGCCGGCGCGATCAAGTTCATCCTGCTGAAGCGATTCGGCGATACGCTGATCACGGAGGCGCCAGACGAAGCCGTGTTCGCTACACTGGCGCAGACGACCCGATAACGGTGGCCCGGATGCCCCGGCGCCCCTGACATGGAGGAGACGTGAGCGAGACATCCAGCAGCACCTTGCCCGAAGCCGGCCGCGCATCCGCTGCGCCGGTGGCCGAGCCGCCGACGCTGGCGGCGCTGGAAGCCCATCTCGCTCTGTATGCCGCGCACGCGTCGCAATCGCGCGGCCGCCGCCATCCGGAAACCCCGCCGGCGGCGCGCACCGAATTCCAGCGCGATCGCGACCGCATCGTCCATTCGACCGCGTTCCGCCGGCTCGAATACAAGACGCAGGTCTTCGTGAATCACGAAGGCGACCTGTTCCGCACCCGCCTCACGCACAGCCTCGAAGTCGCGCAGATCGCCCGCTCGGTTGCCCGCAACCTGCGCCTGAACGAGGATCTCGTCGAAGCGATCTCGCTCGCGCACGATCTCGGCCACACGCCGTTTGGCCATGCCGGCCAGGACGCGCTGAATGCATGCATGCGCGACCACGGCGGCTTCGAGCACAACCTGCAGAGCCTCGCGGTCGTCGACGAGCTGGAGGAGCACTACGGCGCATTCAACGGGCTGAACCTGTGCTTCGAGACGCGCGAAGGCATCCTGAAGCATTGCTCGCGCGAGCATGCCCGCAAGCTCGGCGCGCTCGGCGAACGTTTCCTGCACGGCCGCCAGCCGTCGCTCGAAGCGCAGCTCGCGAACATCGCCGACGAAATCGCATACAACAACCACGACGTCGACGACGGCCTGCGTTCCGGCCTGATCACGATCGAGCAGCTTGCGGAAGTCGAGCTGTGGCAGCGTCACTACGAGGCGGCGCTCGCCGAATTCCCGCACCTCGAAGGCCGCCGGCTCGTGCACGAGACGGTGCGCCGCATCATCAACACGCTGATCGTCGACCTGATCGACGAAACGACGCGCAACCTCGTGCGCGTCGCGCCCGCGTCGCTCGACGACGTGCGCGCCGCGCCGCCGCTCGTGTCGCACAGCGCGACGGTCGCCGCTCAGGCAGCCGCGCTCAAGCGCTTCCTCTTCAAGAACCTGTACCGCCACTACAAGGTGATGCGCATGGCGAGCAAGGCGCAGCGCGTCGTCACGGGGCTGTTCGACGCATTCATCGACGATCCGCGCCTGCTGCCGCCGCCGTACCAGTCCGACGACGCGGCACATCAGCCCCGCCTCGTCGCGCACTACATCGCCGGCATGACCGACCGCTTCGCGCTGAAGGAATATCAGCGCCTGTTCGTCATCAACGACAACTGACTGTCACAAACGATCACTAGACTTCGCCGGTTCAATGGCGACGGGAATGTTGCACACGCTGTTGGTAACGTTTTCATAGGAGAGAGGTCGATGAAGAAGAAGCCTGCGGGGACACTGGTTCGTTCGATCGCGCTCGGCGGCGCGCTGATGTTCGGAGTGCAGCACGTGGCGCTCGCCGCGACTGAAATTCAGTTCTGGCATGCGATGGAGGCCGCGCTCGGCGAGCGGGTCAATGCGATCGCCGACCAGTTCAATGCGTCGCAAAGCGACTACAAGATCGTGCCGGTCTTCAAGGGCACCTACGACCAGGCGCTCGCGGCCGGCATCGCCGCGTATCGCAGCGGCAATGCGCCGGCGATCCTCCAGGTCTACGAAGTCGGCACGGCCACGATGATGCAGGCGAAGAAGGCCGTCGTGCCGGTCTACGACGTGTTCAAGCAGGCCGGCGTGCCGCTCGACGAAAAGGCGTTCGTGCCGACCATCGCGAGCTATTACAGCGACGCGAAGACGGGCCATCTCGTATCGATGCCGTTCAACAGCTCGACGCCGGTGCTTTACTACAACAAGGACGCGTTCAAGAAGGCCGGCCTCGATCCGAACCAGCCGCCGAAGACGTGGGCCGACGTGCAGGCCGATGCCGAGAAGCTGCGCAAGTCGGGGATGGCGTGCGGCTTCACGACCGGCTGGCAGGGCTGGATCCAGCTCGAGAACTACAGCGCGTGGCACGGACTGCCGTTCGCGAGCCGCAACAACGGCTTCGACGGTACCGACGCGGTGCTCGAATTTAACAAGCCGCAGCAGATCGCGCACGTCGCGTTCCTGCAGCAGATGGCGAAGGACGGCACGTTCACGTACGCGGGCCGCAAGGATGAAGCGTCGGCGAAGTTCTACAGCGGCGATTGCGGGATCATGACGACGTCGTCGGGCGCGCTCGCGAACGTGCAGAAGTTCGCGAAGTTCAGCTACGGCACCGGCATGATGCCGTACGACGCGAACGTGAAGGGTGCACCGCAGAACGCGATCATCGGCGGCGCGAGCCTGTGGGTGCTGGCCGGCAAGGATCCGGCGACCTACAAGGGCGTCGCGAAATTCCTCGCGTACCTCGCTTCGCCGGCGGTCGCCGCGAAGTGGCACCAGGACACGGGCTACCTGCCCGTCACCAAGGCGGCCTATGACCTGACGCGCGAACAGGGCTTCTACGCGAAGAACCCGAGCGCCGAAACCGCGATCAAGCAGATGCTGAACAAGCCGCCGCTGCCGTACACGAAGGGGCTGCGCCTGGGCAACATGCCGCAGATCCGCACGGTGGTCGACGAGGAGTTCGAACAGGTCTGGGCGCAGAAGAAGTCGCCGAAGGACGCGCTCGATTCGGCCGCCTCGCGTGGCGACGAGCTGCTGCGCCGCTTCGAGAAGTCGGGCGGCTGAGCACGCATCGCGTCGTGCCGCCGGCAGCTTCGCGCGTGAGCGCGTGCCGTCCGGCGGCGCGGTTTCCTTTCCGTTTCGCCTGACCGGATATCCGCGATGCAATCCCGTTCCCGTTTCGGTACGAGCCTGTTGCCGTACCTGCTGATCGCGCCGCAGCTCGCGATCACCGCCGTGTTCTTCCTGTGGCCGGCGGGCGTCGCGCTGTGGCAGTCGACGCAGACGCAGGACGCATTCGGCACGTCGAGCGAATTCGTCGGCTTCGCGAACTTCGCGCACCTGTTCGCCGATCCACTGTATCTCGATTCGTTCCGCACGACGCTCGTGTTCAGCTCGCTCGTCACGGTGAGCGGGCTCGTCGTGTCGCTGCTGCTCGCCGCCTGCGCCGATCGCGTGATCCGCGGCGCGCGCGCGTACCGCACGCTGCTGATCTGGCCGTACGCGGTCGCGCCGACGATCGCGGCCGTGCTGTGGGCGTTCCTGTTCAACCCGAGCATCGGCCTGATCACCTACGCGCTCGCGAAGAGCGGCATCGTGTGGAATCACGCGCTGAACGGCGGCCAGGCGATGTTCCTGGTCGTGCTGGCATCGGTATGGAAGCAGGTGAGCTACAACTTCCTGTTCTTCTACGCGGGCCTGCAGGCGATCCCGCGCTCGCTGATCGAGGCGGCGGCGATCGACGGGGCCGGGCCGGTGCGGCGCTTCTTCAACATCGTGCTGCCGCTGCTGTCGCCGACGAGCTTCTTCCTGCTGGTCGTGAACCTCGTCTACGCGTTCTTCGACACGTTCCCGGTGATCGACGCGGCCACCGGCGGCGGCCCGGCGCAAAGCACGAAGACGCTGATCTACAAGATCTTCACGGAGGGCTTCCAGGGGCTCGACATCGGCAGCTCGGGCGCGCAGTCGGTCGTGCTGATGATCATCGTCGTCGGGCTCACGGTGATCCAGTTCCGCTTCGTCGAACGCAGGGTGCAATACGCATGATCGAAAATCGCAAGGGCTTCGACCTGTTCTGCCACGCGGTGCTGATCGCTGGCGTCGTGCTGATCGTGTTCCCCGTCTACGTCGCGTTCTGCGCGGCGACGATGAACGCGCAGGAAGTGTTCACGGTGCCGCTGTCGCTCGTGCCGAGCACGCACCTGTTCGAGAACATCGCGTACATCTGGGGGCACGGCAGCGGCGGCACGACGGCGCCGTTCGGCCGCCTGCTCGTGAACAGCTTCGCGATGGCGCTCGGCATCGCGGTCGGCAAGATCGCGGTGTCGATCCTGTCCGCGTACGCGATCGTCTATTTCCGCTTCCCGTTCCGCAACACGGCGTTCTGGCTGATTTTCGTCACGCTGATGCTGCCGGTGGAAGTGCGGATCTTCCCGACCGTGCAGGTCGTGTCGACGCTGCACCTGACGAACACGTACGCCGGGCTCACGATGCCGCTGATCGCATCGGCGACCGCGACGTTCCTGTTCCGTCAGTTCTTCATGACGCTGCCCGACGAGCTGATGGACGCCGCGCGCATCGACGGCGCCGGGGCGCTGCGCTTCTTCTGGGACGTGGTGCTGCCGCTGTCGAAGACGAGCATCGCGGCGCTGTTCGTGATCACGTTCATCTACGGCTGGAACCAGTATCTGTGGCCGATCCTGATCACGACGGAAGCGTCGCTGTCGACGGCGGTGGTGGGCATCAAGACGATGATCGCGAGCGGCGACGCCGCGACCGAATGGCAATACGTGATGGCGGCGACGCTGCTGGCGATGATCCCGCCGCTCGTCGTCGTGCTGGCGATGCAGCGCTGGTTCGTGCGCGGCCTCGTCGATTCCGAGAAATGAACCATGGACGGTAACCGGGAGAAGGACCAGGTATGGCTGCGCTGAGCTTGAAGGGCGTCAGGAAATCCTACGACGGCAAGCAGCATGTGCTGCACGGCATCGACGTGGAGATCGCGGACGGCGAATTCATCGTGCTGGTCGGCCCGTCGGGCTGCGGCAAGTCGACGTTGCTGCGGATGATCGCGGGGCTCGAGTCCGTGACGGACGGCGAGATCGCGATCGGCGAGCGCGTCGTCAACACGCTGGAGCCGAAGGATCGCGACATCGCGATGGTGTTCCAGAACTATGCGCTGTATCCGCACATGACGGTCGCGCAGAACATGGGCTACGGGCTGAAGATCCGTGGAATCGAGCGCGCGACGATCGATTCGCGGGTGGCCGCGGCCGCGAAGATCCTCGAGCTCGAGCCGCTGCTGGCACGGCGGCCGCGCGAACTGTCGGGCGGCCAGCGGCAGCGTGTCGCGATGGGGCGCGCGATCGTGCGCGAGCCGTCGGTGTTCCTGTTCGACGAGCCGTTGTCCAACCTCGACGCGAAGCTGCGCGTGCAGATGCGGCTCGAGATCCAGCGGCTGCATGCGCGGCTGGCGACGACGAGCGTCTACGTGACGCACGACCAGATCGAGGCGATGACGCTCGCGCAGCGCGTGATCGTGATGAACCGCGGCTACGCGGAACAGATCGGCGCGCCGGTCGACGTGTACGAGAAGCCGGCGACGGTGTTCGTCGCGGGCTTCATCGGCTCGCCGGCGATGAACCTGATGCACGGCCGGCTGTCGGATGACGGCGCGACCTTCACGGTCGCGGGCGGCGGCCCCGCGCTGCCGGTCGCCGGTGCGCCAGGCATCGGCGCGGAGATCGCCACCGGGCGCGACTGGGTGCTCGGCGTGCGTCCCGAGCACATGACGCCGCAGCCGGGCGTCGCGCACGCGACGCTGCCGGTCGACTCGTGCGAGCTGCTGGGCGCGGACAACCTCGCGCACGGCCGCTGGGGCAACCACGACATCGCGGTGCGCCTGCCGCATGCGGACCGTCCCGCACGCGGCACGGCGCTCGCGGCCGCGCTGCCCGCGCACCGGCTGCATTTCTTCGATCCCGAAACCGGCAAGCGTGCCGGTTGAACCTGCTGCACTTGCCGAGAGACCGACGATGACCCTCCGCACCGACTGGCCCTATCCGCGCGTCGTCGCCCATCGCGGCGGCGGCACGCTCGCGCCGGAGAACACGCTTGCCGCGCTCGACGAGGGGGCGCGTCGCGGGCACCGGATGGTCGAGTTCGACGCGAAGCTGTCGGCCGACGACGTGACGTTCCTGCTGCACGACGACACGGTCGACCGGACGTCGAACGGCCACGGGCCGGCGGCGGGCATGCGTTATGCGGCGCTCGCCGCGCTCGACGCGGGCGCGTGGCGCGACGCGCGCTTCGCGGGCGAACGGATGCCGACGCTCGAGGCGGCGGCGGCGCGCTGCATCGCGCACGGGCTCGCCGCGAACGTCGAGATCAAGCCGTGCCCGGGGCGCGAGCGCGAGACCGGGCAACGCGTGGCGGCCGACGCGGCTGCGTACTGGCGCGACGCCGCGGTGCCGCCGCTGCTGTCGTCGTTCTCGTTCGATGCGCTGCAGCAGGCACGCGCGACCGAGCCGGCGCTGCCGCGCGGGATGCTCTACGAAGCCGTGCCGGACGACTGGCACGCGCAGGTCGTCGGCGCGCTCGGCTGCGTATCGTTGCACGCAGACCACAAACGGCTCGACGAACCGCTCGTGCGCGCGATCAAGGCGGCCGGTCTGCGCATCCTGGTTTACACGGTGAACGATCTCGAACGGGCGCGCGAACTCGCGCGCTGGGGCGTCGACGCGGTCTGCACGGACCGGATCGACCTGATCGCCCCCGATGCGCTGGACGACATCGCCGTCGTCTGACGATCACGGCAGCGCCACGGCGCGGCTCGAGCGGGAACGTGCCTGACGCGAAAAAACAACGCCCCGGCGGGATTTCCGCCGGGGCGTTGTGCATCGTGGAGACGTTACGTCAGGAAAAATCCGCTACAAATTGCAGCAGGATTAACCATTCCCCAAATATTCGACTACGCTTAGAAGCGGTAGCCGACGTTCAGGTACGTGACGATCGGGTTGAGCGAGATCTTCGCTTTCGACGTTTCGGTCAGGGTGCCGACCGGCGTCCGGCGGGCCGTCGTGAAGGTCGCGGTCACGCTGACCGGGATGTACGAGATCGACAGGCCCCCGAACCAGTGTTTCGTGAAGTTGTACGTGAAGCCGGCGTTGAATACGGGCGCCCACTGGTTGCTGGTCGTCGCGCTGGTCGGGCCGCCGAGCACGCCGTTCTCGAAGCTGCTGTTCGTGATCTTTGCGCCGGTGAACCAGACATACGTCGCGCCGACGCCGACATACGGACGGAACTTCGCGTTGGCGTCGTTGAAGTGGTAGCGAAGCAACACGGCGGGGCTCCACTGGTACGCACGGCCGAGTACGCCGAACTTATCGAACTGACCCTTGCCGGTGATGTCGAACTTCGGCGGTATCCCCATGACGAGCTCGGTGGAGATGTGGTCGGTGACGAAGTAGCCCGCTGCGAGCCCAAGCGTATCGGCGTCGTTGATGCCGGCGCCCGTGTTGGGAATCGATTGGTTGATGGGCGTGCCGCCGACGCGATACAGGAACAGCGGATCGCTGCTGTCCTGCGGCGACAGGTGCAGCCAGCCGGTGCTGACGTAGAAATCACCTGCGGATTGTGCTTGTGCCGTACCGCCCGCAAACGTGAATGCGAGCGCTGCGGCCCCCGTAATGGCCAGTTTTCGTTTCATTGTGTCTCCTCCGATGTAAGGCGTGCTCATTATGACGACTGCGTTTAAAACCAAACAAGCTCGTAAGTTAGAGTTTTCACCCTAGGATTAGTACGACCGTACGCTTACGCGCGCCGCAGGGACAGGCATTCTACGCAGGTGCGCACTTTCGGACCTTCGGGTATTTCCTAACGCGTTCAAACGGACATTCAGCATGGCACGGTTAGCACGACTCTACGTTCCCGACCAGCCGCAGCACGTGATACTGCGCGGCCTGGATCAGCAACCCGCGTTCGTCGACGACCAGGACTACGAACTCTTCATCGATTGCCTGAAGGCCGCCGCGCGCGATCATCACCTGTCGGTGCACGCCTACGTGCTGCTGCCGCGCCAGGTGCAACTCCTCGTGACGCCGAGCGACGAGGCGAGCCTGCCGAAAGCGATGCAGGCCGTCGGCCGCCGCTACGTCGCGCATTTCAACCGGCGCTACTCGCGGCGCGGCACGCTGTGGGAAGGCCGCTACCGCGCGACCGTGATCGAAGGCGAGCGCTATTTCCTGCTCGCGAGCCGCGTGGTCGAGATGAGCCCGGTGCGGTCGCAACTCGTCGCGACGCCCGAGGCCTATCGCTGGTCGAGCTACCGGCATCACGTCGGGCTCACCGTCGACAGCCTGATCACCGACCATCCGCTGTACTGGGCGCTCGGCAATACGCCGTTCGACCGTCAGCGCGCGTACAAGGAGCTGTGCGAGCAGCCGCTCGACGAGCGGCAGGCCGACCAGCTGCAGCAGGCGACGCTCAAGGGCTGGGTGCTCGGCGGCGAGCATTACCGCGAGTGGGCGGCGCGTACCGCGAACCGGCGCGTGTCGCCGTTGCCGCGCGGACGCCCCAGAAAGGTGCGTGAGAACACGCCGCCGATCCAGCAGTAATGCCGGAAAGGCGGGCCGGAAGCGGCGCTGCGGGCGCCGCTTCTTTTTGCACCAAAACGATGCGTCCCCAATAAAACAGCACCAGATCGATGCGTCTGATTAATTGGGGTTCGATCAAGCGGTTTTTGTTGCTATTTCCTTGATTCGTCGCGTATATTCCGAATTCCGGTGGCCCGGGCGAAGCCTGCCCAACCACTGTCGGCCGCGCCGTCTCCCGTCGGGAGCGGGATCGGCGGCAACAAGAAAACGGTTCAACGGCCTCCAGGCCCCCTTTACGACGGTGTCCCCATGAACGACCACCAGCAGCCGCTCGCCGCGGTGCCCGCCGCACAAGGTCTGTACGACCCGCAAAACGAACACGACGCCTGCGGCGTCGGCTTCGTCGCTCACATCAAGGGCAAGAAGAGCCACGAGATCATCCAGCAGGGCCTGAAGATCCTCGAGAACCTCGACCACCGCGGCGCGGTCGGTGCCGATCCGCTGATGGGCGACGGCGCGGGCATCCTGATCCAGATTCCGGACGCGTTCTATCGCGAGGAGATGGCCAAGCAGGGCGTGGACCTGCCGCCGGCCGGAGAATATGGGGTCGGGATGATCTTCCTGCCGAAGGAGAACGCGTCGCGTCTCGCGTGCGAGCAGGAGCTCGAGCGGACGGTGAAGGCGGAAGGCCAGGTCGTGCTCGGCTGGCGCGACGTGCCGGTCGACCATGCGATGCCGATTTCGCCGACCGTGAAGGCGAGCGAGCCGCTGATCCGCCAGATCTTCATCGGCCGCGGCAAGGACATCATGGTGACGGACGCGCTCGAGCGGAAGCTGTACGTGATCCGCAAGACCGCGAGCCACCGCATCCAGGCGCTGAAGCTCAAGCACGGCAAGGAATACTTCGTGCCGTCGATGTCGGCGCGCACGATCGTCTACAAGGGCCTGCTGCTGGCCGGCCAGGTCGGCGTGTACTACCGCGACCTGCAGGACGCGCGCGTCGTGTCGGCGCTCGCGCTCGTGCACCAGCGCTTCTCGACCAACACGTTCCCGGCATGGGAACTCGCTCACCCGTACCGGATGATCGCGCACAACGGCGAGATCAACACCGTGAAGGGCAACGTGAACTGGCTGAACGCGCGTACCGGCGCGATCGCGTCGCACGTGCTCGCCGACGACCTGCCGAAGCTGTGGCCGCTGATCTACCCGGGCCAGTCCGATACCGCATCGTTCGACAACTGTCTCGAACTGCTGGTGATGGCCGGTTACCCGCTCGTGCACGCGGTGATGATGATGATTCCGGAAGCGTGGGAACAACACACGCTGATGGACGAGAACCGCCGCGCGTTCTACGAATACCACGCCGCGATGATGGAGCCGTGGGACGGCCCGGCCGCGATCGCGTTCACCGACGGCCGCCAGATCGGCGCGACGCTCGACCGTAACGGCCTGCGCCCGGCGCGCTACATCGTGACCGACGACGATCTCGTGATCATGGCGTCGGAAGCCGGCACGCTGCCGATCCCCGAATCGAAGATCGTCAAGAAGTGGCGCCTGCAGCCGGGCAAGATGTTCCTGATCGACATGGAGCACGGCCGCATCATCGACGACAAGGAGCTGAAGGACAACCTCGCGAACGCGAAGCCGTACAAGAGCTGGATCGACGCCGTGCGCATCAAGCTCGACGAGATCGAGCCGAAGGCCGAGGAAGTCGCGGCCGGCCGTACGCAGGGCGCCGCGCTGCTCGACCGCCAGCAGGCGTTCGGCTATACGCAGGAAGACCTGAAGTTCCTGATGGCGCCGATGGCGCAGCAGGGCGAGGAAGCCGTCGGTTCGATGGGCAACGACTCGCCGCTCGCGGTGATGTCGAACAAGAACAAGACGCTCTATCACTACTTCAAGCAGCTGTTCGCGCAAGTCACGAACCCGCCGATCGACCCGATCCGTGAAAACATGGTCATGTCGCTCGTGTCGTTCATCGGCCCGAAGCCGAACCTGCTCGACACGAACAACATCAACCCGCCGATGCGTCTCGAAGTGTCGCAGCCGGTGCTCGACTTCAAGGACATCGCGAAGATCCGCGCGATCGACCAGTACACGGGCGGCAAGTTCAGCGCGTACGAACTGAACATCTGCTACCCGGTCGCATGGGGCAAGGAAGGCATCGAGGCGCGTCTCGCGTCGCTGTGCGCGGAAGCCGTCGACGCGGTGAAGTCGGGCTACAACATGCTGATCGTGTCGGACCGCAAGACCGACGCCGAGCATGTCGCGATCCCGGCGCTGCTCGCCACGTCGGCGATCCACACGCACCTCGTCCAGCAAGGGCTGCGCACGAGCACGGGCCTCGTCGTCGAGACGGGCTCCGCGCGTGAAACGCACCACTTCGCGCTGCTCGCGGGCTACGGCGCGGAAGCCGTGCACCCGTACCTCGCGATGGAAACGCTCGCGAAGATGGCCGAGGGCCTGCCGGGCGACCTGTCGCCGGAGAAGGCCGTCTACAACTTCACGAAGGCGGTCGGCAAGGGCCTGCAGAAGGTGATGTCGAAGATGGGCATCTCGACGTACATGTCGTACACGGGCGCGCAGATCTTCGAAGCGCTCGGCCTGTCGAGCGACCTCGTCGAGAAGTACTTCAAGGGCACGGCGTCGAAGGTCGGCGGCATCGGCCTGTTCGAAGTCGCGGAAGAGGCGATCCGCCTGCACCGCGACGCGTTCGGCGACAGCCCGGTCCTGCGCGACATGCTCGACGCGGGCGGCGAGTACGCATACCGCGTGCGCGGCGAAGACCACATGTGGACGCCGGATTCGATCGCGAAGCTGCAGCACGCGACGCGCAGCAACTCGTACCAGACGTACAAGGAATACGCGCACCTGATCAACGACCAGACCAAGCGTCACATGACGTTCCGCGGCCTGTTCGAGTTCAAGGTCGAGCCGACCAAGGCGATCCCGATCGACGACGTCGAGCCGGCGAAGGAGATCGTCAAGCGCTTCGCGACGGGCGCGATGTCGCTCGGTTCGATCAGCACCGAAGCGCACGCGACGCTCGCGATCGCGATGAACCGGATCGGCGGCAAGTCGAACACCGGCGAAGGCGGCGAGGACGAGAAGCGCTATCGCAACGAACTGCGCGGTATTCCGATCAAGTCGGGCGAGACGCTGAAGTCGGTGATCGGCGACGAGATCGTCAGCGACATTCCGCTGAAGGACGGCGATTCGCTGCGCTCGAAGATCAAGCAGGTCGCGTCGGGCCGCTTCGGCGTCACCGCCGAGTACCTCGCGTCGGCCGACCAGATCCAGATCAAGATGGCGCAGGGCGCGAAGCCGGGCGAAGGCGGCCAGCTGCCGGGCCACAAGGTGTCCGAGTACATCGGCAAGCTGCGTTACTCGGTGCCGGGCGTCGGCCTGATCTCGCCGCCGCCGCACCACGACATCTACTCGATCGAGGATCTGGCGCAGCTGATCCACGACCTGAAGAACGTGAACCCGAGCGCGAGCATCTCCGTGAAGCTCGTGTCGGAAGTGGGCGTCGGCACGGTCGCGGCAGGCGTGGCGAAGGCGAAGGCCGATCACGTCGTGATCGCCGGCCATGACGGCGGCACGGGCGCGTCGCCGCTGTCGTCGGTCAAGCACGCCGGCACGCCGTGGGAGCTGGGCCTGGCCGAAACGCAGCAGACGCTGGTGCTGAACCGCCTGCGCGGCCGGATCCGCGTGCAGGCCGACGGCCAGATGAAGACGGGTCGCGACGTCGTGATCGGCGCGCTGCTCGGCGCGGACGAATTCGGCTTCGCGACGGCGCCGCTCGTCGTCGAGGGCTGCATCATGATGCGCAAGTGCCACCTGAACACGTGCCCGGTCGGCGTCGCGACGCAGGATCCGGTGCTGCGCGCGAAGTTCAAGGGCCAGCCCGAGCACGTCGTGAACTACTTCTTCTTCGTCGCCGAGGAAGTGCGCGAGATCATGGCGCAGCTCGGCGTCGCGAAGTTCGACGACCTGATCGGCCGCGCCGACCTGCTCGATACGCGCAAGGGCATCGAGCACTGGAAGGCGAAGGGCCTCGACTTCTCGCGCGTGTTCTACCAGCCGGAAGAGTGCGAGGACGTCGCGCCGCGTCACGTCGACGTGCAGGATCACGGCCTCGAGCGCGCGCTCGACCACGTGCTGATCGAGAAGGCGAAGGCCGCGATCGAGAACGGCGAGCATGTGTCGTTCATCCAGCCGGTGCGCAACGTGAACCGTACGGTCGGCGCGATGCTGTCGGGCGTGATCGCGAAGAAGCACGGCCACGAAGGCCTCGCCGACGACGCGGTGCACATCCAGCTGAAGGGCACGGCCGGCCAGAGCTTCGGCGCGTTCCTCGCGAAGGGCGTGACGCTCGACCTCGTCGGCGACGGCAACGACTACGTCGGCAAGGGCCTGTCGGGCGGCCGGATCATCATCCGTCCGACCAACGACTTCCGCGGCAAGTCCGAGGAAAACATCATCTGCGGCAACACGGTGATGTACGGCGCGATCGAAGGCGAATCGTTCTTCCGCGGCGTCGCGGGCGAGCGCTTCTGCGTGCGCAACTCGGGCGCGACGGCGGTCGTCGAAGGCACGGGCGACCACGGCTGCGAATACATGACGGGCGGTACGGTCGTCGTGCTCGGCGAGACGGGGCGCAACTTCGCGGCCGGCATGTCGGGCGGCCTCGCTTACATCTACGATCCGGACGGCACGTTCGCGGCGAAGTGCAACAAGTCGATGGTCGCGCTCGAGCCGGTGCTGCAGCAGGCCGAGCAGGAGCGCACGGTCGATCGCGCGCTCTGGCACGCGGGCACGACGGACGAAGCGCTGCTCAAGGGGCTCGTCGAGCGTCATTTCCAGTTCACGGGTTCGCCGCGCGCGAAGTCGCTGCTGGAAAACTGGGACGCGGCGCGCCGCCAGTTCGTGAAGGTGTTCCCGCACGAATACAAGCGCGCGCTGGGCGAGATCGGTGCGAAGAAGGCGGCGAAGGAAGTGCTGGCCGCCTGAGCGACGAACGACATAGCGAATGCCGCGCGCGCGTGATTGCCGCGCGCGGCTCCCCCACCCGATACACCGAACAGAAGAGCACCTTATGGGCAAGGCAACCGGTTTTCTGGAGTTCGAACGCCGCCACGAGGCGTACGAAGCACCGCTCACGCGCGTGAAGCACTACAAGGAATTCGTCGCGGCACTGACCGACGCGGACGCGAAGGTCCAGGGCGCGCGCTGCATGGATTGCGGCATCCCGTTCTGCAACAACGGCTGCCCGGTCAACAACATCATTCCGGACTTCAACGATCTCGTTTACCGCCAGGACTGGCAGCAGGCGATCGAAGTCCTGCACTCGACCAACAACTTCCCGGAATTCACGGGCCGCATCTGCCCGGCGCCGTGCGAGGCGGCGTGCACGCTCGGGATCAACAACGACCCGGTCGGCATCAAGTCGATCGAGCACGCGATCATCGACAAGGCCTGGGCGGAAGGCTGGGTGAAGCCGCAGCCGGCCGAGCACAAGACCGGCAAGAAGGTCGCGGTCGTCGGTTCGGGCCCCGCGGGCCTCGCCGCCGCGCAGCAGCTCGCGCGCGCGGGCCACGACGTGACGGTGTTCGAGAAGAACGACCGCGTCGGCGGCCTGCTGCGTTACGGGATTCCCGACTTCAAGCTCGAGAAGTGGCTGATCGACCGCCGCATGCGCCAGATGGAAGCGGAAGGCGTGACGTTCCGCACCAGCGTGTTCATCGGCAAGGATCCGCTGCCCGAGTCGATCGGCAGTCTCGCGAAGGAAACGATTTCGCCGGACACGCTGAAGGAAGAATTCGACGCGGTCGTGATCGCGGGCGGTTCGGAAACGCCGCGCGACCTGCCGGTGCCGGGCCGCGAGCTCGCGGGCGTCCATTTCGCGATGGACTTCCTGCCGCAGCAGAACCGCGTGAATGCCGGCGACAAGCTCGTCGACCAGCTGCTCGCGAAGGGCAAGCACGTGATCGTGATCGGCGGCGGCGATACGGGTTCGGACTGCGTCGGCACGTCGAACCGTCACGGCGCGAAGCAGGTCACGCAGTTCGAGCTGCTGCCGCAGCCGCCGGAAGAGGAAAACAAGCCGCTCGTGTGGCCGTACTGGCCGATCAAGCTGCGTACGTCGTCATCGCACGAGGAAGGTTGCGAGCGCGATTGGGCGGTCGCGACGAAGCGTCTCGAAGGCAAGAACGGCAAGGTCGAGAAGCTGATCGCGGTGCGCGTCGAGTGGAAGGACGGCAAGATGCAGGAAGTGCCGGGCTCCGAATTCGAGATGAAGGCCGACCTCGTGCTGCTCGCGATGGGCTTCACGCAGCCGGCGGCGCCGGTGCTCGACGCGTTCGGCGTCGCGAAGGATGCGCGCGGCAATGCGCGTGCGGCGACCGAAGGCGATCGCTCGTACTACACGTCGGTCGACAAGGTGTTCGCGGCGGGCGACATGCGCCGCGGCCAGTCGCTCGTGGTGTGGGCGATCCGCGAAGGCCGCCAGTGCGCACGCTCGGTCGATGCGTACCTGATGGGACATTCGGAACTGCCGCGCTGAGCTGGATCGCGCGGGTTTCGACGGAAGCCGGGCGTCCGAAAGGGCGCCCGGTTTTTTTTATGGCTGGCGCCTGCCGGGGCGCGCCGGTTTCGCGTGCGCGGCGACGCCGTCCGATCGGGTTGCCGTGCCCGCCGGTACGCGTCATTTTCGCGAAGCATCGCCTAACCTGATGACATCCAGGCGCGATTTCCCGATATCTCAAATCCTTTCGTTTTGTAATATTCCTTGAAAACTGTCATATCATGTCGCCCCTCGGGCCGCGTTCGCGGCCGACGCACCTGACTGACCCTATTTACAAGGAAACCGGATGGAAGCACTCCTGCAAGCGCTGATCGACGCCGTCAACGGCGTGTTGTGGAATTACGTGCTGATCGCGCTGCTGCTCGGCGCCGGCGCGTGGTTCACGCTGCGGTTCCGGATGATCCAGCTGAAGGCGCTGCTCCTCAGCATGAAACTGGTCGGCAGCAAGGGCGAGCCGGGCAGTATCTCGTCGTTCCAGGCGTTCGCGACGGGGCTCGCGAGCCGCGTCGGCACCGGCAACATCGCCGGCGTCGCGGTCGCGCTGACGGTCGGCGGCCCGGGCGCGATCTTCTGGATGTGGATGACCGCGCTCGTCGGGATGTCGTCCGCGTTCGTCGAGGCGACGCTCGCGCAGATCTTCAAGGTGTCGCATCCGGACGGCAGCTTCCGCGGCGGCCCTGCGTACTACATCCAGACGGGCCTGCGTTCGCGCGGCTTCGGCGTGCTGTTCTCGTTGTCGCTGATCCTCGCGTTCGGTTTCGTGTTCAACGCGGTGCAGGCCAACGCGATCGCCGACGCATTTCATACGTCGTTCGGCTGGAGCCGAGAGACGGTCGGCCTCGGCCTCGTGCTGCTGTCCGCACCGATCATCTTCGGGGGGATCCGCCGCATCGCGACGGTCGCGCAGGTGATCGTGCCGCTGATGGCGATCGGCTACCTCGCGCTCGCGGTCTACGCGGTCGCGACGCACGTCGCGCTGGTGCCGGACGTGATCGTGCTGATCGTGAAGAGCGCGTTCGGCCTCGAGCAGGCAGCGGGCGGCCTGACCGGCTATGCGGTGAGCCAGGCGATCGCGATCGGCGTGAAGCGCGGGCTGTTCTCGAACGAGGCGGGGATGGGCAGCGCGCCGAACGCGGCCGCGACCGCGAGCACGCGGCACCCGGTCACGCAGGGGCTGATCCAGATGCTCGGCGTGTTCGTCGACACGATCGTGATCTGCAGCGCGACCGCGTTCGTGATCCTGCTGTCGGGCCAGTACGAACTCGGCACCGGAATGGAAGGCGCGGCGCTCACGCAGCGCGCGATCTCGAGCCACGTCGGCGACTGGGGCGGCATCTACATGGCCGTCGCGATCTTCTTTCTCGCGTTCTCGTCGGTGATCGGCAACTACGCGTATGCGGAAGGCAACGTCGAATTCATCACGAAGCGGCGCGGCGTGCTGCCGCTGTTCCGCGTCGCGGTGCTCGCGATGGTGATGTTCGGCAGCGTCGGGCAACTGCCGCTCGTCTGGGCGATGGCCGATACGAGCATGGGGCTGATGGCGATCATCAACCTGATCGCCATCATCGCGCTCGGCAAGTACGCGCACGCCGCGTGGGCCGACTATCGCCGCCAGCGCGCGGCGGGCATCGCCGATCCGGTGTTCACGCGCAACACGATCCCCGAACTCGCGCGCGTGCTGCCGGCCGACGTGTGGGGCGAACACGGGCCGCTGCCGCAGCGTCCGGCGGTGTCGGCCGACGCGGCCAGCGCGCCGCGCGGCGCGGTACGCAGGTCATGAACGGCGACCGGCTCCGTGCGTTCGTCGCGCTGATGCCCGATGCGGCGTCGCGCGACGCGCTGCACGCGTTGCCGGTCACCCGTGGCGCGCGACGCACGCTGCCCGCGCAACTGCACGTGACGCTAGCATTCATCGGCGCGATCGAGCGCGAACGGTGCGACGCGCTGGCCGCGCACCTGCCCGCGCTCGCGGCGGCCCATGCGTTGCCGCCGCTGCCGGTCGAGCGGATCGCGTGGTGGCCGAGCCTGCCGCGCGCGCGGCTGATCGTCGCGGAACTCGCGGCCGATCCCGCGTGCGTCGCGCTGAATGCCGGGTTGTCGGCGGTGCTGCGCGAACTCGGCGTGCCGGCCGACCGGCGGCCGTTCCGCCCGCACGTGACGCTCGCGCGGCTGCCGCATGACGCGGTTGGCCAGCCCGCGCACGGCGGCGCGCCGGGGCGACAGGTCGTGCTGCGTGTCGACGCGTTGACGCTGTTCGAAAGCCGGCTGTCGCACGAAGGCGTGTCGCATCGGCCGATCGCGTCGGCGCCGTTTGCGTGCGCGGATGGTCACGCCGCGCGCTGAGCGGTTTCCGCGATGCGGGGCGAAGGCCGGCCATCATCGACAGCTCGCCGGACAAACCGTCTGGACCCGATGGGGCGACGCCGCCGCCCGACGTCCGGCCTGCTGCGTTCTAACGTCGGTAGCGCGCGAGCGTCAGGCCGGACAGATCGATCTCCGGCTCGTGTCCGGTGACGAGGTCCGCCAGCACCTTCCCCGAACCCATCGACATCGCCCAGCCCGTCGAGCCGTGGCCGACGTTGAGCCAGAGCCCGTCGATCCCGCTGGCGCCCAGCAGCGGAGGCCCGTCGGGCGTCATCGGCCGGCGGCCGACCCAGAAGCGCGCCGAGGCCCGATCGGCGGCCGCCGGAAACCAGTCGTCGAGCACCTTCATCAGCGTATCGAGCGCCTGCTGCCGCAGCGCCGCGCGCCGGTTGCCGAGTTCCGCGGTGCCCGCGACGCGCAGCGTCGGGCCGAAGCGCGTGATCGCCGTCTTCAGTGATTCGTCCATCAGCGCGGCGCACGGCGCTTTTTCCTCGTCGACGACTTCGAGCGTGGCGGAATAGCCTTTCACCGGATACAGCGGCACGTCGATTCCATGCGGCCGCAGCAGGCCGGCGCTGTCGACGCCAAGCGCGACGACGATCGCGTCGGCGGCGAGCATCGCATCGCGTGGCGTGGCATCGCCCGCCGCGCGCGAATCGACCCGCACGCCGCGCACCTTGCCGCCCGCGACGTCGAGCGTGCGGATCTCGGTGCGAAAGCGGAACGTCACGCCGTTCGCCTCGCACCGCGCCCGCAGTTCGCGCGTGAAGCGGGCGCAGTCGCCGGCTTCGTCGTCGGGCAGGTAGATGCCGCCGACGGGCGCTTGCCGCGCCCAGCGCAGGCCCGGCTCGATCGCCGTGCAGCCGGCCGCGTCGAGTTCGCGAAACGCGATGCCGGCGTCGCGCAGCACCTTCAGCGCGGGCTGCACCATCTCGACGTCGAACGCGCCGCGCAGCAGTTGCAGGTAGCCGCGGCTCGCGCCGTAGTCGAACGGATAACGCTCGCGAAACGCATGCAGGCATGCGCGGCTGTAATACGCGACGCGCTGCATCCGCTGCTTGTTCACGCGGAACCGTTCGAACTCGCATTCGCGCAGCCAGCGCGCGATCCAGCGCCACTGCGCGGCATCGAGCGTCGGCCGGAAGATCAGCGGCGACGCGGGCTTGAACAGGTACTTGAGGATCTTGCCGGGCATCCCGGGCGCGGCCCACGGCGTCACGTAGCCGGGCGCGATCACGCCCGCGTTGCCGAGGCTCGTCGCTCGCGCGACGTCGGCCTCGCGTTCGATCACGGTGACGTCGCAGCCTGCTTCGCGCAGGTGCCAGGCGGTGGTGACGCCGATCACGCCGGCGCCCAGAACGATCACGTGCATGCGGTTTCCGGGGCGAAGCAGTTGATCACGACGCGACGGCCGGATCGTCGACGAGCGACTTGCCGCGCGTTTCCGGCAGCACGAGCGCGGCGACGATCACGAGCAGGTAGCCGCCGCCCGCCACGAGGCCGATCGCCTTCACGAGCGACATCGACTGCGACAGCGCGCCGACGAGGATCGGGAAGAACGAGCCGAGCCCGCGGCCAAGGTTGTAGCAGAAGCCCTGGCCCGAGCCGCGGATCGCGCCCGGATACAGTTCCGACAGGTACGCGCCGACGCCCGCGAAAATCCCCTGCACGACGATGCCGAGCGGGAAGCCGAGCAGCAGCATCGCGGTATCGGTGATCGGCAGCATCGTGTATGCCATGCCGAGCGAGAACGAGCCGATCGCGAACAGGATGAACGACGCGCGGCGGCCGAGCCGGTCGGACAGGATCGCGCCGACCACGTAGCCGACGAACGAGCCGACGATCAGCACGACCAGATAGCCGCTCGTGTTGAACACCGACAGGTGGCGGACGGTTTTCAGGTAGGTGGGCAGCCACGTCGTGATCGCGTAGTAGCCGCCGAGCATGCCGGTGCACAGCGCGCTGCCGAACAGCGTCGCGCGCAGGTGCGGCGGCGAGAAGATCTCGAGGAAGTGGCCCGACACGCGGCCCTCGTCGCGCGCGCGGCGCGTGGCCGTGTAGATGTCGGGATCGCTGACGTTGCGGCGGATGTACAGGATCCACAGCGCGGGCGCGATGCCGATCCAGAAGCACGCGCGCCACGCGAGCTGCTCGGGCAGCAGCGCGAAGAATGCCCAGTAGAGGATCGCGGCCGCGCCCCAGCCGAACGACCAGCTGCTCTGCACGGTGCCGACGGCCTTTGCGCGATGCTCGGGCGAGCGGATCGTCTCGGCCATCATGATCGTCACGACCGACCATTCGCCGCCGAAGCCGAAGCCCTGCAGCGTGCGGGTGGCGAGCAGCTGCCAGAACGAATGCGTGAACCCGGACAGGCACGTGAACAGCGCGAACGTCGCGATCGTCCACTGCAGCACGCGCACGCGGCCGTAGCGGTCGGCTAGGATGCCGGCGACCCAGCCGCCGATCGCCGACGAGATCAGCGAACTCGTCGCGATCATCCCCGCCTCGCTCTTCGACATGCCCCAGGTCGCGATCAGCGTCGGAATCAGGAACGAATAGATCATGAAGTCGAACGCATCGACCGCGTAGCCGCCGAAGCCGGCGTACAGCGTCCGGCGCTCGCGCGTCGACAGTTCGTTGAACCACTGGAATGCCTGCATGCTTGCCGCCCCCTCTCGTCTTGTCTCGCGCTGCCGCGTGGCGGTTATTTTACGGGCGCGGCCCCGCGTGCCAAAAAGGCGGGGACGGGTTCGTGCGGGCAAGGAGGGGGAGGGAAGGACGCGTCAGAGCGTCAGGCCGCCGTCGACGTGAATGACCTGGCCGGTGATCTGCCGCGCCGCATCGGACAACAGGAATGCGATCAGCGCGGCGACATCGTCGGGTTCGGCGATCCGGCCGAGCGGTGTCGCCTGTTCGGCCTGCGCCCACGCGGCGGCGTTGCCGGCGCTCGGGCCGTGGTCCTTGCGCGTGAAGCCCGGCGCGACGGCGTTCACGGTGATGCCGCGCGCGGCGAATTCGGCGGCCGCCGAGCGCACGAGCGATTCGAGCGCGGCCTTCGCGGCGGCGGTCGCCGCGAACGGCGCATCGGCGCGGTAACGGTGCGCGACGAACGAGCTGACCGCGACGATGCGCGGGGCGACCGACGCTTCGAGCAGCGGCCGCGCGCGGCCCGCGAGCGCCGAGAACGCGCCGGGCATCGCCGTGAAGGCGCACGCGAGCGTGTCCGCGGAAAGATCGGAAAAGGATTGCCGCGCGGCGAAGCCGGCGTTCGCGACGAGCTGGTCGAGCCCGCCGAAGCGCGTGGCGGTGGTATCGACGAGCGCGGCGGCAAGACCCGGTTCGCCGAGATCGCCGGTCAGCGTGATGCATTCGGCGCCGGCCGTCGTGCACGCACGGGCGACTTCGGCGAGCCGCGCCCGCGCGGAATCGTCCGCGCCGCGCGCATGCAGCGCCAGCGCGACGCCGGGCGCCGCGAGCCGTCGTGCGAGCGCCGCGCCGATCCCCGCGCCTGCGCCGGTGATCAGCGCGATGCGCGCGCGTGCGCTCACGCGGCGACCTTGTCGCCGGCGTTCGCGCGTTCGACGTTGATCGTGCCGACGTGGAACGCGGCCAGCGACTCGCGGTGCGCGATGCTGACGATCGCGGCCTTCGGCAGCCGTTCGGCGAACAGGTGATACAGGCGTGCCTCGTTGTCGGCGTCGAGCGCGCTGGTGGCTTCGTCGAGGAACAGGAAGTCGGGCTTGTGCAGCAGCACGCGCGCGCCGGCAAGACGCTGCTGCTCGCCGGGCGACAGCACGCGCGTCCAGTGCGCGGTCTCGTCGAGGCGCTCGACGTAATCCTCGAGGCGGCACGCGCGCAGCGCGTCGCGGCAGGCTTCGTCGCTGAACGTGTCGGGTGTCGCCGGATAGGTGAGCGCGGCCTTCAGCGTGCCGATCGGCAGGTAGCTCGTCTGCGGCACGAACATCATCCGCGCGCCGACCGGCGCATCGATCGCACCGTCGCCGAACGGCCACAGGCCCGCGAGCGCGCGCATGAACGTGCTCTTGCCGGAACCCGACTTGCCGATCACGAGCCAGCGCGAGCCCGGCTCGATCGTCACGTTGCCGATGTCGGCGAGCGCGTTGCCGTTCGGCAGCGCGAGCTTGAGCGCCGACGTCGACAGCTTCGCGTCGTCGATGTAGTGCAGGTTGATGCCGCCGTGCTCGGTCGCGGGCGACAGGCTTTCCTTCAGGTGCGACGTGCCCATCACGCGCTTGAATTCGCGCAGACGGTTGACGGTGGCGCGCCATTCGACAAGGGTCGAGTAGCTGTTGATGAACCACGAGAACGAATCGCTGACGGTGCCGAACGCGGACGAGATCTGCATCAGCACGCCGAACGAGAACGCGCCCGCGAAATAGCGCGGCGCGGCGACGACGAGCGGGAAGATGATCGCGATCTGCCCGTAGAAGCTCAGCACGAACGTGAGCCGCTTCGTGTACTTCATCACGCGCCACCAGTTGTCGCGGATGCGCATGAAGAGGCCCTGCGCGTTGGCCGCCTCGGTCTTCTCGCCGTCGTAGAACGCGATCTGCTCGGCGTTCTCGCGCACGCGGATCAGCCCGAAGCGGAAATCGGCCTCGACGCGCTGCTGCTGGTAGTTGATCGACACCAACGGATGGCCGACCTTCTGGATGATCAGCGAGCCGATCACCGCGTACAGCGCGGCCGCCCACACCATGTAGCCGGGAATCGAGATCGGCGTCGCGCCGAGCGTGAACGTCAGCGCGCCGGCGAGCGACCACAGGATCGTGATGAACGACACGAGCGTGACGACCGTCGACAGCAGGTCGAGCGACAGCGCGAGCGTCGTGGTCGCGAACGATTGGAGGTCGTCGGTGATCCGCTGGTCGGGGTTGTCCGCGAGGCGGTCGCGTTCGATCCGGTAGAACGCGCGATCGCCGAGCCACTGGCCGAGGAAGCGGTCGGTGAGCCACTGGCGCCAGCGGAAGCCGAGCAGCTGCCGCAGGTAGCGGCCGTACACCGCGAGGATGATGAACGCGAACGCGAGCGCGGAGAACTGCATCAGCAGATTCGGGAAGTCGCGGACGTCCTTCGACTGCAGCGCGTTGTAGAACTCGGCGTTCCACTTGTTCAGCCGGACGTTGATCCAGACCACGCAGAGGTTGATCGCGATGATCGTGACCAGCAGGCCCCACGCGATTTTCCATTCGGACGATACCCAGTAGGGCTTGATGAGGCTCCATGCGGATACCGGGCGCTCGTCCTGCGGCGCGTCGGAGGCGGAGCGGACGGGATCGATCGATTGGGTCATGTGCTTCCTGATGAGTAGCCGGCGCGCGGGCCGGGCGAAGCCGGGCGCGCGCCGCGATACGGCATGCCGGGGCGCGGCGCCGACGGACGGCGGGCGCAGCGATGGTCGCCCGCGCGTCTTAAACGGCGCTTAAGGGCCGGCGGTGACGCGGCAACCGGCCGCTCGCGCGGCCGGCCTGCGGGCATTGTGCCAGAGCGGCGCGGGCCGACGGCGAATTTGCCCCACGGGGACAGTTTGCGGCGCTTTCGGCTTTTATGGTCTAATGGCCGACGACGAAACAGGGGTGCTTCGTGGCGCGGCCGGCGGATGTTCCGGGCGGCGCGGCGAGGCTGAGAAAAACCCTTTGCACCCGATCCGGGTAATACCGGCGAGGGAAGTTTCTGATCCCGCCGGGCCGCGCTGGCCGCCATCCCATATGGTCAGCGCCCGAGTCCCGCCCGGCCGGCCTTTGCTGCCGGTTTCGTCCTTTTGGGTACGCGCATTGCGCGTTACGGAAGGAATGATGACCGCACAATCTTCAGTCTTTTGCTTGATTCCCGCCCCGATGCCGCATGCGTTCGCATGGGGCGGCGCGCGCGCGTCGACGCTCGTCGTGCGTATTCGCGCGGAGGGCGCGCGATGAACGTCCAGGATGCACGGCCCGATTTCGCGGTGCTCGGCGGCGGCCTCGTCGGCCGCCTGATCGCGTGGCGGCTCGCGGGCGACGGGCATCGCGTCGCGCTGTACGAGCGCGGCGGCCCGGACGGCGAGCAGTCGGCTGCCTGGATCGCGGCCGCGATGCTCGCGCCGCTCGCGGAAGCGGCGAGCGCGGAGCGGCTGATCACCGAGCTCGGCGCCGCGTCGCTCGAACGCTGGCCGCAATGGCTCGCGGAACTGCCCGAACCCGTTTTTTTCCAGCATCACGGCACGCTCGTCGTCTGGCACCACGCGGACCGCGCGGAGGCGCCGCTGTTCGAGCGGCGGGTGCGCGCGAACGCGCCGGCCGACCTGCTCGACGGCGGTTTCGTGACGCTCGCCGGCGCGCAGGTCGATGCGGCCGAGCCCACGCTCGCGGGCCGTTTCGCCCGCGGCCTGCTGCTGCCGCGCGAAGGGCAGCTCGACAATCGCCAGGCGCTGCGCGCGCTGGCGGCGGGCCTCGCCGAACGCGGCGTCGACCTTCACTGGCACGTCGCGATCGACGATGCCAACCTGCCCGCCGCGCATTTCACGATCGATTGCCGCGGGCTCGGCGCGAAATCCGCGCTGCCCGCGCTGCGCGGCATCCGCGGCGAAGTCGCGCGCGTGCATGCGCCCGGCATCGGGCTCACGCGGCCCGTGCGGCTGCTGCATCCGCGCTACCCGCTGTACATCGCGCCGAAGCAGGACGATCTCTATGTGATCGGCGCGACCGAGGTGGAGGGCGAGGACATGTCGCCCGTCAGCGTGCGCTCCGCGCTCGAACTGCTGAGCGCGGCGTTCTCCGTGCATCCGGCGTTCGGCGAGGCACGCATTCTCGAACTCAACGCGCAGTGCCGGCCGACGCTGCCCGATCACCGCCCGGCGGTGATCTGGGACGGCGCATCGACACTCGCCGTCAACGGTCTGTACCGGCACGGCTTCATGATCGCGCCGGAAGTCGCGCAGGCAGCCGTCGCGTGCGCGCAAGCCGCGCTCGGCGGCGCGCTGGGCGATGCCGACGCGTTCGCCGCGTGGCGCGACGCCGCGCGTTGGCCGACGCTCCTTCATCACCGCAGCGACGCGCGCCAGCCGGCCTGACGCGCGCCGCCGACCGAATCCGACCGAGCCTCATGGATATCCAGATCAACCAACAGACCCTGACGCTGCCCGACGGCGCGACGGTGGCCGACGCGCTCGCCGCGTACGGCGCGCGGCCGCCGTATGCGGTCGCGCTGAACGGCAATTTCGTCGCGCGCACGCAGCATGCGGCGCGCGCGCTCGCGGCGGGCGACAAGCTCGACGTCGTGCACCCCGTCGCGGGCGGCTGAGCGCCGCCGGTTCGTCCCCGCTCTTCCAGGAAAACGACATGACGTCCCTCACCTCCGCCGACGCGCTGACGCTGTACGGCGAAACCTTCGCAAGCCGCGTGCTGCTCGGCACGTCGCGTTATCCGTCGCTGCAGTCGCTGTCCGATTCGATCGACGCGTCGCGTCCCGGGATGGTGACGGTCGCGCTGCGCCGCCAGATGACGGGCGGCACCGCAGAAGCCGGCTTCTTCGACCTGCTCAAGCGCCACGCGGTGCCGCTGCTGCCGAACACGGCCGGCTGCCAGACCGTCGCCGAGGCCGTGACGACCGCGCACATGGCGCGCGAGGTGTTCGGCACCGACTGGATCAAGCTCGAGCTGATCGGCGACGACTACACGCTGCAGCCCGATCCGGTCGGGTTGATCGAGGCCGCCGCGCAACTGGTCAAGGACGGCTTCAAGGTGCTGCCGTACTGCACCGAGGATCTCGTGATCGGCCGGCGCCTGCTCGACGTCGGCTGCGAGGCGCTGATGCCGTGGGGCGCGCCGATCGGCACGGGCAAGGGCATCGTGAACCCGTACGGCCTGCGCGTGCTGCGCGAGCGGCTGCCGGACGTGCCGCTGATCGTCGATGCGGGGCTCGGCGTGCCGTCGCACGCGTGCCAGGTGATGGAGTGGGGCTTCGACGGCGTGCTGCTGAACACGGCCGTGTCGCAGGCCACGCACCCGGAGATCATGGCGCGCGCGTTCGCGCAGGGCGTCGAGGCGGGGCGCGCCGCGTACCTGGCCGGGCCGATGGACGCACGCGAGACCGCGCACGCGAGCACGCCGGTCGTCGGGATGCCGTTCTGGCACCAGGACGGGGGTGGCGCATGAGCGCGCGCTTCGCCGACGCATTCTGGCCGCCGGCCGACGAGCTGGCCGAAGCGGCCGAACGGATTCGCGCCCGCCTCGGCGACTGGCCGGACGGCGCGGCGCCGTGGCGGCTCTGCGTGGCGGCGCCCGACGTGCCGTCCGACGGCGACGTGCTGATCGTGTCCGCCGGCGACCGCGCCGCGCAGGCGCGCGCGTCGGCCGCGTCGCGGCCGGCCTCGCCGGAGGCGGTCGCGATCGAATTCGACGAGCAGGGCGCGGTGCTGCATGCGGCGGGCGCGCGTTACGCGCTCGAAGCCGCGCATCCGCTCGCGGACGACTGGATCGCGGCGCTCGCCGCCTTCCTCGATTGCGGCTTCGCGCCGGTCGACGCGCTGGTGCTCGCGCTGGCGTGGCAAGACGGCGACGAGACGCGCGCCGCCGACGCGTGGCCGGTCGATGCCGCGCGGTTTCCGCGTGTCGCCGGGCTGCCGCCCGCGCCGGAGCCGGCATTCGCGCCGTGTCCCGCGCAACTCGGCCTCTATCCGGTCGTGCCGGACGCGGCGTGGGTCGAGCGCGTGCTCGAGGGCGGTGCGCGGACCGTGCAACTGCGCGTGAAAGGCGCGACGCCGGACGCGCTGCGCCGGGAAATCGCGCGTGCGGTCGCGGCGGGGCGTCGTTATCCCGATGCGCGCGTGTTCATCAACGATCACTGGCAGATCGCGGTAGATGAAGGCGCGTACGGCGTTCATCTGGGGCAGGAGGACCTCGAAACGGCCGATCTGGCCGCGATCGCGCGCGCGGGCCTGCGGCTCGGACTTTCGAGCCACGGTTATTACGAGATGTTGCGGGCGTTGCACGCGCGCCCGAGCTACCTCGCGCTCGGCCCCGTCTACGCGACCGCCACGAAGGCCGTCGCCGCGCCGCCCCAGGGCCTCGCGCGGATTGCCCGCTACGCGCGCTTCGCCAGCGCGCGGGCGCCGCTCGTCGCGATCGGCGGGGTGGGGCTCGACACGCTGCCGGCCGTGCTGGCGACGGGCGTCGGCAGCGTCGCGGTGGTCAGCGCGGTCACGGGCGCCGCCGATTATCGGACGGCGCTTATTGCGCTGCAGCAATGTTTTCCCGGACAATTTGACAATCATTGACCGCCGGGCCCGGAACGGCGTCACGACATCATTCCAATGCAGGCCCTATAATTCGGCGTTCTGCGTAAAAGGACTGTCAGCTCCGTGAGCCCCACTCCTACCGAGACCCTGCTGGAACTTCGCGACGTCGACTTTGGCTACGGCGACCGCCTCGTCCTGTCCAACCTGAACCTGCGCTTCGGGCGCGGGCAGGTCGTCGCGGTCATGGGCGGCTCGGGTTGCGGCAAGACCACCGTGCTGCGCCTGATCGGCGGCCTCGTGCGCGCGCGCCGCGGCCAGGTGCTGTTCGACGGCGCCGACGTCGGCGCGCAAACGCGCGACGGCCTGTACGCGCTGCGCCGCAAGATGGGCATGCTGTTCCAGTTCGGCGCGTTGTTTACCGACATGTCGGTGTTCGAGAACGTCGCGTTCGCGCTGCGCGAGCATACCGACCTGCCCGAAGACCTGATCCGCGACCTCGTGCTGATGAAGCTCAACGCGGTCGGCCTGCGCGGCGCGCGCGACCTGATGCCGTCCGAGGTGTCGGGCGGGATGGCGCGCCGGATCGCGCTCGCCCGCGCGATCGCGCTCGATCCGCAGCTCATCATGTACGACGAGCCGTTCGCCGGCCTCGACCCGATCTCGCTCGGCATCACCGCGAACCTGATCCGCACGCTGAACCAGGCGCTCGGCGCGACCTCGATCCTCGTCACGCACGACGTGCCGGAATCGTTCGCGATCGCCGACTACGTGTACTTTCTGGCCAACGGCGGCGTGCTCGCGCAGGGCACGCCCGACGAGCTGCGCGCGTCGACCGATCCGAGCGTGCGGCAGTTCATCGACGGCGCGCCGGACGGCCCGTTCAAATTTCATTACACGAGCCCGCCGCTTGCAGCGGATTTCGGGCTCGGCGGAGGGCGCGCATGATCAGCGCGATCGGACGTTACGTCATCGGCGGCCTCGAGCGCGCGGGCTACGGCACGCGGCTGTTCGTACGCCTCGTGCTGCAATTCTTCCCGCTGCTGCGCCGGCCGCGGCTGGTCACGAAGCAGATCCACTTCCTCGGCAACTATTCGTTCGTGATCATTGCCGTGTCGGGGCTGTTCGTCGGCTTCGTGCTCGGCCTGCAGGGCTATTACACGCTGAACCGCTACGGGTCCGAGCAGGCGCTCGGCCTGCTGGTCGCGCTGTCGCTCGTGCGCGAGCTCGGCCCGGTCGTCACCGCGCTGCTGTTCGCGGGCCGCGCGGGCACGTCGCTCACGGCCGAGATCGGCCTGATGAAGGCCGGCGAGCAGCTCACCGCGCTCGAAATGATGGCGGTGGACCCGATCAAGACGGTGATCGCGCCGCGCATGTGGGCGGGCATCATCGCGATGCCGCTGCTCGCGGCGATCTTCAACGCGGTCGGCGTGCTCGGCGGCTACTTCGTCGGCGTCGTGCTGATCGGCGTCGATCCGGGCGCGTTCTGGTCGCAGATGCAGGGCGGGGTCCAGGTCTGGGCCGACGTCGGCAACGGCGTGCTGAAGAGCATCGTGTTCGGGTTCGCCGTGACCTTCATTGCGCTGTATCAGGGGTATGAAGCGAAGCCCACGCCCGAAGGCGTGTCGCGCGCGACCACCAAGACGGTTGTGTTCGCGTCGCTCGCCGTACTCGGCCTCGATTTCCTGCTGACCGCGCTGATGTTCAGCTAAGCCTCAGCCAAGCCAAATTTTGGGATGACGATGAAAAAGACTGCTCTCGACTTCTGGGTCGGCCTGTTCGTGGTGGTGGGCTTCCTTGCGGTGCTGTTCCTGGCGCTGAAGGTCGGCAACATGAGCTCGCTGTCGTTTCAGCCGACCTACTCGGTCCGGATGAAATTCGACAATATCGGCGGGCTGAAGCCGCGCGCGGCCGTGAAGAGTGCCGGCGTCGTGGTCGGCCGCGTGAAGTCGATCGGCTTCGACACGAACACGTACCAGGCGCTGGTGACGATCGACATCGACGGCCAGTACCCGTTCCCGAAGGATTCGTCGGCGAAGATCCTGACGTCGGGCCTGCTCGGCGAGCAATACATCGGCCTCGATCCGGGCGGCGACACGGAAATGCTGAAGTCGGGCGATACGATCTCGATGACGCAGTCGGCGATCGTGCTCGAGAACCTGATCGGCCAGTTCCTGTACAGCAAGGCCGCCGATGCGGGCGGTGCGAAGCCGGCAGCCGGCGCGCCGGCTGCGCCGGCTCCGGTGGCGGTGCCGGCGTCGGCGGTGTCCGCCGCGTCCGGTTCGGCGGCCCAATAACCACACGAGAGAATAGAAGAGGGTAATGACCATGCAGACGATCCGCATCAGGCACGCCGCGCTGGCGATAGCGGCAGCCGCCGCGTTGAGCGGCTGCGCGACCGTGCAGACGCCGACCAAGGGCGATCCGCTCGAAGGCTTCAACCGGACGATGTACAAGTTCAACGACACGGTCGACACCTACGCGCTGAAACCGGTCGCGAAGGGCTACCAGTACGTGGTGCCGCAGCCGGTGCGCGACAGCGTGACGAACTTCTTCTCGAACATCGGCGACGTCTACATCGCGGCGAACAACATCGTGCAGCTGCGGATCGCGGACGGCGTCGGCGACATCATGCGCGTCGTGATCAACACGGTGTTCGGCGTCGGAGGCCTGTTCGACGTCGCGACGATCGCGAAGCTGCCGAAGCACACGGCCGATTTCGGGATCACGATGGGCCGCTACGGCATGCCGTCGGGCCCGTACCTCGTGCTGCCGCTGCTCGGCCCGAGCACGCTGCGCGACACGGCCGGCCTCGGCGTCGACTACGTCGGCAATCCGCTCACCTACGTGAAGCCGGACGGCCTGAGCTGGGGCCTGTTCGGCGTCAACCTCGTCAACACGCGTGCGAACCTGCTCGGCGCGGGCGACGTGCTGGATGCCGCGGCGCTCGACAAGTATTCGTTCGTGCGCAACGCGTACCTGCAGCGCCGCCAGATGCTGATCAGCAACGCGCGCGGCGAGGCCGCCGCGACGTCGAGCAACGACGCGCTGCCGAAGTACGATCTGCCGGACGACGGCGCGGCACCGGCGGCGGCCGGTACGGCGGGCGCGGCAGCGGTGAGCGGCGCGACCGCGCCGGCGGGGGCATCGGGCGCGGCGGTTGCCGCGCCGGCCTCGGGCACGGCCGAAGGACCGAATCCGGCCAGCGAAACGAACGTGCCGGCGATGCAGGTGGCGCCGCCGTCGCCGGGCGGGTTCCGTTTCCCGAGCATCCGGCTGCACTGACGGATTTACATTCGTTACAGCCGGAAACGATTCAGTCGGTAGCGTGCGCGAACTTGCGCGTAAGCTACCTGCTCCAACCTTCGCATCGACTCATTCATGCAGGTCACTATGATGAAAAAACTGTTCCTGATCCCCGTATTCGCGGCGCTGTTCTCGTTCGGCAGCGCGGCTCACGCGCAAGTCGACCAGTCGAACCCGCAGTCGCTGATCAAGACGGCGACGCAGCAGGTGCTCGACGAAGTCAAGCAGCAGACGATCAAGCAGGGCGACACCAACCGCATCATCTCGATCGTCAACAAGGACATCCTGCCGTACACCGATTTCCGCCGCACCACGCAGCTCGCGATGGGCCGCAACTGGCGCACGGCAACGGCCGAGCAGCAGCAGCAGGTTCAGGAGCAGTTCAAGCTGCTGCTGATCCGCACGTACTCGGGCGCGCTGGCGCAGCTGAAGCCGGACCAGCAGATCCAGTACCCGCCGTTCCGCGCCGATCCGGCCGATACCGATGTCGTGGTCAAGACGGTCGCGATGAACAACGGCCAGCCGGTCCAGATCGATTACCGCCTGTACAAGTCGGCGAACGGCTGGAAGGTGTATGACCTGAACGTGCTCGGCGCGTGGCTGATCCAGACGTACCAGCAGCAGTTCAACGAAAAGATCCAGCAAAGCGGCGTGGACGGCCTGATCCAGTTCCTGACGCAGCGCAACCAGCAACTTGCCGCCGGCAAGCAAGCGTCGTGAGCGGCTTCGAAGCCGGCTCCTCGCTGACCGTCGCGAGCGCGAAGTCCGCGCTCGCGGACGGTCTTGCGCGCATCGGCGCGGGCGCCACCGCCGTCGATTGCGCGGCGCTGACGCAGTTCGACTCGTCCGCGCTCGCCGTGCTGCTCGCATGGCAACGTGCCGCCATGTCGCGCGGCGCGACCCTCGACATCCTCAATCTCCCGCCGAAGCTCGCCAGCCTCGCGCGCGCCTACGGCGTCGACGCGCTCATCGACGGCACCGGGCGACATTGACCCTGTCCGACCGGAGCCTGCCGCGCCAGCTGGCGCGCGCACGCGTCAGGCCGCGCGCCTCCGGCGCCGGCTCCCCCAGCCGGTTTGCCCTATAATCAAGCGTTTTGCGGGGCAGCCAATCGGCGTCCGGCCCCCATTTTCTTTCGCAGCAAGCACAGAATAGGCGTCGCGGCCCTGGCGTCGCGCACAGTCATGTCAGCCATAGAAATCCGTCACGTCAAGAAGCGCTACAAGTCGCTTCAGGCGCTCAAGGGCGTCAGCCTGTCGGTCGAGGAAGGCGAGTTTTTCGGTCTGCTCGGCCCCAACGGCGCAGGCAAGACCACGCTCATCAGTATCCTCGCCGGGCTCGCCCGGGCCGACGAAGGCAGTATCTCGGTGCGCGGCCACGACGTCGTCAAGGACTTCCGCGGTGCGCGCCGCGCGCTGGGTGTCGTCCCGCAGGAACTCGTCTTCGACCCGTTCTTCACCGTCCGCGAGACGCTGCGGATCCAGTCCGGCTATTTCGGGCTGCGCCGCAACGACGACTGGATCGACGAAGTGATGGCCAATCTCGACCTCACCGAGAAGGCCGACGCGAACATGCGCGCGCTGTCGGGCGGGATGAAGCGCCGCGTGCTCGTCGCGCAGGCGCTCGTGCACCGGCCGCCCGTGATCGTGCTCGACGAGCCGACCGCCGGCGTCGACGTCGAATTGCGCCAGACGCTGTGGAAATTCATCTCGCGCCTGAACCGCGAGGGTCACACGATCGTGCTGACCACCCATTACCTCGAGGAAGCCGAGTCGCTGTGCGACCGCATCGCGATGCTGCGCCGTGGCGAGGTGGTCGCGCTCGACCGCACCGACGCGCTGCTGCGCCGCTTCGCGGGGCTGCAGCTCTATCTGCGGCTCGCGACGGGCGCGCTGCCGGCCGAGCTGCGCGGGCTGGAGACCGACCCCGCCGCGCGCGCGCCGGGCGAGCACCTGCTGCGTCTCACGAGCTACGACGATGTCGAACGCATTCTCGCGCAATGCCGCGCGGCAGGCAGCACGTTCGACGAGATCGAGGTCCGCAAGGCCGACCTCGAGGATGTGTTCGTCCAGGTGATGAACGGGGCCGAGGTGATCGAGGGTCTGGCATGAATCAACAATCCCCGCGCGAACTGCGTTCGCTGCCGGCCGAAGGGGCGCTGGGCACGGCCCGGCGCGTGCCGGGCAGCGGCTTCCGGACGCTGTTCTACAAGGAACTGCTGCGTTTCTGGAAAGTGTCGTTCCAGACGGTGCTCGCGCCGATCGTCACGGCGCTGCTGTACCTGACGATCTTCGGTCATGCGCTGTCGGGCCGCGTCGAGGTGTATCCGGGCGTCGAGTACGTGAGCTTTCTCGTGCCGGGCCTCGTGATGATGAGCGTGTTGCAGAACGCGTTCGCGAACAGCTCGTCGTCGCTGATCCAGTCGAAGATCACCGGCAACCTCGTGTTCATGCTGCTGCCGCCGCTGTCGTACCGCGACATCTTCGGCGCGTACGTGCTCGCGTCGGTCGTGCGCGGGCTCGCGGTCGGCACCGGCGTGTTCGTCGTGACGATCTGGTTTATCCCGATGCATTTCGCGGCGCCGCTGTTCATCATTGCGTTCGCGCTGCTCGGCTCGGCGATCCTCGGCACGCTCGGCCTGATCGCCGGGATCTGGGCCGAGAAGTTCGACCAGCTCGCCGCGTTCCAGAACTTCCTGATCATGCCGCTGACGTTCCTGTCGGGCGTGTTCTATTCGACGCACTCGCTGCCGCCCGTGTGGCGCGAGATCTCGCGTCTCAATCCGTTTTTCTACATGATCGACGGCTTTCGTTTCGGGTTCTTCGGCGCGTCCGACATCAACCCGTTCGCGAGCCTCGCGATCGTTACCGGTTTCTTCGTGCTGCTCGCGCTGATCGCGATGCGGCTGCTCGCGACCGGCTACAAACTGCGTCATTGATATCGACAGGCTGCGGCCGCCTCCCGGGGCGCCGCCGCCGACAGGAGCCTTACACCATGTTGCCGACTCCCGAACAGGTCAAGCAATACATCGCCGGCGGTCTCGCCTGCACGCATCTGGAAGTCGAAGGCGACGGCCAGCATTTCTTCGCGACGATCGTGTCGGCGGCCTTCGAGGGCAAGCGGCCGATCCAGCGGCACCAGCTCGTCTATGCGGCGCTCGGCGATCGCATGAAGCAGGAAATCCACGCGCTCAGCATGAAGACGCTGACGCCCGCCGAATGGCAGAACGCATAACCGGAAATCACTGAGTGCAAGTCACCGTCAACGAGCGCGACGCCGTCAAGAGCGTCGCCACGGCACACCCGGCCGCCAACGGGGAATCGCAGGGACAGGGGATGGACAAGCTCGTGATCGAAGGCGGTAACCGTCTGTCCGGCGAGATCGTCGTGTCGGGTGCGAAGAACGCCGCACTGCCGATCCTGTGCGCGGGGCTGCTCACCGCCGATCCGGTCGATCTCGACAACGTGCCGAACCTGAAGGACGTGCGCACCACGCTGAAGGTGCTGAACCAGATGGGCGTGAAGAGCGAGACCGACGGCTGCCGCGTGCAGCTCGACGCGTCGCGCGTCGACAACCTCGTCGCGCCGTACGAGCTCGTGAAGACGATGCGCGCGTCGATCCTCGTGCTCGGCCCGCTGCTCGCGCGCTTCGGCGAGGCGAAGGTGTCGCTGCCGGGCGGCTGCGCGATCGGCGCGCGTCCGGTCGACCAGCACATCAAGGGGCTGCAGGCGATGGGCGCCGAGATCAGCATCGAGCACGGCTTCATCGAAGCGCGCGCGAAGCGCCTGAAGGGCGCGCGCATCGTGACCGACATGATCACGGTGACGGGCACGGAAAACCTGCTGATGGCCGCGACGCTGGCAGACGGCGAGACGGTGATCGAAAACGCCGCGCGCGAGCCGGAAGTGAGCGATCTCGCCCACCTGCTGGTCGCGATGGGCGCGAAGATCGACGGTATCGGCACCGATCGCCTCGTGATCCAGGGCGTCGAGCGGCTGCACGGCGCGCGCCATTCGGTGATCCCCGACCGCATCGAGGCCGGCACGTTCCTGTGCGCGGTCGCGGCGGCCGGCGGCGACGTGATGCTGACGGGCGTGCGCCCGCACATTCTCGACGCGGTGATCGACAAGCTGCGCGAAGCCGGCGTGTCGATCGAGGAAGGCGACAGCTGGCTGCGCGTGAAGATGGACCGCCGCCCGTCGGCCGTGACGATCCGCACGTCGGAATACCCGGCGTTCCCGACCGACATGCAGGCGCAGTTCATGGCCCTCAATACGGTCGCGACGGGCACCGCGCAGGTCGTCGAAACCATTTTCGAGAACCGCTTCATGCACGTGCAGGAGCTGAACCGGCTCGGCGCGAACATCACGATCGACGGCAATACCGCGCTCGTGACGGGCGTCGAGAAGCTGTCCGGCGCGAACGTGATGGCGACCGACCTGCGTGCGTCGGCGAGCCTCGTGATCGCCGGGCTGCGCGCCGACGGGGAAACGCTCGTCGACCGGATCTATCACCTGGACCGCGGCTACGACCGCATGGAAGCCAAACTGACCGCCGTCGGCGCGAACGTGCGCCGCCTTTCCGGGAGCCAAGCATGACCGCGCCGCTGACCCTCGCCCTGTCGAAGGGCCGGATTTTCGAGGAAACCCTGCCGTTGCTCGCCGCGGCCGGCGTGCAGGTGACCGAGGATCCGGAAACGTCGCGCAAGCTGATCCTGCCGACGACGAACCCGGACCTGCGCGTGATCATCGTGCGCGCGAGCGACGTGCCGACCTACGTCGAATACGGCGCGGCCGATTTCGGCGTGGCCGGCAAGGACGTGCTGGTCGAGCACGGCGGCTCGGGCCTGTACCAGCCGATCGATCTGAACATCGCGCGCTGCCGGATGTCGGTGGCGGTGTCGGCCGGCTTCGATTACGCGAGCGCCGTGCGCCAGGGCGCACGCCTGCGCGTCGCGACGAAGTACGTCGAAACGGCGCGCGAACACTTCGCCGCGAAGGGCGTGCACGTCGACCTGATCAAGCTGTACGGCTCGATGGAGCTCGCGCCGCTGGTCGGGCTGGCCGACGCGATCGTCGACCTCGTCAGCTCGGGCGGCACGCTGAAGGCGAACAATCTGGTCGAGGTCGAGGAGATCATGGCGATCTCGTCGCGCCTCGTCGTGAACCAGGCCGCGCTGAAGTTGAAGCGCGCGGCGCTCAAGCCGATCCTCGACGCGTTCGAACGCGCGTCGCAGAATGGCGGTTGAGCGCATCACCGTAACGGAACTCCCATGTCCATCACCATCCGCAAGCTCGATTCGACGAACGAAGGCTTCGGCGCCGCGCTGCGCGCGTTGCTCGCGTTCGAGGCGAGCGAAGACGAAGCGATCGAGCAATCGGTCGCGAAGATCCTCGCCGACGTGAAGTCGCGCGGCGACGCCGCGGTGCTCGAGTACACGAACCGCTTCGACCGGCTGAGCGCGAACAGCGTCGCCGCGCTCGAACTGCCGCAGGACGCGCTGCAGACGGCGCTCGACGGTCTCGCGCCGAAGGCGCGCGCGGCGCTGGAAGCGGCCGCGGCGCGTGTGCGCGCGTACCACGAGAAGCAGAAGATCGAGTGCGGCACGCATAGCTGGCAGTACACGGAAAGCGACGGCACGGTGCTCGGCCAGAAGGTCACGCCGCTCGACCGCGTCGGCCTGTACGTGCCGGGCGGCAAGGCCGCGTATCCGTCGTCGGTGCTGATGAACGCGATTCCCGCGCGCGTCGCGGGCGTCGGCGAGATCGTGATGGTCGTGCCGACGCCGGACGGCGTGAAGAACGACCTCGTGCTCGCCGCGGCGCTGCTCGGCGGCGTCGACCGCGTGTTCACGATCGGCGGCGCGCAGGCGGTCGGCGCGCTCGCGTACGGCACGGCGACGGTGCCGGCCGTCGACAAGATCTGCGGCCCCGGCAATGCGTACGTCGCGTCGGCGAAGCGCCGCGTGTTCGGCACGGTCGGTATCGACATGATCGCCGGGCCGTCGGAAATCCTCGTGCTGTGCGACGGCACGACCGATCCGAACTGGGTCGCGATGGACCTGTTCTCGCAGGCCGAGCACGACGAGCTCGCGCAGTCGATCCTGCTGTGCCCGGACGGCGCGTTCCTCGACCGTGTCGAGAAGGCGATCGACGAGCTGCTGCCGTCGATGCCGCGCCGGGACGTGATCCGCGCATCGCTCGAAGGGCGCGGCGCGCTGATCAAGGTGCGCGACATGGCCGAAGCGTGCCGGATCGCGAACGACATCGCGCCCGAGCACCTCGAAATCTCGGCACTGGAACCGCAGCAATGGGGCCAGCAGATCCGCCACGCGGGCGCGATCTTCCTCGGCCGCTACACGAGCGAAAGCCTCGGCGACTACTGCGCGGGGCCGAACCACGTGCTGCCGACGTCGCGCACCGCGCGTTTCTCGTCGCCGCTAGGCGTGTACGACTTCATCAAGCGTTCGAGCCTGATCGAGGTCAGCGCGGAAGGCGCACAGACCCTCGGCGAGATCGCCTCCGAGCTCGCGTACGGCGAAGGGCTGCAGGCGCACGCGAAGAGCGCCGAGTTCCGGATGAAGGGCTGACCACGCACCACGCGGGGCCGAGCCGGGGCGGGCGCCGATGCGCCGGCGCCGGCCGCACCGCGGAGCGCGGCTGGAGACCAGTGCAGGGCGGCAGCCGCCGCCTTGCCGACCATTTGATGCCGGCGCGACGCACGCCGGCTTGAGACCATGACGACGCCACAAGACATCATCCGCCGCGACGTGCTCGCGATGACGAGCTATCCGGTGCCCGACGCGAGCGGGTTCGTGAAGCTCGACGCGATGGAGAATCCGTATCCGCTGCCCGAACCGCTGGCGGCGGCGCTCGGCGAGCGTCTCGCGCAGGTCGCGCTGAACCGCTACCCGGCGCCGCGCCCGGCCGCGCTGCTCGACAAGCTGCGCCACGCGATGGGCGTGCCGGCCGGTTGCGACGTGCTGCTCGGCAACGGTTCCGACGAAATCATCAGCATGATCTCGGTCGCGTGCGCGCAGCCGGGCGCGAAGGTGCTCGCGCCGGTGCCGGGTTTCGTGATGTACGAGCTGTCGGCGAAGCTCGCGCAGCTCGAATTCGTCGGCGTGCCGCTGCAGGCCGACCTGACGCTCGACGTCGACGCGATGCTCGCGGCGATCGCCGGGCACCGGCCCGCGATCGTCTATCTCGCGTACCCGAACAACCCGACCGGCACGCTGTACGACGATGCCGACGTCGAACGGATCATTGCCGCCGCGCGGCACAGCCTGATCGTGATCGACGAGGCGTACCAGCCGTTCGCCGAGCGCTCGTGGCTGCCGCGCGCCGCCGAATTCGACAACGTCGTCGTGATGCGCACGGTGTCGAAGCTCGGTCTCGCGGGCATCCGCCTCGGCTATCTCGTCGGGCGGCACGCGTGGCTGGCCGAATTCGACAAGGTGCGCCCGCCGTACAACATCAACGTGCTGACCCAGGCGACCGTCGATTTCCTGCTCGACCACCTCGACGTGCTCGATGCGCAGGCGGCCGAACTGCGCGCGGAACGCACGCGTCTCGCGCAGGCCGTGGCCGCGCTGCCGGGCACGACGGTGTTCCCGAGCGCCGGCAATTTCCTGCTGGTGCGCGTGCCGGACGCGGCCGCCGTGTTCGATGCGCTGCTCACCGAACGGGTGCTGGTCAAAAACGTGAGTAAAATGCATCCATTGCTGGCCGAATGCGTGCGGCTGACCGTCGGTTCTCCCGACGAAAACGCCCGCCTGCTGGCCGCCTTGAAACTCGCGCTGCCCGGTTGAGCCCAGGGCGCGGCGGCGCGCGACGATCAATCCCCATTTACCTCAGACTCAATCAAGGAATTGCCATGCGTGTGGCGGAAGTCGTTCGCAATACCAGCGAAACGCAGATCCGTGTGAAGCTCGATCTCGACGGCACCGGCCAGCAGAAGCTGGCCACCGGCGTGCCGTTTCTCGACCATATGCTCGACCAGATCGCGCGGCATGGTCTGGTCGATCTCGAGGTCGAAGCGCATGGCGACACGCATATCGACGACCACCACACGGTCGAGGATGTCGGCATCACGCTCGGTCAGGCCGTCGCGAAGGCGATCGGCGACCGGAAGGGCATCCGCCGCTACGGCCATTCGTACGTGCCGCTCGACGAGGCGCTGTCGCGCGTCGTGATCGACTTCTCCGGCCGGCCGGGCCTCGAATTCCACGTGCCGTTCACGCGTGCGCGGATCGGCACGTTCGACGTCGACCTGTCGATCGAGTTCTTCCGCGGTTTCGTGAACCACGCGGGCGTCACGCTGCACATCGACAACCTGCGCGGGATCAACGCGCACCATCAGCTCGAGACGGTGTTCAAGGCCTTCGGCCGTGCGCTGCGCGCGGCGGTGGAGCTCGACGAGCGTGCGGCGGGGCAGATTCCGTCGACGAAAGGCAGCCTCTGATCGTCCGGATGGGCGGACGCTAAGGACAACCTCACGGCTTCGGCGCGCGGCGCCGGCTTGCGATGGATCTGCTCAAATCGTTCATTTCGCTGCTGGCGCTGATCAACCCGGTCGGCGCGGTGCCGTTCTTCCTGAGCCTGACGGCGCAGCAGACGGACGGCGAGCGGCGTCGCACGATCCGGATCGCATCGGTGTCGGTATTCTGCGTGATGACGGTGACCGCGCTGCTCGGGCAGCAGATCATCAACTTCTTCGGCATTTCGGTCGGGTCGCTCGAAGTGGGCGGCGGGATCATCATGCTGCTGATGGCGATCAACATGCTGAACGCGCAGATCGGCAACACGCGATCGACGCCGGAAGAGCGCCACGAAGCCGAGCTGAAGGACAACATCGCGGTCGTGCCGCTGGCGATTCCGCTGCTCACGGGCCCCGGCTCGATCAGCACGGTGATCATCTATGCGGCGAACGCGCATCACTGGTATGAACAGGCCGGGCTGGTCGCGATCGGCGCGGTCCTGGCTTTTCTGTGTTTCGTCGCGATGCGGCTCGCCGAGCCGATCGCGAACTGGATCGGCCGCACGGGCATCAACATCGCCACGCGGCTGATGGGTCTGATGCTGTCGGCGCTGGCGGTGGAATTCATCGTCAATGGACTGAGGGCGCTACTGCCTGCACTGAGATGAAAACTTCGATTGCGATTGTGGATTATGGGATGGGCAACCTGCGCTCGGTCGCGCAGGCGCTCAAGAAGGCCGAACCGGCCGCCGACGTGGCGATCGTCGACACGCCGGCCGCGATTCGCGCGGCCGACCGCGTCGTGCTGCCCGGCCAGGGCGCGATGCCCGACTGCATGCGCTGCCTCGGCGAATCGGGCCTGCAGGAGGCCGTGATCGAGGCGTCGCGCACGAAGCCGCTGCTCGGCGTGTGCGTCGGCGAGCAGATGCTGTTCGACTGGAGCGCGGAAGGCGACACGAAGGGCCTCGGCCTGTTGCCCGGCAAGGTCGTGCGCTTCGAGCTCGACGGCCGCGTGCAGGACGACGGCTCGCGCTTCAAGGTGCCGCAGATGGGCTGGAACCGCGTGCGCCAGTCGCAGCCGCACCCGCTGTGGGACGGCGTGCCCGACGACGCGTATTTCTACTTCGTGCACAGCTACTACGTGACGCCGGACAACCCGGCACACACGGTCGGCGAAACGGCATATGGTGCGCCGTTTACGTCCGCGGTCGCGCGGGACAACCTCTTCGCGACCCAATTCCACCCGGAGAAAAGCGCGGAGGTCGGGTTGCGTCTGTACCGCAACTTCGTACACTGGAAACCGTGAACGTGGTGCGCGAACCACAGTCGACGGGCCGCGGAGGCCCGTCTTGCGGGGCTCGCGCGCCTAGGCGCCGAAAGAGTTGTACTAAACTAGCGAGACGGCGCGGTACCGGATTGGCCGGTACGCGCCGGATTCTTTTCTTCTTCCACGACGACACCCGATTGCTATGTTGCTGATTCCGGCCATCGATCTAAAAGACGGTCAGTGTGTGCGCCTCAAACAGGGCGACATGGACCAGGCCACGATTTTTTCCGAGGACCCGGCGGCGATGGCCCGCAAGTGGGTCGATCTCGGCGCCCGGCGGCTCCATCTGGTCGACCTGAACGGCGCATTCGCCGGCAAGCCGAAGAATCTCGAGGCGATCGAAGCGATCCTCGACGAAGTCGGCGATGAAATCCCCGTCCAGCTCGGCGGCGGCATCCGCAGCCTCGAGACGATCGAGAAGTATCTCGACGCGGGCCTGTCCTACGTGATCATCGGCACGGCGGCCGTGAAGAACCCGGGCTTCCTGCAGGACGCGTGCACCGCGTTCTCCGGCAGCATCATCGTCGGGCTCGACGCGAAGGACGGCAAGGTCGCGACCGACGGATGGAGCAAGCTGACCGGCCACGAAGTGGTCGATCTCGCGAAGAAGTTCGAGGACTACGGCGTCGAATCGATCGTCTATACCGACATCGGGCGCGACGGAATGCTGCAGGGCATCAACATCGAGGCGACCGTGAAGCTCGCGCAGGCGGTCGGCATTCCGGTGATCGCCAGCGGCGGCTTGTCGAACCTCACGGACATCGAGAACCTGTGCGAAGTGGAAGAGCACGGCGTCGAAGGCGTGATCTGCGGCCGCGCGATCTACTCCGGCGATCTCGATTTCGCGGCCGCGCAAAGGCGCGCGGACGAACTGAACGGCGAACTCGACAACGCGTAACGCGGTTTCCCGTTCGCCGGGGCCGCCCGCAGGCGGCCCCGACCGGAAGTCTCGTGCGAGGCTTCCGCAACCGGCCGTCCCAGCGCGGCATTTGGCGCAACATCATGGCTCTAGCTAAACGCATCATCCCCTGCCTGGACGTGACTGCCGGGCGTGTCGTCAAGGGCGTCAACTTCGTCGAGCTGCGCGATGCCGGCGATCCCGTCGAAATCGCCCGCCGCTACGACGACCAGGGCGCCGACGAACTGACGTTCCTCGACATCACCGCGACGTCCGACCAGCGCGACCTGATCCTGCCGATCATCGAAGCCGTCGCGTCGCAGGTCTTCATTCCGCTGACCGTCGGCGGCGGCGTGCGCGCGGTCGAGGACGTGCGGCGTCTGCTGAACGCGGGCGCGGACAAGGTCAGCATGAATTCGTCGGCGGTCGCGAACCCGCAGCTCGTGCGCGATGCGGCCGACAAGTACGGCTCGCAGTGCATCGTCGTCGCGATCGACGCGAAGCGCGTGTCAGCCGACGGCGAGACGCCGCGCTGGGAAGTCTTCACGCACGGCGGCCGCAAGAACACGGGCCTCGACGCGATCGAATGGGCGCGCAAGATGGCCGAGCTCGGCGCGGGCGAGATCCTGCTCACGAGCATGGACCGCGACGGCACCAAGTCGGGCTTCGACCTCGCGCTCACGCGCGGCGTGTCGGACGCGGTGCCGGTGCCGGTGATCGCATCGGGCGGCGTCGGTTCGCTGCAGCATCTGGCAGACGGCATCAAGGACGGCCGCGCCGACGCGGTGCTGGCCGCGAGCATCTTCCACTACGGCGAGCACACGGTCGGCGAGGCGAAGCGCTTCATGGCCGACCAGGGCATCCCGGTGAGGCTGTGATGAATACGGAAACGAAATCCCTGCCCGCGTGGCTCGACAAGGTCCGCTGGGACGACAACGGCCTCGTGCCGGTGATCGCGCAGGAAGCAGCGACGAACGACGTGCTGATGTTCGCGTGGATGAACCGCGAGGCACTGGCGAAGACGATCGAGACGCAGCGCGCGGTCTACTATTCGCGCTCGCGCAAGCGGTTGTGGTTCAAGGGCGAGGAGTCGGGCCACGTGCAGCACGTGCACGAGGTGCGGCTCGACTGCGACGAGGACGTCGTGCTGCTGAAGGTCGAGCAGGTATCGGGCATCGCGTGCCACACCGGCCGGCATTCGTGCTTTTTCCAGAAATTCGAGGGCACCGTCGACCACGGCGACTGGGTCGCGGTCGAACCGGTGCTGAAAGATCCCGAACACATCTACAAATGACGCAATCGACCGAAGACACGCTGCTGCGCCTCGCGGCCGTGATCGATAGCCGCAAGGGCGGCGACCCCGATCAATCGTACGTATCGCGCCTGTTCCACAAGGGCGACGACGCGGTGCTGAAGAAGATCGGCGAAGAGGCGACGGAAGTCGTGCTGGCCGCGAAGGACGTGCGCCAGGGCGGCGCGCCGAGCGCGCTCGTCGGCGAGGTGGCCGACCTGTGGTTCCACTGCCTCGTGATGCTGTCGCACTTCGAGCTGAGCCCGGCCGACGTGATCGCCGAACTCGAGCGCCGCGAGGGGCTGTCGGGCATCGAGGAAAAGGCGCTGCGCAAGCGCCGCGAGCGCGAGGAAAACGGCGGCTGATGCGCATCGTCCCGCCGCGGTGGCAGCAGTGCGGTAAGCTGTAAGAATTGTCATCTTACGGGGGTAGCATCATGAACGATACGTCGAACCAGTTTCCGACGCCCGCGGTGCCGGGGGCGGCGGATGCCGAGCGCCTGAACGGGCTGCGCACGCTGACTCACGTGCTCTACGGTCTTTATGCATTTCACTGGCTGACGGGCGGCGTCACGGGCATCATCGCGATCATCATCAACTACGTGAAGCGCGGGGACGTGGCCGGCACGCCGTATGCCGACCATTTCGAGTGGCAGATCCGCACGTTCTGGCGCGCGCTGATCGCGTACGTCATCGGGTTCGCGCTGGCATTCGTCGTGGTCGGATTCGCAGTGATGTTTGTCACGTGGATTTGGACGCTGTACCGTATCATCAAGGGTTGGCTGTACCTGAACGACAACAAGACGCTCGATCCGCAGGCGTGGTTCTGACCGGCGCGCGCGGGCGTTTCGCAGGAGCAACATGAGTCACGATCCGAATTGCCTGTTCTGCAAGATCGCGGCAGGCGAGATCCCGAGCACGAAGGTGCACGAGGACGACGAATTCGTCGCGTTCCGCGACATCCGCCCGGCGGCCGAGACGCACGTGCTCGTGATTCCGCGCCGGCACCTGCCGACGCTGTCGGCGGCGAGCGCGGACGATGCGCCGATGCTCGGCCGGCTGATGCTGCTCGTCGCGCGCCTTGCCGACCAGCTCGGCGTCGCGTACACGGGCGGCGAGACCGGTTTTCGCACGGTGATCAATACGGGCCCGGGCGGCGGGCAGGAGGTCTACCACCTGCACGCGCATATCCTGGCCGGTCCGCGCCCCTGGCAGCGGATGGGTTGACGGCGCGGGGCGTTTCCCCGCATCGATAGTCGAAGCCGGCGCGTCGCCGGCGATTTGCGCCGCCCGGCGGCGTGGTTGAGGAGAGGTTTCATCATGGGTGGATTGAGCATTTGGCACTGGCTGATCGTGCTGCTGATCGTCGCGCTGGTTTTCGGTACGAAGAAGCTGCGCAACATCGGCAACGATCTCGGCAGCGCCGTGAAGGGTTTCAAGGACGGCATGAAGGAAGGCGAAACGCCGGCCGATGCGCAGCAGCTGCCGCGCTCCGGCTCGGTCGACGTCAACGCGAAGGAAACGACGCGTTCCGATTCGAACAAGGCGTAACGCCGGCCCGCTGACAGGCATTCGCGATGCTGGATCTCGGTCTTTCGAAGATGGCGCTGATCGGCGTCGTCGCGCTCGTGGTGCTCGGCCCCGAGCGCCTGCCGCGCGTCGCGCGTACGGCAGGCGCGCTGTTCGGTCGTGCGCAGCGGTACATCAACGACGTGAAGGCCGAGGTCTCGCGCGAAATCGAACTCGACGCGTTGCGGACGATGAAGACCGATTTCGAATCGGCCGCGCGCAATGTCGAGACGACGATTCACGACAACCTGCGCGAGCACGAGAAGGAACTCAACGACACGTGGCATTCCGCGGTCGGCGGTCTTGACGAAGCGTCGGGTGCCGCCGGGTCCTACGGTTCCGACGCGCCTGCTGCGCCGTCGTGGCGCGGCAGTCCGGCCGCGCTCGCGACGAAGCGCCGCAACTGGCGCGTGAAGCAGGCGGCGACGCCTGTCTGGTACAAGCGCGCGACCACCCGCCGCACGCACGTGCAGTCGGGCGCCGCGCGTGTCGCGCGCCACCAGCCGGCCAGCCTGCGCCGGCCGACGCGCTTCTTCTGAGCCGAGCGCATGCTCGCTCGTCAATCCTACCGAGGGCCGGTGTGAGCGACCCCCAGCAGAACCCGGGCGACGCCCCGGAAGAAACCTTCATTTCCCATCTCGTCGAGCTTCGCGACCGCATCATTCGCGCGGGGCTGGCCGTGATCGTTGTGTTCCTCGGGCTCGTCTACTGGGCGCCCGACATCTTCCGGCTGCTCGCGCGGCCGCTGATGGAGAATCTGCCGAAGGACGGCAAGATGATCGTCACCGACGTCACCGGCTCGTTCTTCGTGCCGATGAAGGTCACGATGCTCGTCGCGCTCGTGATCGCGCTGCCGGTCGTGCTGTACCAGATCTGGGCGTTCGTCGCGCCGGGGCTGTACCAGCACGAGAAGAAGCTCGTCACGCCGCTCGTCGGCAGCAGCTACGTGCTGTTCCTGTGCGGGATGGCATTCGCGTACTTCCTCGTGTTCCCGACGATCTTCCGCGTGATGGCGCACTACAACGCGCCGCTCGGGGCCGAGATGACGACCGACATCGACAACTACCTGAGCTTCGTGCTCGGGATGTTCATCGCGTTCGGGGTCACGTTCGAGGTGCCGATCGTCGTCGTGCTGCTCGTCCGGATGGGCGTGCTGACGGTGAAGAAACTGAAGGAAATCCGCCCGTACGTGATCGTCGGCGCGTTCGTCGTCGCGGCGGTCGTCACGCCGCCGGACGTGTTCTCGCAACTGATGCTCGCGCTGCCGCTGATCGTGCTGTATGAAGCCGGGATCCTGGCCGCGCGGTTCTTCGTGCCGAAGAAGCCGGCCGAAGAGGGCGAGGCGGGGAACGGCGAAGCCGCGGGCTGACGGCGGCGCACCGGGCGGCGGGCCGGCTCTTCCGGTCAGCTCGAACGGTGCGGCGATGCCGTGGCCGAGCCGGCAAGCGTGTGGCATTGTCCCCTTCCCGGGCAATACGGATCGGTCGAAGCAAAGCAAAAGGGCAGCCAACCGGCTGCCCTTTTTCATTTCCACCGACGACAACGGGCGCGTGATGTCGCGCGACCCGCCTGCCCAACCTCATTCGGTATCGCTGTCCTGCTCGTCGAGCGTCTGCTTCGGCGGCGGCGGGCGCTTGCCGATCACGACGCTCACGTCGAACTCCTTGCCCTTGCGCACGACGTGCACCTTGGTCGGCGTGCCGGGCTTGATCTGCGCGACGACGTTCAGCAGCTTGGTCGTGTCCGTGATGTCCTCGCCGTTGACCGTGACCAGGATATCGCCCGGCTTGATGCCGGCCTTGTCGGCCGGGCCGCCCTGCAGCACGCCGGCGACGATCGCGCCCGATTTCTGCTGGAGCCCGAACGACTCGGCGATCTCCGGCGTGACGTCCTGCGGTTCGACGCCGATCCAGCCGCGCGTGACCGAGCCCGTCGTGATGATGCTCTCGAGCACCGTGCGCGCGGTCGACACGGGAATCGCGAAGCCGATGCCGAGCGAGCCGCCCGAACGCGAGTAGATCGCCGTGTTGATGCCGAGTAGGTTGCCGTTCACGTCGACCAGCGCGCCGCCCGAGTTGCCGGGGTTGATCGGTGCGTCGGTCTGGATGAAGTTCTCGAACGTGTTGATGCCGAGGTGATTGCGGCCGAGCGCGCTGATGATCCCCATCGTGACCGTCTGGCCGACGCCGAACGGGTTGCCGATCGCGAGCACGACATCGCCGACGCGCGACTGGTCGGAGCGGCCGAGCGTGATCGTCGGCAGGTTCGTCACGTTGATCTTCAGCACGGCCAGATCGGTCTCGGGATCGCTGCCGATCACCTTCGCGGTGGCCGTGCGGCCGTCGGCGAGCGCGACTTCGATCTGGTCGGCGCCGTCCACGACGTGCTGGTTCGTTAGAATGTAACCTTCCGGGCTCACGATAACGCCCGAGCCGAGGTTGGCTGCCGGTTCGTCCTGCTGCTTGCGGGCGTTGCGGTCGCCGAAGAAGTAGCGGAACAGCGGATCTTTCGCGCGCGGGTCGGGCGGCAGCGAGCCGTCCTTGCTGGAGAACACGTTGACGACGGCCGGCATCGCCTTCTGCGCGGCTTCCGCGTACGACGTGGTCGCCGGCGCGCCGCCGATGCCGGGCGCGACCTCCCGCAGCGCAACGATCGGCGTGGCGAGCTGCTTGCCGAGCTGTCCTTGCCGTTGCAGCCATTGCGGCTTGAGCGTCACGACGATGAACATCAGCGCGAGCAGCACGGTAACCGCCTGCGCGAAGAACAGCCAGAAGCGTCTAAGCATCTGAATGGATTAGAGGTTTATATGGATCGGATCGAACTTGAATTGTACTTGAACAATACCCTCGAAACCGCGCGCTTCAAGGACTATTGCCCGAACGGCCTCCAGGTCGAGGGGCGCCGCAAGGTCGAGAAGATCGCCACCGGCGTGACGGCGTCGGTCGCGTTCCTCGAGGCCGCGCTCGAATGGGGGGCGGATGCCGTGCTCGTCCATCACGGTTATTTCTGGCGCAACGAGGCGCCGCAGATCACGGGCCGCAAGTACCAGCGCCTGAAGCTGCTGCTCGCGAACGACCTGAACCTGTTCGCGTTCCACCTGCCGCTCGACGCGCATCCCGAATTCGGCAACAACGCGCAGCTCGGCGCGAAGCTCGGGCTGATCGGCGAGCAGCGTTTCGGCGAAGGCAACCTCGGCTGGATGGCGACGCTGCCGATGCCCGTCACGCTCGAGCACTTCGTCGCGAAGGTCGAGAACACGCTCGGCCGCACGCCGCTCGTGCTCGGTGACCCGGAGATGCAGCTGCGCCGTATCGCGTGGTGCACCGGCGCCGCGCAAAGCTATTTCGACGCGGCGATCGATGCCGGCGCGGACGTGTACCTGACCGGCGAGGTGTCCGAATACGTGACGCACACGGCTGCCGAGAGCGGCGTCGCGTTCGTTGCGGCGGGGCACCATGCGACCGAACGTTACGGAATCCAGGCGCTGGGCGCCCACTTGTCCGAAGAATTCGATATCGAGCACCTTTTTATCGATATTCACAATCCGGTCTGAGCGACGGATTTGCGGCGGTGCATCGAAATTTCGCAATGTAGCGGATGCTTAAAAGTGAAATGATTTAATCGCTCCGATAGTGGGGGATAACCCTTAACTATCAAACACTTCGAAGGGATTTTCATCTCCGGGCCTTGTAAATGGCGACTCCATTCGAGCAAACTAGCGGCGGAATGGAAAGTCGTGACGGAAAATCCAACTCAGAAGTGGGGCGTGTGATGCGAGACAAGGAAGAGAAACGCGTCGACAGCGGCCGCCGTACCTGGCTGATTGCGACATCCGTAGCAGGTGGCGTGGGAGGCGTAGCCACCGTCATACCTTTCGCGGCGTCGCTTGCGCCGTCCGCGAAAGCGAAAGCGGCCGGTGCCCCGGTCGAGGTTGATATCAGCGGCCTGAAGCCTGGCGAAATGGTCACCGTGCCGTGGCGCGGCAAGCCCGTCTGGATCCTGAATCGCACCGATTCGATGCTGGCCGACGTGGTCAAGGCCGACAAGGAAGTCGCGGATCCGACCACGAAATCCCCGTATTCGATGCCGTTGCCCGCGTATTGCGCCAACGAATATCGCTCGCGGGCCGATCGCAAGAACATTCTCGTCGTGATGGCCGTGTGTACGCACCTCGGCTGCACGCCTAGCCAACGCTTCACGCCGGGTCCGCAGCCGAACCTGCCGGACGACTGGCCGGGCGGTTTCCTGTGCCCGTGCCACGGTTCGACCTACGACCTCGCCGGCCGTGTGTTCAAGAACAAGCCGGCGCCTCAGAATCTCGACATCCCGCCCTACATGTTCACGTCGGCGACGACCCTCGTGATCGGCAAGGACGAGAAAGGAGAAGCGTGATGGCCGCCGACAACAAAGAAGTCTCCACGACAGGTCTCACCGGCTGGATCGATCAGCGCTTCCCGCTCACGTCCACCTGGAAGAAGCACGTTTCCGAGTACTACGCGCCGAAGAACTTCAACTTCTGGTACTTCTTCGGCTCCCTCGCGCTGCTGGTGCTCGTCAACCAGATCGTCACGGGCATCTTCCTGACGATGAACTACAAGCCCGACTCGATGCTCGCGTTCGCGTCGGTCGAGTACATCATGCGCGAGGTGCCGTGGGGCTGGCTGATCCGCTACATGCACTCGACCGGTGCATCGATGTTCTTCGTGGTCGTCTACCTGCACATGTTCCGCGGGCTGCTGTACGGGTCGTACCGCAAGCCGCGCGAGCTCGTGTGGATCTTCGGCTGCGCGATCTTCCTGTGCCTGATGGCCGAGGCGTTCTTCGGCTACCTGCTGCCGTGGGGCCAGATGTCGTTCTGGGGTGCGCAGGTGATCGTGAACCTGTTCTCGGCGATCCCGTTCGTCGGCCCGGACCTGTCGCTGTGGATTCGCGGCGACTACGTCGTGTCCGACGTCACGCTGAACCGTTTCTTCGCGTTCCACGTGATCGCGATTCCGCTCGTGCTGGTCGGTCTCGTGATCGCGCACCTCGTCGCACTGCACGAAGTGGGGTCGAATAACCCGGACGGCATCGAGATCAAGGCGAAGAAGGACGAGAACGGCATCCCGCTCGACGGCATCCCGTTCCATCCGTACTACTCGGTGCACGATTTCCTCGGCGTGTGCGTGTTCCTGATGATCTTCGCGCTGATCGTGTTTTTCTCGCCGGAGATGGGCGGCTACTTCCTCGAGGCGAACAACTTCGTCCCCGCGAACCCGCTGCAGACGCCGCCCGAGATCGCGCCGGTCTGGTACTTCACCGCGTTCTACGCGATGCTGCGCGCGACCACCGACCCGTTCAAGATCGTGCTGATGATCGTGATCGCGCTGCTCGGCGTGCTCGCGCTGATCCGCGCGCGCGGCAAGTGGAAGGCAGGCCTGCCGGTGCTGGCCGCGGCGATCGTCGTGTTCATGTACCTGACGGAGTCGAAGTTCTGGGGCGTCGTCGTGATGGGCTCGGCGGTGATCACGCTGTTCTTCCTGCCGTGGCTGGACCGCAGCCCGGTGAAGTCGATCCGCTACCGGCCGCTGTTCCACAAGGTGTTCCTCGGGATCTTCGTCGCGGCGTTCCTGACCCTCGCGTTCCTCGGCACGCGGCCGCCATCGCCGGCTGCGACGCTGATCGCGCAGGCCTGCGCGCTGATCTACTTCGCGTTCTTCCTCGGCATGCCCGTCTGGACGCCGCTTGGCACGTTCAAGCAGCCGCCGGAGCGGGTGCGCTTCAAGCCCCATTAACGTGAGCGAGGAGAGAACGACATGAAGAAACTGCTTTCGACACTCGCGCTGATCGGGGCGACCGCGTGTGCGCTGCTGGCGGCGCCGGCCGTGCGGGCGGAAGGTAATTTTCCGCTCGACCGGGCGCCCGATAACACGGAAAATCTCGTTTCGCTTCAGCACGGCGCGCAATTGTTTGTAAACTATTGCCTGAACTGCCACAGCGCGAACCTGATGCGCTACAACCGTCTGACGGATCTGGGCATATCCCAGAAGGAGATCGAAAAGAATCTCCTGTTCACGACCGACAAGGTCGGCAACACAATGTCCGTCGCGATGCGGCCCGAAGACGCGAAGAACTGGCTCGGCACCACGCCGCCCGACCTGTCGGTCGAGGAGCGCGCGCGCGGCCGCGACTGGCTGTATACGTATCTGCGGAGTTTCTACCGCGACGATACGCGGCCGACCGGCTGGAACAACGCGGTGTTCGAGAACGTCGGCATGCCCCATGTGTTGTGGCAGCTGCAGGGGCAGCGCATTGCCAAATTCGAAGACAAGACGGACGAGGAGACGGGCGAGAAGGTCCACACGCTCGTCGGCTTCCAGCAGGTCACGCCGGGCACGCTGTCGTCGCCCGACTATGATGCTGCGGTGGCCGACCTGGTGGCCTATATGACATGGATGTCCGAGCCGGCCCAGCAGACTCGCAAACGCCTCGGCGTGTGGGTGCTGATCTTTCTCGGTGTCCTGACTTTCCTGGCCTGGCGGCTCAATGCCGCGTACTGGAAAGATATCAAGTAAACACGCCTGACCGGCGTGGGGCCGGCGCAAGGCGGAACCCGTGAAAGGGGTTGCGCCGCGTGCCGGCCCTCGGCTTTTTTGAGGAAACGCAAATATGATGGTTCTGTATTCCGGCACAACTTGCCCGTTCTCCCAGCGTTGCCGGCTGGTGCTGTTCGAGAAGGGCATGGACTTCGAAATCCGCGACGTCGACCTGTTCAACAAGCCGGAAGACATTTCGGTGATGAACCCGTACGGTCAGGTGCCGATCCTGGTCGAGCGCGACCTGATCCTGTACGAATCGAACATCATCAACGAGTACATCGACGAGCGCTTCCCGCATCCGCAGCTGATGCCGGCCGACCCGGTGCAGCGCGCCCGTGCGCGCCTGTTCCTGCTCAACTTCGAGAAGGAACTGTTCGTTCACGTCAGCACGCTCGAGAACGAGAAGGGCAAGGCGGCGGAGAAGAACCACGAGAAGGCACGCCTCGCGATCCGCGATCGCCTGACGCAGCTCGCGCCGATCTTCGTGAAGAACAAGTACATGCTCGGCGAAGAGTTCTCGATGCTGGACGTCGCGATCGCTCCGCTGCTGTGGCGCCTGGATCACTACGGCATCGAGCTGTCGAAGAACGCCGCGCCGCTGATGAAGTACGCCGAACGGATCTTCAGCCGTCCGGCCTACATCGAGGCACTGACGCCGTCCGAAAAGGTCATGCGTCGTTGATGTTGCAATGAAGGAATGACGGAGCGGGCGGCGCGGCGTGCCGCGTGCCTGCTCCGGGTTCGAGGATCGTGATGCAAGAGATTTCAACGAAGCCTTATCTGCTGCGCGCGTTGTACGAGTGGTGCACCGATAACGGTTACACGCCGCATATCGCGGTGAGGGTCGACAACTCGACGCGCGTGCCGCGTCAGTTCGTGCGTGACGGCGAGATCGTGCTCAACATCAGCTTCGAGGCGACGAGCCAGTTGCAGATGGGCAACGAGTGGATCGAGTTCACGGCCCGGTTCTCCGGGAAGGCGCACAAGATCGAGATTCCGGTGGCCAACGTGCTCGCGATCTATGCGCGCGAGAACGGGCAGGGCATGGCGTTCCAGGTCGATGCGGTTGCGGGCGAAGGCGCGGATTCGGGTACGTTCGACGATGACGCCGCGCAAGCGGAAGACGGGCAGCGTGACGAGCCTGCGTCGACGTTGACGCCGGTCGCCGACAGCGGCGCGAACGAGGAGCCGTCCGAAGGCGCCGACGAACCGCCGAAAACCGACGGCGACGGCACGAAAGGCGGCAGCAGACCTCGCCTCAAGATCGTGAAATGAGGTAGAATCTCGCGCTTACGCCGGCTTAGCTCATCTGGTAGAGCAGTTGATTTGTAATCATCAGGTGGCGGGTTCGAGTCCTGCAGCCGGCACCATATTGAACGAAGGGCCGGGAGATTGATTCTCCCGGCCCTTTGTCTTTTCTGCGGCCGTCTTTCTGGTCGACGAGGTGTCGTGTGCGCGGTGCCGCGACAAGGGGACTGTCCTTTCGACATCAATCTGCCGCTCACATCTGCCTGAACAATCCCGCATACGCACGACTGACGGGCAGCATCTCCCGCTGCCCGTGCACGCGAATCCGCAACCGCCCCAGCAGATCGCGCTCGATACGATCGATCGCCGCGTACGCGACGATCACACCGCGATGCACCTGCGCGAACCGCGCCGGATCGAGCCGCTGCATCAGGTCCTTCAACGGCGTGCGGATCACGAGCCGTTCGCTGGCCGTGACGATTTCCGTGTATTTTTCCGACGCCTGGAAATACAGCACATCGTCGATCGAAACGAGCCACGTCGCATCCTTCACGCCCACGGTCAGCCAGCGGATCGGCGCGGCATCCCGCGATTGCGCCGCTTGAGCCAACGCTTCGGGATGCCCGACAGCCGGCTCGCCGCGCTGAAGCTTCGCGATACAGCGCAGCAGCCGCTCGTCCGTCACCGGCTTCAGCAAGTAGTCGACCGCTGAGCGATCGAACGCGTCGACTGCATATTCGTCGTAAGCCGTGACGAACACGACATGTACGTCCGGCACCAGCGCAGCCAGCTTCAATCCGTCGATGCCGGGCATCCGGATGTCGAGGAACGCGATGTCCGGGCGCGGCGACGCATTCAGTGCGGCCAGTGTTTCGACACCGTTGCGCGGCATCGCAACGATCTCCAGTTCAGGCCAGAGCTGCCGCAGTCGTTGCGCGAGCGAAGCGGACAGGTTCGGTTCGTCGTCGGCGATGAGGGCGGTCGGCATGTCAGTCGATCGGAGTCAGCAGGGTGGCGGTGACGCCATGTGCGGCACTCGCGTTCGTTTCGACGGTGATGCTGCCGCGCTCGCCATGCAGCGTCCGGATACGTGCGGCGACGTTGGCGAGCCCGACACCGCCGTGCAGGCCAGAGCCGCCCTTGCCGAGGCCGACGCCCGTGTCGATCACGTTCAGTTCGAGCTTGTCGCCCCGCGTCCGGCCGCGAACGACAATCCCGCCGCCGTCGATCGACGGCTCGATCCCGTGCAGCAGCGCATTCTCGACGAGCGGTTGCAGCAGCAGCGGCGAGAACGGCAGCGCGTGCAATTCCTCCGGAACTTCGATCGCATATGACAGCCGCTCGCCGAGCCGGATCGAGGCGATCTTCAGCAACGCGTCGACGAGATCGAGTTCGTCGCCGAGCGTCGATGTCGCATCGCGCGTGCGGCGCAGGCTCGCACGCAGGTAGCGGTTCAGGTGGTCCAGCATCGTCGATGCGCGGGACGGGTCGCGTTCGATCAGGCTCTGCACGTTCGCGAGCGTATTGAACAGGAAGTGCGGCTCGATCTGCGCCTGCAGCAGCGCGAGGCGTGCGGCTGTCTCGGCCTGGCGCGCTTCGGCGGCTTCGCGTCGCTCGGTTTCGAGCGTCGCGCGCATGCGAAGCGACTGAAGGAACAGCGACACGCACACGAACAGCACGGCCGACACCAGGAACGACGGCCCGTAGTCGTCCCACGTTCCGATGCGGGCGTGCCCGAATACGTGCGGCACGTTCCCGCGAATGATGGTCGCGGCGATCTCGAACCCGGCGAACACGCTGACCGGTGCGATCACGATGGCCTTCAGCACGAGCCCCGGCTTGCGCGGCAGCAGCCGATTCGCGGCGCGGCTGAGCAACAGCGCGCAGAAACCGATCGTGTTGGCGACGACGAGGTAGGGCAGCAGCGGTTCGCCGACATGGACGACCCAGAACCCCAGGCCGACGACCGAATTGAAGCACGTGAACGCGAGCAGCGCGGCCGGATCGCGCAGCCGCCGCGGTGCGGCGCCGGCAGGCGGCGGTATCGGTGAAGGATCGGACGTGGCTCGCATGGTGTCGGGGGAGCGTGGTGCGCGATGCGCGTATGCCGTGACTTTAGCGTCACGTGGGCCGACTGCGTGAATGTTGCGACGAACGGCGCGCGGCTTCGACGACGTGCGTCGGCGGCCGACGGCTGGCCGGCTATCGCCACGAGTGTCGCGGAGCGTCGCCCGGAGGGATAGCGGATGGCGTCGGCTCCGCGCCGAGGGGGCCTCACCGGACGACCATCGCCACGACGCGCAGCTCGTCCGCGGATTCCGGCCGCCCGTCGCAAGCCGCGCCGCGCGCCGGGGCTGCGCAGTACGGTGTCGGCGTGTCCATTCCGATCAGGCGACTTCGACCATGTCCGCGCTCCTTCATCTGAAGCCTTACGTGTACGTGATGTTCTGCGTGCTGCTTTACATCGGCATCAAGCGCTGTTTCCCGCGCGAGGTGCCGGCGATGCGACCGCTGATTTCTCCCGTCGTATTCGGGATGCTCGGCATCGTCAGCCTGAACGGTCTGTTTCCGCACGCCGGTGTCGATGCGAACGCGATTGCGCTGGCGGCCGTGCTGGGCGGCGCGTCGCTGGGCTGGCTGCACGCGAGCCGGTGGCGCCTCGAATACCGCTCGATGCCGTCGGGCCTGCGCGTGCGCCTGCCCGGCGACGCAAGCCTGCTCGTCACGCTGATGGTGACCTTCGTCGCGGAAACCTGCATGCATTATGCAGTGGCCGTGCGGGCGCCATGGGCGGCGACGAGCGGCTTCGAGATGCTGTCGTTCGCCGTCTGGGGCGTGCTCGTCGGAATGACGCTTGGGCGTGCACTGAACGTGGTCGTGCGCTGCATGCGCCATGCGAGCGGATCGGAGCGCGGCGGCTACCCGTATTCAGTCGATTCGCGATGACGGGCGCGAGCTTGATGCAGTTCGTCGTCAACTGGATCCGCATCGAAACGCCGGCGGCGCGTAATGCGGACTGTTTCGCTCCCGCTTTGCTGTCACGGCCGCGTCACGATACGCCCATAAGGTTGCACGTTTTCATCGCCGCGACCTCGCCCGACGGAGCCGTGCGCAACCCGCCCCGCGGCGACGTGCCCGCCTCGCAGGCCGGGCAACCGGGATCTCGCTCCGGCAGCCTGGCGGCCGCGCATCGCACCCTTCCATTCGCAAACACGATCGACGCCGGTTCGAACCGGATCGCAGCCGGTCAGGAGACAAGCACCATGCTGAGTCCGCACGAATTCTCGATGCTGTTGCGCATTGCGCGTGCGCCGGACAGCGTCGATCAATCGAATCCGGCCTTTGCCGTGCTGGTCGAGAAGCGTCTGGTCGACGATACGCAGGCGCGCATGAGCGCCGTGGCGGCGCGTCCGGCGCTGACGCCGATCGGCCAGATGTTGCTGGCGCGCTTCGACGAAGCGGCTTGAGGGGAGGCGTCACGCGTTCATCGAAATGAACGGCGTGACGCATGGAAATGCCGGGCGGCTTATTGTGCGACCGGCACCGTCACATCGCTGCCGAACCAGTGCATCGAGATCTTCTTCAACGTGCCGTCCTTGTGCAGCGAATCGAGCGCGTCGTTGATCGCCTTCTCGAACTTCGGATTGCCCTTGCGGAACGGGATCGCCATTTCCTGCTTGCCGCCGTTCAGCACCGCCCCCGCGCGCAGCGGCAGGTTGGACGTCTTGATCATGTACGGCAGCATCAGCCGATCGTCGAGCGTTGCCTCGATCCGGCCCGCGGCGAGGTCACGCAGTTTCTCCGGCGCGCCCGGATACGTCTGCACCTCGATACCCGGCACGGTGCGCGCCATCTGGTCGTAGTTGGTGCCGAGCGTCACGCCCAGCTTCTTGCCCTTGAAGTCGTCGAGCGACTTGAAGTTGCGCGTGTCGTCCTTGCGCTGGATCAGCTGCGCGGCCGAGTACGTGTACGGCTGGCTGAAGTCAAGCGCTTCCTTGCGTTGCGGCGTGATCGTGACCTGGTTGACGATCACGTCGAACTTGCCGGCCTGCAGGCCGGCGATGATGCCGCTCCATTCGGTCGGGACGAACTGCGTCTTCACGCCGAGCTTGCCGGCGACCGCGTTCGCGACGTCGACGTCGAAACCCTCGAGCTGGCCTGACGTGCCGCGCGAATTGAACGGCGGATACGTGCCTTCGAGGCCGACGCGCAGCACGCCGGCTTTCTTCACGGAATCGAGCAGGTCTTCCGCGTGTGCGGCGACGGCCGTGAAGCCGAGGGCCGACGCGAGCAGCAGGCCCGACAGCAGGAACTTCGAACGTTTCATCGCAGATCTCCAGTGTTCAGTGTCGTGTAGGGAGCGCCGGGTATCGGTTGGACCCGGATGAGGCCGGAATACGGGCACGTAGACACTACTCGCAACCGCGCCGCGCCGGAAGTCGAATTGGCCCTGATTGCAATCGATTTCACGGCGCGGCGAGGGCCGAACGGTGCGGCGGGCGCCAGCGCAGGCAAAGCGCGGACCGATTGGATGCCGTGTCTTCAAATCCGGCCGGTTTTCGAGGATGCCAGTAAATTGTCTGTAAAATCGCGCGAGCAAAGTCCAGTGCTCGCGCCATCCGAGGGCGCGTCAAAAGAAGAAAAGGCCGTAGCCATGAACATGCAGAACACGATCGCCGCGTTGCGTGGCGGGTTGCTTCAGCAGGACCGGTTGCTGAAGCTCGATACGCCCTTGGGGGGCAACGTCCTGACCGTGCAGCGGGCAGTCGGCCGCTCGCGCATTGGGCGTGCGTACGAGTTCACGCTCGACGTGCTGTCGACCGATAGCGATCTGGAACTTAAAAAGCTGATCGCGCAGCCCGTCACGCTGTGGATCGAGCAAGGCGACCGCAGCTATCGGCCGATCAACGGATACGTGCATACCGCGCGCCGGCTGGGCGCCGACGGCGGACTCACGACCTATCAGCTCACGTTCGCCGATTTCACCCATTTCCTGAAGTTCCGTCGCGACCAGCGGCTCTGGAACGACACGACCGTCGACCAGATCATCAGCGACGTGCTGAACCAGCATCCGCAGGCCAAGGGCCATTTCCGCTTCGCACTGTCGAAGCCGCTGCCGAATCGCTCGTACACGCGCCAGCACGACACCGACTGGCATTTCGTGCATCGGCTGATGGAGGACGAGGGGCTCTACTGCGCATGGCAGCAGGCCGACGACGGCAAGTCGCACACGCTCGTGATCACCGACAATCTGCAGGCGTTTGCGCCGCTGTCACCGGAGACGGTGAGCTTCTATCGCGGCGGTTCGGCAAGCGGGGCCGACGCGTTCACGCAATGGTCGGGCACGCGCACGCTGCAGAGCGTCACGCGGTCGACGCGCACGTTCGACTACAAGAATCCCGCGCAACCGTCGAATCCGAAAGGTACGTCGCTGCCGACGATGGCCGGCCAGGGTGAACTGCCCGACCAGCTCGAGGTGTACGAGTACACGGGCGCTTACACGTATCTGGACCAGACGCGCGGCGACCATCTGACGAAGATGCGGATGGAGGAGTGGGAATCGCAGGCGAAGCGCTTCCACGGTGCGGGCGGCGTGCGCGCGATCGACGCCGGCCGGCGCTTCACGCTGGCCGAGCATCCCGAGCACGATCGCGATTCCGCCGATCAGCGCGAATTTGCCACGATCGAGGTCGCGTGGTGGATCGAGAACAACCTGCCCGTTGCGAGCGACAGCGCGGACTTCCCGTACAGCTTGCGCGAGGCATTGATCCAGGCACAGGATGGTTACGGCGCCGATCCTGCGTTGCGTGTCCCGCACGACGACGGTTCGACGGGCTTCTATCTGGTCGAGGTCGAGGCGCAGCGCGTGAGCGTGCCGTATCGCAGCCCGTTCGAGCACAAGAAGCCGGAGATGCACCTCGAAACGGCGATCGTCGTTGGGCCGCAGGGCGAGGAGGTCCATACCGACGAACTGAACCGGATCCGTGTGCAATTCGTATGGGACCGGTTGAATCCGGCCAACGAGAACGCGTCGTGCTGGGTACGCGTGGTGCAGTCGGATACGGGCGGCGGCTACGGCGGCGTGCACGTGCCGCGCATCGGCGAGGAAGTGCTGATCGACTACGTCGGCGGCGACTGCGACCGGCCGCTGGCCGTCGGGCGCGTGTACAACGGCGCGAACCAGCCGCAGTGGCACAGCGACGGGATCCTCTCCGGCTACCGGTCGAAGGAGTATTCGGGCGGCGGCTACAACCAGCTCGTGATGGACGACGCGACCGGGCAGAACCGAGTGCAGTTGATGAGCAGCAGCGCGAACAGCCTGCTGCACCTCGGCTACCTTATCGACCAGAACGGCAATTCGCGCGGGTCGTATCTCGGCAGCGGGTTCGACTTGCGCTCGGATGCGTACGGCGCGGTGCGGGCGAGTCAGGGCCTTTACGTAACGACGCACCCGAAGGCGCCGAACAGCCAGCCGCTCGACGTGAAGGAAGCGCAGCAGCAGCTCGTGACGGGTGAAAGCCTCGTCGAAGCGATGTCGGGCGTGAGCGAGCAGCATCAGGCGGAAAGCCTGAAGGAAGCGCACGACACGATGCGCGCGTTCACCGACGCGACGCAGGACAGCAAGTCGGGCAGCGCGTCCGGCGGGCGCACGGCCGGTGGCGGCACCGGAAGCGCGAATGCGTTCAAGGAGCCGGTGATGCTGTTCGGCAGCCCGTCGGGAATCGGGATGTCGACGCAGCAGTCGGTGCATGTGGTCGCGAACGATCACGTGAACGTGGCGAGCGGGCAAAGCGTGCATGTCGCGGCGGGCAAGTCGCTGATCGGGAGCATCGGGCAGAAGCTGAGCCTGTTCGTGCAGAACGCGGGGATGAAGCTGTTCGCGGGCAAGGGCAAGGTGGAGATCCAGGCGCAGTCGGACAACATCGAGGTGACCGCGCAGAAGGCGGTGAAGGTCGTGTCGGCGACTGACCGGATCGAGATCGCGGCCGATCAGGGGATTCTGCTGACGAGCGGCGGCGGGTATATCCGCATTCAAGGCGGCAACATCGAGATTCATACGCCTGGCGCGGTCGATGTGAAGGGTGCGTCGCATACGTTCGCGGGGCCGGCGAGCATGGGGTATCCGTTGCCGAGTCCACGGCCGGATCAGCCGGGGCAGCTGGAGCTGTTTCACAAGTACGTGAACGGCGAGGCGGTGAAGGGCGGGCTGTTCACGGTGAAAGACGTGAACGGTGCGGTGCTGAAGAAGGGGGCGCTCGACAACAGCGGCTACACGGTCGTGAGCGGGCTGCCGCCGGGTGCGGTACGTGTCGAGTTCGGGAAGGATCCGCGCGAGTCGGATCAGCCGGCGAACTATTTCAAACAGGCGAAATGGCCAGCGGAGCCGGTCGAGCCGTCGCCGGAGGCGGCCCAGTCAGCGGCAACGGGACAGCTTGCCAGCCAGTTGCAAGGGATGGCCCCTGCTGCTGCGACGGCAGCCATGGGGCTCGTGAGCGGTGGCGGTGCAGGTGCAGCGCTGGGCGGACTGGCGAGTTCCGCGTTGCCGGCTGCGGCGGGCGCGCTGGGTGGGGCAGGTGCAGTCTCCGCGCTGCAGACGGCGTCGAGCCTGGGCAGCGCCGCTAAGCAGGTGGCCGGGATGGTGCAGGCGGCACGGCAAGGCGGACTCGCGGCGCTGGCCGCGCCGGCGGCGAATGCGGCGTCCGGGGCGTTGCAAGGCGCATTGCCGGGCGTCGCCGGTATCGCGGGCAAGGGCGCCACGACCGTGGCCTCGGCCGCGGGCGCGACGGGCATGAAGCTGCCGACGAGCGGGTTTGGCGGACCGCTGAAATCCTGAGAGCGCGGCGGCTCGTCGGCCGCCCGAATATAACGAACTGAACGAAGAACGACATGGCACAACAACTTCCGCCGGGCGCAGAGAAGGAACAGGCCGTTACCTGGCTCAGCGATGTTTCTCCGAAGGATGTCGCCGCGGTCGGCAACCGCTTCGATGCGTGGTTGCGCAAGATCAGCGGCAACCACATCACGTTCGAGGACGTGAAGACGTTTGCCGGTGCGGTACCGATCATCGGCAACATCATGGCAATGGTCGACGCGCTGGGCGATATTGCCGAGATCATCGAGAAGCGCGGCGGCCAGGTGCTCGACTACATGAGCCTGGCGATCAACCTGCTTGGCATCATCCCGGTTCCGCCGACGCTTGCGCCTTTCCGGATGTCGGCGCGCCCGCTGCTTGCGCTCGTTCGCCACGAATTGCTGATGACGCGCAACAACCTCGGCGCGGCGATCATCTCCGTGCTGGTTACGCATATCAACGCGACTTGCGCGACCGAGATCGAGGACTTTCTCAACAAGCTGAAGGCCGGTCTCGTCGAACTGCTCAACGGATGCGCATCGACGTGCCAGGAGCTCATGCTCGCGCTGGCGACCGGCATGGACAAGGCGCTGCACGGGCAACTCTTCGACGCCAACGCGAATCTGAAGCGACAGCAGGAGATCGCAAAGAAGATGGCGGACGATCGGCCGTGGTACAGCCCGAGCCGTGTCGGCGACGGCATCCAGTTTGCGTACGAGGGGACCAAGGCGCTGGGAAAGAAGGTTGTCAACAAGACGGCGGGCACGGTGGCGAAGCTCGCGCCGGATGCGTGGCTCGAGCCGTTTCGCGGCACGGTGACGTTCCTTCGGACCGAAGCGCCGAAGATCGCGGCGTCGATTCGTTCGCTTGCCGGCAGCGAAGAAGGCAAGATGATGTGGCTGGTCTTGCAGCTGATCGAGGCCGTTGGCCGCGTCAAGGCGCGCGCGAAGCTTCATGAGCAGAGTACGGACGTCAAGGCGAACGGGAAGAGCCAGGCGAAGAAGACGCGGGAGCAGGAAGGGCTGGAGAAAGTCGACGGACAAGCGCCGGTCGAAGGGGCGGGGAGGAGCACGTGCAAGGCGTGCGGGCTCGGGGCATCGGAGGCATCAATCGATTTCGCGTTCGGCGACGAAACGTTCTCCCACGTGGATTTCGACCTGCCGGGCGCCATGCCGCTCGTTTGGGAGCGTACTTATCGTTCTCGTCTGTCGGCTTATGACAATGGCGAACTGGGTGCGCGATGGATCACGCCCTATACGACGCGCATCGACACCAAGAACGGTCAGTGGATCTATCGCGATGCGGAAGGGCGCAGCATCGAGTATCCGGCACTCGCGGCCGGCGCGGTGCACGATGATCTGTCGGAGAACCTGACGCTGTCGCGGCTCGACGATACATGGGTGACGATCGCATACGGCCATGCCGTGCTGCATGTGTACGAGCGTCGCGGCGACGTGTTCCGTCTCGCGATGCAGAAGGACCGTGCCGGCAACACGATCACGCTGGACTACGATGCGCTCGATCGCCTGGCGCGTCTGATCGATTCGAGCGGCAATGTGCTCGCGTTCGAGCACGATCGGCATGGCCGGATCGTGCAGATCGAACACGTGCTCAAGGATGGTGTTCGCCGCACGCTGGCGAGCTACGAATACGATGCCGACGGCGATCTCGTGCGCGCGGTCGATCGCCACGGCAATGCGCGGACGTATCAGTATCGCCGTCACCTTGTGACGCGCTATACCGATCGCACGGGCCGCGGGATGACGCTCGAATGGGATGGCGCGGATGCCGAGGACAACGCAAACGCGAAGTGCATTCGTGAATATGCCGACGACGGCAGTCTCGATCTCCGGCTCGCGTGGAATCCGAACATCCGTCTGACCTACGTGACCGATGCGCTCGGACAGATGACGCGGTACTACTTCAACATCCACGGTTACGTGTATCGGATCGTGTATCCGGACGGTAACCAGGAGTGGTTCCGGCGCGATGCTCATCACAATCTGGTACTGCACATCCGGCAGGATGGCAGCATCGAACGGCGCGAATACGACGCGCGCGGCAATCTGGTTCAGCACGAACGGGCGGACGGCAGCGTCGTCGAGATGGCGTACGACGAGAAGGATCAGATGATCCGGCTCGTCGACCCGAACGGGCACGTGTGGCAACGCAAGTACGACGATGCGGGCAACCTCGTCGAGGAAATCGATCCGCTCGAACACTCGACGAAGTACGAATACAACGACAAGGGTTTGCCGACGCAAATCATCGATGCGAAGGGCGGTTCGAAGACGCTCGAGTACAACGACGCGGGGCAGGTCACAAGCTATACGGACTGCTCCGGAAAGAAGACGGAGTGGCGCTATGACGATATCGGGCGCGTGATCGAGACAAAGGACTCGGCCGGTGGCGTGGTGGCCTATCGGTACGGCCCGAACGGGCAACCGACCGAAGTTCGCTCGCCTGCTGGCGTCGAACAGATCCAATACGATGCTGAAGGCCGCTTGCTCCGTCACACGGATCAGCTCAATCGTTCGACGCGATATGGCTACGACGCGGTCGGCCGCATTGCCAGCCGCGCCGATGCGCTCGGGCAGACGGTTGCGTATCGCTATGACCGCCTCGGGCGCCTGACCGCGTTGACCGATGCGAACTTTGCGACGTATCAGTTCCACTACGATCCGGCAGGGCGGCTGATCGAGGAAATCGGCTTCGACGGCAAGTCCACGCGTTATCAGTACGACAGCGAGAGCGGCAGTCTCGTTGCGATCGACGAAGCGGGTTGCGTGACGTCGATCGACGTCGATGTGAACGGTCGGCTGCTGAAGCGCGTCGCGGGGGAAAGCGAAGAGCGGTTTGCCTACGATCGGAGCGGCAAGTTGATCGATGCGGTGAATCGATACGGCCGCGTGCAGTTCTTCTTCGATCCGGTCGGCAATCTCGTGCGCGAACATCATGCGTACGACCTGTTCGGCGAACGACGCAGTTACGTATGGCATCACGAGTACGACGAACTCGGCAATCGGCGGCGTACCGTTCGGCCGGACGGCCATGCGGTCGACTGGCTGATGTATGGGTCCGGGCATGTGCACGGGATGCTGCTCGATGGCGAGGAGCGTGTGCAGTTCGAGCGCGATGACTTGCATCGCGAGACGGTGCGTGTGCTGTCGAGCAAGGTCGGCCAGCGCACGCACTACGATCCGGCTGGACGCGTGTTGCAGCAGACGATTCAGCGATCGACATCGCCCGCGCCGCTTGCCGAGCGGCGGTATCGCTATGACGTGGTGGGGCAGTTGTCGCGAATCGAGGACAGCCGCAAGGGCGGGACCGACTATCGATACGATCCGGTCGGACGGTTGATCGAGGCGATCAGTCCCATCGCGAAGGAACGGTTTGCGTTTGATCCCGCGAGCAACATCATCGATCCGGTGCGGACTGCGGACATGTCTGCGTCGCGTCCGAGTCAGGTGCGGCCGGAAAGCACGTTGCCGGTTGAGGTGCCGAAGGTGCTCGGTAACCTGCTGAAGGCGTATGCAGGCATGCACTTCGAGTACGACGCGCGCGGGAATCTGGTGCGCAAGCGCACGCCGGCGGGTGAGCAGGAGTACGAGTGGGATGAATTCAATCGCTTGCTGTCCGCACGGGTTGCCGAGACGTCGCGGCAGAGTCAGGCGCGGTATTTCTATGACCCGTTCGGTCGGCGTATTGCGAAGGAGGTGAACGGCGAGCGGACGGTGTTCGGGTGGGATGGTGACACGCTGGCGTATGAGAGTGACGGCGAGCGCGGCACGCACTATCTGTACGAACCGGGAACGTTCGTGCCGCTGGCGCAGTATGTTGCGGGGCCGGTTGAGGGGGTCGTGACACCGGAGTGGAAGAGTACCGACCGCTATGTGCCAGAGGAAGATCCGCTGCAGAAGGTGCCGGAGCGTCGAGGCGATGCGGCGGTGTTCTATTACCACTGTGATCAGATCGGCACACCGCAGTTGTTGACGGATGCCGATGGAGACGTCGTGTGGGAGGCGTCATATAAGGCGTGGGGGGAAGCGCGGGAAGTGATCGCGCGGGTGTCGAAGGCGGCGGGGATCGTGGCGAGGAATCCGCTGCGGTTTCAGGGGCAGCAGGACGATGAAGAGACGGGGCTGCATTACAACCGGTATCGGTACTACGATCCAGAAGTAGGACGGTTCATTAGCAAAGATCCAATTGGACTTGCGGGTGGGCTGAATGCTTTCCAGTACGCGCCTAACCCCATCGGTTGGGTTGATCCGTTGGGGCTCAGATGCGATAGTCCAGCAGAAAAACTTCGTCGGAAGCTTTCAGCGCTTGAAGGAGCACAGGCGACTGCTGATCGAACGCGTGCGCTGCCAGACGGACGTATCCGGTACTACGATAAAGAAGCGTTAGCCAGAACTGCCGGGCCGACGAGAGGACGATCACACGTCACCGAATGGAATCCTGCTACTGGTCAAGTCCGCAGTTGGGAAGAGACGTACGACCATTCTGGAGCAGTGAATCGCGTTCATCCTAAGATGAATGATGGCGAGGTTCTGGATTTACCACACTACCCGCCGACCAAGGCAGATATAGATCAAGGGAAGGCGACGCCGGGCGGCAGAGCAATTAATTGTCCATGTAGGTGCTGATGATGAATCAACGCGATGAAAAACTGAACTTGGTCACGGAAATAATGGAGTTCATCGAAACACAACCCTATGCCCCGGAAACATGTGCTCGATATGTTTATCTCAAGTCGCTTGATGCTAGGGCATATCGCTATGGTGATAAGAGGCTCGACACGCTGCTCGACACGATTGGTGGGATGAGTGCTGGAGAGGAGTTCGTCTATTCAAAGACTGAGCTTCTAGAAATGTTGAAGGCGTACTTGTCAGAGGCGTAGTAACGAAAGGCCGCTCGAGCGGCTCCTGGTATATATGTGATTGTCGAGGTCGGGGGAGATGGAAATCAGGTACGACGGGATCGACCATTTGATCGAGCAAACGGGGGGCGACGGCAAGATGGTGCGCTATGAATACGACGAGGTGGGTTTACGGATCGCGTCACCTTGAGGAAATTACTCAACACCCCGCAGCCAAAGGCGCACCGGCACCTAGCGAGTGGCGCAATGCGACTACGACGCGGGTGGTGTTCTGCGCCCAGGCAATGTGCTTCTCGATTGGGAGAGTGAAGGAGCGCGACTTATAGACGGGGCTCGCCTATAACCGACACAGATACTACGATCCGAGTTCGGGGCGCTTCGTGTCCAAGGACCCGATCGGTCTCGCTGGCGGCAACAACCTCTATCAATACGCGCCCAATCCGACTGGCTGGATCGACCCGCTGGGGCTGGCTCGATGCCCTTGTGATCCGTGCTCGAAGTATGATGTTGGTACGTACGACGATCTCAAGAAGCGTTCAGCTTCTGGCGACGGCCTCGATATTCACCACGCGATGCAAAAACACCCAGCCGCCCAGGTTGTTGCTGGCTACGATCCAAAGACTGGCCCGGCCATAGCTGTTCCTGCTGGTGAACATGAACAAATTCCGACACGTAAGGGCGCGTATACGGAAACGGCGAGAGATTTGCTAGCTAGCGACATCAGAGACCTGAGACAACACACTGGCGCTTCTAACAAGTGCTTGCAACGGCTCATTGCGCTCAACAAGGAAATGTACCCAAAGGCTTTTAAGAAATAGTATTCACGTAAAAAGGACTTCAGTCATGAATACAGAGGAATTCGTTGCTGCGATCCGGACGCATGTACAGGAGCAGGCGACAAGTGATCTTGTGAGAACTTTTACTGCCCCTCCGGGGCGGCGGCCTCGTGATCTGCTGATCAAGGTTTCGGAGTGGCGGGCTCGTTTACCGAGCGATGAACAACGGCTACTCGACGAAGCGATAGCAGAATCGGTTCGCGTTGCATTATTTGGTCTCTTTGCTGTAATCGACGGGTCAAGGGTCGTTGACGAAAATGTGGATCGGTTCATTATTACTGCTGTAGGCTACGACGGAGCTCGAACAGAGCTTAATGAAGATACCGCAGTCGACCTTCACAGTGAGTTTGCGCCTGATTGACGAGAGCCTTCGAAGGGAGCAGTAAAAGAACAAGGGCCGCGTAAGCGGCCCTTGTTGTTTCTGGTCGCTGATGTCCGGAAATAGACCAACGCGCGGTTACTCGTTTCTCCCCTGATAATGCGAGTTCACGCGCTGCGGCTCGAGCCTTTGGATCTGGCTCAACCAGACCTGATTCAATTCTCTATCAAGCTAGGATAAATGGTGTTACGCACTCGCGGACGTTTGCGAATCCTTGTCCATGCAAATGCCCATGACTGGAGATGAAATGACGCCCACTGAACGATTGACGACCTTTATAGCGGATATGCTGCGTTGGGAGATAGCGCTTGAGGTGAAGCGACGAGCCCTGAGAGGCAACCAGGACTCATCGGTGCGTGAGCAAATGTTGACCGATGCTAGAGAAGCGCTAAACCAGATTTTTATGGAGCATCTCAGTGCCGAGGCGCTTGCTACGAAGGCGCAAAGTCGCCTCGATTTGTTGCCTTCTGGTCGTCCGCCAGAGTTTGAGCAGCAAGTGCTGGATGATACAGAGAGCAAAGTCGGTAAGACGATCTACATCGAGACGTTCAATGAAAGAGGACTCGCTCAGCGTCTCCGTTACGCGCTCGTAATGGAGCACGGTGAGCCGAAAATTGACGCCGTCTACGATTGGCGTCGGAGTACGGGTAAATGGGACAAGCAGGATTCCATCTAGAGTGAGTCACCGCGCCACATGGCGCGGGTGAAGCAAGGGCGGTTATCAGCAAAGCGGCTCGCAATGTAGGAATCAGGAATCCACTGCGCTTCGCGGACCAATTGAGATGCTGAAACGGGGTCGCTCCAGCTGCACTATAACCGGCATCGGTACTACGACCCGAGCAGCGGCCGCTTCATCTCGAAAGACCCGATCGGCCTCGACGGTGGCTTCAATGTCTATCAATATGCGCCCAACCCGACCGGCTGGATCGATCCGTTAGGGCTTTCGAAGCAATGTCCTAAATGCTTGCCTAGCTGCAACGATTTCGCGTCTCAGGGGCCGAAAGATTCAACTGAGATGGCCCAAGAACTTTCAAAGCAGATCAACCAAAATTCGATAACGTTCTTTACGCCCACAACACAAGGCCACATTGATCTGAAAGGGGCATCGCATTTCGATAAGGCCAAACTCCGTGTAATTCGGTAGATTCGGCCCATGTGCCTATCCTGCACTGGATCAAAAAGGTTCAACGTTGATCTTGATTGGCTCCAGCCGCCAAAATCGGTCAACGTGTACTTACTCGTTTCTCCCCGATCGGGGAGAAACGTAGCGTCGGCCGTCGGAGTGGGGACGGCTAAGACAACGCGCTGGCTGAAACGATCAACGGCCTGTACAAGACGGAACTGATTCATCGGCGTGCCCCGTGGAAAACAAGGGAATCCGTCGAACTTGCAGCGCTGGAATGGGTGGCCTGGTACAACCATCATCGACTGATGGAACCGCTGGGCTATATCTCGCCCGCCGAGGCTGAGGCAAACTACTACGGGAAACTCAGAGCTACCGCTGACGTACCCGCATTAACTTAAACTAACCGGCCTCCACGATTCCCGGTGCGGATCACACCTTCGGTGCAATTGGCGGGGCCGTCACACGAAGTTGGGCCGGAGCATTATGTTGCGACACAATCGCAGCGTCAGAGAGGTGTCGACGGTACATATGCCGTGGAGCGTCGGGTTGCATGCCGGGTTCTACGCCGAGCTGGTTTTTCTGCAGATGAAACTCGCTGCCATGTAATGCGAGATAACAATTATTTCTCCAATGTGGGCATTACGGATGATACGTCGACTCGTGTGCCGAGGAATGGAAATAGTTCAACCAGGAGGTGGTAGTGTGAGCAAATGGATTACAGATGATATGATTTTGGAGATGTCCAGGATATGTGAATGCTTTTCGAAAAATATTTTCGAAAAATTGGTTTCGGATGGAAATTTTGACGCCAAAGAGTCAGAGGGAATTAAGAGGAATATTTTGGAATATCTGTGCGGGGATATTCTGGATGAGAATGCGCTAAAAAGAATCGGAGTCCCTGATCGAGGCTACATCGTTAGTCGCGTGAAGTTGTATGAAATTGATCCGGGGGCGCCATCGGAGTCCAGTAAGAAGGTGCAACTCGATCTAATAATAGATGGCGTTGAAAGTGACCTTACTCTTGTTATGCATGCATATAAAATGACTGAAAAGGATAGGATTTTGATTTGCGATGCTCTAACTTTGTAGGGTCGGTTTGCTGCTGAATGAGAGTGGAGGCTTTGCGTTTCGGGGTTATTCTTTTTCGACGGGGCGTGCAGTCCCTCAGTTGAGGCGAGGTGATGTTGATACGTATCGATTGGCGTGAATTGTATGTTGATGAGTAAAAAATTTCGATATTGATGCAGGGTGGGTCATCTTCGCTTCTTTTTTTGATTGGTTCGGAAAGGGGGGCAGATGATTGCGTACGATTTCGATTCGGACCTGATCGCCATATTATGTCTATTTGGCTAGGGAGTCTGATGAAGAAGATGGTGACTTCGTAAGTGTGGCGATCACGGAATTCGTAGTATCTTGCCCAAATTTCAATCGGCAAAAAGTATAGATGTGGGATGCAGGTTTCAAGTGGTGTTTAGGAGGAGCGCGCGGGGGTGTCAGGATTTCCGTGTTCAAGGCGGGTGGAGCAATTACTCGGAACGCCGGATGAATCGATCTGCGTAAAGGATAGCGAATTGGTTCATGGCGGTCTTCCAGTCATGCGTGGCACTTCCCCAATTCGCGGTGATGTTGCGCAAGGCCAGCCAGATGAGCTTGGTGGCGGCCTCATCGGTCGGGAAGTGACCACGGGTCTTGATGATCTTGCGCAGCTGCGAGTTGATATTTTTCAATCGCGTTCGTCGTGTAGATGATCTTGCGCCCGCCCGGCGGAAACGCGAAGAACGGGATCACGCGATCCCAGGCGTTGCGCCACGCGCTACTGACGGTCGGGAATTTCTGGCCCCACGGGCCATTCGCAAACGCATCGAGTTCGGCCTGAGCAGCTTCCGCGCTGGGCGCGGCATAGATCGGTTTGATCGCCGCGGCCAGTCCTCGGCGGTCCTTCCAACTGGCGTAGTCCAGGCTGTTGCGGATCAAATGGACGATGCAGGTTTGCAGCGTCGTGGCCGGAAATACTGCTGCCAGGGCCTCGGGCATGCCCTTCAGACCGTCGGTCACGGCGATCAAGATGTCGTGAACGCCGCAAGTCTCCAGATCGTTGAGTACCTTCATCCAGAACTTGGCGCCCGCGGTGTTCTCGATCCACAGACCCGGGATCTCCCGCGTGCCGTCGGGCAGCACGCCCAGCGCCAGGTACACCGCCTTGTTGCGCACGACGGCGTCTTCGCGAATCTTGACCCGCAGTGCGTTGAAAAACACCACCGGATACATCGGCTCAAGCGGCCGGGCCTGCCAGGCGGTTACTTCGGCCATGACCTCGTCGGTGACCGAGCTGATGAAGTCGGGTGAGACCTCGGTGCCGTACTGTTCCAGCAGGAAGCCCTGAATCTCGCGCACGGTCATGCCCCGGGCATACATGGCGACGATCTTGTCGTCGAAGCCCGTGAAGCGCCGTTCGTGCTTGGGAATAAGGATGGGGTCGAAGCTGCCTTCGCGGTCGCGCGGCACCTCGATGCGAATCGGACCGTCTTGGCACCTTTGCCGTTGCGCTGATTCGTGGCGTTGGTCGGTTTGGCCGCACCGGCAGGGTAGCCGAGATGATGATTCATCTCGCCGCCCAACGCCCGTTCGATCAGCGCCTTCTTGAGCGCCAGTGTCGCGGCATTGATGGCTTCGGCCGTCATCGGACCGTTGCAGAACCGCTCAAGCAGCTCGGCCGGAATCGCCGGCAGAGCCGCCGGCTGGGCTTTCGGTTTGCAAGGCATACACTCTCCTTGAGAGCATGTTATGCCTTAAACACGAAATTCCTGACAGGCCCCCAACAACGCGCGCTGAGCAATCTCAGGGCCCCGGATTCGGCATAATCACGGCTTGCCACCGTGGCCTCACGATTCCAGCAACGCCTTCCCTCCGTTCAACCGCAATACCTATGTCGACCACCTACGCGACCACTGCGTCGCTGCAGCACATCCTCGAACACCCTGGAGATTTTTCCGGATGGCTCTGCCTGCCGCCGACGCCGTGGACGCTCGATACCGAGGGCGAATTCGCCGATGACGCTGACCACGCCGAAGGCACCACGCTACCCGCCGCCGCACCACACCCCGACTGGCGTGTCACGTTGAACAGCGCGACGATCGAGGACATCGTGATCAACGCACATGACCAGGTCGACGAACCGAGTATCGCGCAACTATTCGACGCATTCGTGTTCTACGTCGACAACGAAGAATTCATCCTGCTCTGAAGGCGCTCGCCACGCGCCACAGTAAAAAAGGACCGCCGAGCGGTCCTTTTTCCATGCAGCATCAACGCGAACGAAGCCCGCCCCTCAAGGCAACGAAATCGTCAAATTAGCCGACTCCGGCCCCACCTTGATCACCTGCGAATAAGGCGCCAACGCCTGCAGCGTCTTGTCCTTGAGATAAGTATTGAGCCCGAGGTACCCGAGCAGTGCCACGAGTGCAAACACCGCCCCGATCGCCCAAACCGGCACCTCACGCTTCAACCGATGCGCGATCTGATCCGGCAACGGCCAATGCGGCGCGAACGGCGCCCGCTTGCCTTTCATATGCGCGATCTCATCGCCCAGCCGCGCGGTGAGGTAAGCGAGCTTCTCCGGCCCTTCGAGCAGATACTTGCCCTGGAACCCGAGCAGCAGACACATATGAAACACCTCGAGCGACTGCAGCCGCGCCGCGCCCTGCGCACGGCAATCCTCGAGATACTGATAGAACTTCTCGCCCGCGAGCTGCTCGCCGAACAGCACGAGCTGCAGCGGCCGGCGTTCCCAGTCGGCCCGGATCTTGAACTGCGACGACAGCACCATCTCGTCGATCGCGGCGCAGAACGCGAATTTCGCGCCGTAGACGTCCTCGGCAGCGATATTCAGCTTCTTCGCACCGCGCTCGAAATCCGACAGGAACTCCTGGATCCGCGTGCTGAACTCGCTCGCGCTGTCCGGTTCCCGCCCGTTCTTGAGCAGGAACAGCATGAAGAAGCCGTCGTACAGCAAATCGAGCAGCGAACGCGCCTGGAACGCGGAGTCCGTCGACGCCGGGGTATGCATGGGTGCCGGCGCATTGTCGCCGAACAGGGAAGGCGCGTAGCTCATGATGTGACCGCGATCAGTTCGAATTTCAGGTCATTGATGCCAGTCGGCGCATAGATCATCGCGGACTGGGCCTGCAGCATGCGCTCGTACAGCGGGCTGCGCGAATCGAGCGCGAAGTAGCATGCGCCCGGCCGCACCGGGATCGCGGGCGGCACCTGCGGCGTGTACGACAGCCGCACGCCGGGCATCGCCGACAGCACGAGTTTGTCGACGTCGTCGGGCGCGCCGACCTTGAAGCGGGCCGGCACGGCATCGACGAGCTCGACGCTCGGCATGTCCGCGGACACGGCCAGATAGAACTCGGTCTTGTCGTCGATCTTGCCGGAGTCGAGGCGGCCGAGGTGGAACGACGGACGTACCTCGTCGAGCGTGATCGCGAAATAGCGCGTCGAGATCACGGTGTCGAGCAGCTCGCGCAGCATCAGGTCGAGACGCGCAAAACTCGGTCCCGGATCGTCGTGGCGGTAGACGGGCAGGTCGGCGAGCGAATAACCCTTCGAGAACGTCATCAACTGGCCCGCGAGGCGCAGCAGTTCCTGGAACAGCCGCTCCGGATGCAGCGCCGCGTGCTGGTGCAGGTGCGCGAGCGTCGCGAATGCGGCGTTCGCGGTGTGCAGCAGCCAGAATGATGCGATGTCGCCCGAGCGGAACTCGATGATGTTCTTCGACGGCTCGCGGTGGAAACCGTACAGCGCGTTCACCTTCGCCTGCAGCGCGTCGACGAGCTGGCGCAGCCGCTGGTGCAGGATCGGCGATGCCTCGATCGCGAGGCACGGCGGCACGAAGCTGTCGTCGATCTCGAAACCGGAGGTCGCGGTGCGGCGCACGCGGACGAGCGGCACCGACAGCAACTGGTCGCGCGGTTCGCTGTGCGCGATCAGCTTGACCTGCGTCTTCAGGAACGTGATGTCCGCCTCGGCGGCATCGGTGAAGTTGTCGGCGACGCTCGTCTGCTCGCTGACGAAGCGCGTCATGAAGCCGGCGGCCGGATCGTCGCTGTAATTGGTGCCGTTCTCGCGCAGCGGGTGCAGCGCGAGATAGAACACGAATTCGTTGATGCCCTCGGGCAGCGTATCCAGCGCGATCGGCGGCGGCAGGTCGTCGGCCTGCGGCGCGGCATACAGCGCACCGTCCGGAAACACGAGCGCGAGTTCGGCGACCCGCAGCACGTTGCTGCCGAGCGCGTCGCGATCGATGCGCACCGAGCGCACGCCCCAGTTGTACGGCTGGATCGCCTGGATGGACTCGAACAGGCGCGCCTCGTGGTACGCGTCCTGTCGCTGAAAGTGTTGAGGCCGGAGGAACAGCCCTTCCCCCCACAGCACCTTGGCCGAATAACTCATGTCAAATCCGGTTAATGTGGCGTTGCGATGTAATCGATTTGGTCGTGCCCGAATTAAATCGCCAATTGTTAACTCTTGTTAATTGACATTCGTGCGACATGTTTAACCGCAGGACACCGAAGACAGCATATTCAGCGGTTGTGACGGCGCACCCTGCTGCGGTGCAATGACGGTGCCATCGGTGACCGTCATCGCGCAATTATGCAGGCCGATGATTATGCCGGATTTCTCCGACTTCACCGGATCGAACGTCAGTTTCCATCGCTGGAGTGCGGGATCGCGGAACAGTGCGACGATGCCGAACGCCTGCGCCTCGCGCGAAACCTTCTCGGTCGCCGTATAGCGCTGGCCCGGAATCAGCGTGATTTCACGTACGTTCAGCAGGTCGGCGCCGAGTGCGGCCTTTTCCTTGGTCGGATCGGTGAAGGCGTCGAACGGCGCTTGCTGGAACGACGTCGGGTCCTTCAGCGTATAGAGCCGCACGACGAGCGCGAGCGGCTTGTTGTCGGTCGCGGCATTCAGGTTCGGCGCCGCGGCGAGCGTGATGCCGAGGTTGCGCGGCGGCTTTTGCGCGTCGGGCACCTCGGGCTTGCCGATGCCGGCCGCGGACATCACGGCGCTCGCGGCCGAGCCGAGCAGCGGGGCGGCCGCGCATCCGGCCAGCAGGGCGCACGCAACCAGCGGCAGCGCGTAGCGAATCATGGACGATCTCATGTGTTTCCGGCGTGCCGCCTTTATCCCTGTCAAGACTGCCAGGTATTTCCGCGATCGCTGCGAATCCCCGGCGTTACATTGTTCAACTATTAAGCGCGCCGGCGTCTCGGCGGGCATCCGGAAATTTTTTCCGCCGCCCGGGCGGCGCGTCGTGCGACCAGTAAAACTTGCGCATTCCGGCCGAAAGAAAAACCGCCGCGAGCCTGCGGCGATAGGCCATTCGAGGGGGTAGCGCCCGGTTTTAAAAGGAATTACTCTTCACACGACGATTGAATTATGAAAAATTGATCGGTACTATACCCGCGCGCTTCTTGCAAAGCAAAAGAACCAGATTCTCAACGATTTAAAACTCACGCGCCGGTGGAAATAACGATGAAAGACCGTCTCTTCGCAAAACTGTCTGGGGTAGTAGTGGCTTGCGGCGTGATCGCCGGTTGTGCGAGCCAGCCTCCCGCGCCGCCGACTGCCGAGGTGTTCAACAAGTCGCTGGCCGATGCAGACGCTGTTGCGAAGGCGGGGGACCAGGACAAGGCGCTCGGCCTTTACCAGCAACTCGCGAAGTCGGATCCGACGCGCGAGGAGCCGTGGTCGCGCATTGCGCAAATCCAGTTCGCACAGAACCACTACGGCCAGGCAATCGTTGCCGCGCAGGAAGCGCTGCAGCGCGACGCGACCGACCGTCAGGCGAAGAGCGTGCTGGCCGTGGCCGGCCTGCGGATCGCGACGCAGTCGCTCGGCGAGCTGCGCCAGGATGCGTCGCTCGCGGGCGACGCGAAGTCCGATGCGCAGGCGCTCGCGAAGCAGCTGCGCGACACGCTCGGCGAATCGGCGCTGTTCCCGCCTGAAACGAAGGTCGTGAAGCCGCGCCCGCCGCGCCGCGTCGTCCATCGTCCGAAGGGCGTTGCCGCACCGGCCGCCGAAGCGGCGGCAGCCACCACGCCGACGCCGCCCGCCACGCCGCAAAAGGGCAGCGCCGATCCGTTCGGCGCACTGCGCAACTGAAACCGCAACTGACGCGATAACCACAACTAACCTGGGAGCCGTCGAGATGGCCAAGAAAGAAAGCATTCAGAAAAGCTTGCAGAAAATTCGGCCGCCGCGCGTCCAGCTGACCTACGAGGTCGAGAAGGGCGATGCGATCGAGGTGAAGGAACTGCCGTTCGTCGTCGGGGTCGTCGGTGATCTGGCGGGCCAGTCCGAAATCGAGCAGCCGAAGCTGCGCGACCGCAAATTCGTCAACATCGACCGCGACAATTTCGACGACGTGATGAAGGCGATCGAGCCGCGTGCCGCGTTCCAGGTGGAAAACCGCCTGAGCCCGGAAGGCGGCAAGTTCGCGGTCGACCTGAAGTTCCGCTCGCTGTCGGATTTCAGCCCGGACGAAGTCGTCGAACAGGTCGAGCCGCTGCGCCGCCTGCTCGAGGCGCGCTCGAAGCTCGCCGACCTGCGCAACAAGCTCGCCGGCAACGACAAGCTCGAGGATCTGCTGTCCGAGGTGCTGAAGAACACGCAGCAGCTGCAGGAGCTCGCGAAGGGCACCGGCGGCGACAAAGACGGCGAATGACGACGGAGTGTTGAGATGAACCAGCAAACGGCTGCGGCCCAAGCGAGCGGCGCGGAATACGCCGCCGGGACTTCGCTGCTCGACGACATCGTCGAGAAGAGCAAGGTCGCGAAATCCGATTCCGAGCATGCCCGCGCGAAGGACCTGATCGGCGAACTCGCGCACCAGGTGCTCGACGGCACGGTGATCGTGTCGGACAACCTGTCGGCCACGATCGACGCGCGCGTCGCGGAACTCGACCGCCTGATCTCCACGCAGCTTTCCGCGGTGATGCACGCGCCGGAATTCCAGCGCCTCGAGAGCACGTGGCGCGGGATGGACTACCTGGTCAAGGAAAGCAACACGGGCCAGACGATCAAGATCAAGGCGCTGCACGCCCCGAAGCGCGACCTCGTGCGCGACTTCAAGGGCGCGAGCGAGTTCGACCAGAGCGCGCTGTTCAAGAAAGTCTACGAAGAAGAATTCGGCACGTTCGGCGGCTCGCCGTTCGGTGCGCTGATCGGCGATTACGAGATCTCGCGCCAGCCGGAAGACCTGTACTTCATCGAGCAGATGTCGCGTGTCGCGGCGGCTGCCCATGCGCCGTTCATCGCGTCGGCGTCGCCGGAGCTGCTCGGCCTCGAGTCGTTCGCCGACCTCGGCAAGCCGCGCGATCTCGCGAAGGTATTCGACACGGTCGAATACGCGAAGTGGAAGTCGTTCCGCGACTCGGAGGATTCGCGCTACGTCGGCCTGACGCTGCCGCGCTTCCTCGGCCGCCTGCCGTTCAATCCGAAGGACGGCCAGACCGCGGAGCGCTTCAACTTCGTCGAGGACGTCGACGGCACCGAACACGACAAGTACCTGTGGTGCAACGCGGCGTGGGCCTTTGCAGCCCGCCTGACGGCTGCATTCGACGACTTCGGCTGGTGTGCGGCGATCCGCGGCGTCGAAGGCGGCGGCCTCGTCGAGGATCTGCCGACCCACACGTTCAAGACGGACGACGGCGAAGTCGCGCTGAAGTGCCCGACCGAGATCGCGATCACCGATCGCCGCGAGAAGGAACTGAGCGACCTCGGTTTCATCCCGCTCGTCCATTGCAAGAATTCCGATTACGCCGCGTTCTTCGCCGCGCAGTCGGTGCAGAAAGCGAAGAAATACAGCACCGACAGCGCCAACGCGAACGCCGTCCTGTCCGCCCAGCTTCAATACATCTTCTCGGTATCGCGTGTTGCGCACTACCTGAAGGCGATGATGCGGGACAAGATCGGCAGCTTCGCCTCGGCGCAGAACGTGGAAACATTCCTCAACCGGTGGATTTCGCAGTACGTGCTGCTCGACGACAACGCGTCGCAGGAGCAGAAGGCGCAATTCCCGCTGCGCGAGGCTTCCATACAAGTGTCGGAGATTCCGGGGAAGCCGGGCTCGTATCGTTCGGTCGCATTCCTGCGCCCGCACTTTCAGCTCGACGAACTCTCGATTTCTCTGCGACTTGTCGCTGATCTGCCCAAATCGGCAAATTCATAAGCGAGCAAAATCGCCCGGGCGGGCCGCCTGGGTAGGACGTTAAAACCACCTCTTTGGGGAGTAGAAGGGCCATGTTACACATTCACTTGCAATTTGGTAGCCCGGCAGTCAAGGGCGAGTCGGCTGACAAGGACCATCAGGGCTGGCTTGAGCTGAAGTCGTGGGATCACTCGATCGTGCAGCCGCGTTCGGCAACGGCGTCGTCGGCCGGCGGCCTGACGCAGACGCGGTGCGAACACGGCGACATGGTGTTCTCGAAGGAAATCGATTCGTCGAGCCCGCTGCTGTACCAGCACGCGTCGGGCGGCACGACGTTCGACGAAGTGACGATCCATTTCTCGCGCGCCGACGGTGAAGGCAAGCGCGTGCAGTATCTGGAAGTCAAGCTCAAGTACGTGATCATCTCGAGCATCGCGCCGAGCGTCCGCGAGGAAGGCCTGCCGATCGAGACGTTCTCGCTGAAGTACGCAGCCGTGCAGTGGAAGCAGACCCAGCAGAAGATCGGCGGCAACCAGGGCGGCAACACGCAGGGCGCCTGGAGCCTGACGAAGAACGACAAGACCTACGCGGTCTAAGGTCGGTTGCGGCAACGGGGCGCACGGCGTCCCGTTGCCGTTTTCGCTGTGCACGCCGGCTGATGAAACGATTCGAACCCAGTTTTCTCGACAAGCTGTTCGACGACGAACCGCACCTGCCGGCCTCGGCAGCGATGCGGCAATTGTCGCTGGACGAGCTCAAGAACACGGTCGCCCGCGACGTCGAGGCGATCCTCAACACGCGTATCGCGCATACCGAGAGCGAGCTGGCGGCGCTGCCCGAATGCCAGAAGTCGGTGCTGACCTACGGGCTGAACGATTTCGCGGGGCTGAGCCTCGCGAGCCACTACGACCGCGCGTTCATCTGCAAGTCGATCCAGCAGGCCATCGCGCGCCATGAGCCGCGCCTGCAGCAGGTGCAGGTGACGTTCGAGCTGAACGAGCAGGCCACCAACGCGCTCTATTTCGCGATCCAGGCGCTGCTCGTCGTGCACCCGGCCGAAGAGCCGGTGAGTTTCGACGCGATGCTGCAACCGTCGACGCTGCAGTATTCGGTCACGCGCGCACGCGCCGCGAGAATGCAGTAAATCAAGCCGCCGAGCGGGCCGGACCGCCCGGTGGTTGATCAGGTCCGGCAGGAAATATTGAGGTTCGGGGTCGTCGATGGAAGAATTGCTGCCGTATTACGAGCGCGAATTATCGTTTTTGCGGCGCTATTCGCGAGATTTCGCCGAACGCTATCCGAAAATCGCGGCGCGGCTCGCGCTGTCCGGCGAGCATTGCGAGGATCCGCACGTCGAGCGGATGATCGAGTCGTTCGCGCTGCTCGGCGCGCGCATCAACAAGAAGCTCGACGACGATTACCCCGAATTCACCGAAGCGCTGCTGGAAGTGCTGTATCCGCACTACCTGCGGCCGTTCCCGTCGTGCTCGATCGCGCAGTTCACGCCGGCTTCGCCCGGCCAGCAGACCGAACCGGTCGTGATCGAGCGCGGCACCGAGCTGAAGAGCCGTCCGATCCGCGGCGTGCAGTGCCGGTTTCGCACCGCCTACGACGTGACGCTCGCGCCGATCCGCATTTCGGAGGCCCGTTACACGCCGGTCGCGCTCGCGCCGAGCGCGACGGTGCTGCCGTCGAACGCGACGGGCGTGATCTCGATCACGTTCGAATCGCTCGCCGCGCAGCTCGATCTCGGCGCGCTGAAGCTGTCGACGCTGCGCGCGCACCTGCACGGCGAGCAGTCGTTCGTCGCCGCGCTCACCGACTGCCTGTTCGTCAACGTGCTGGGCGCGTATGTCGAGCCCGAACGCAACGGCCGCTGGACCGCGCTGCGCAAGCTGCCGATCGCGCAGGCCGGTTTCGACGAAGACGACGCGCTGATCGACTATCCGGCGAAATCGCATCCCGCGTATCGCCTGCTCACCGAATACTTCGCGTTCCCCGACAAGTTCGATTTCGTCGATTTCGACCTCGCGGCGATCACGCGCGCGTCGGGCCGCTGCCAGCGCGCGACGCTGCATCTGGTGCTGCAGGACGTGCGCAGCGATTCGCACGTCGCGCGGCTGCTCGAGCTGCTGACGCCGAGTCATTTCCGGCTGTTCTGCACGCCGATCGTCAACCTGTTCCGTCAGCACGGCGAGCCGATCCGCGTCACGCATCGCGCGGTGTCGTATCCGGTGATTGCCGAGGCGCGGCGCGCGTTCGCGTACGAGGTGTACTCGATCGACTCGGTGAAGCTCGTCAGGCAGCAGGCGCACGAGGAGTCGGTGATCGAATTCCGGCCGTTCTACTCGCTGCATCATGGTGAATCGGCGCGGATCGGCCACTACTGGTTCGCGCGCCGCAACGACTGGGTCGCGCAGAAGAGCCCCGGCTACGAAACCGAAATCTCGATCGTCGATATCGACTTCGAGCCGACGTCGCCGCAAACCGACACGCTGAGCCTCGACCTCACCTGCACGAACCGCGATCTGCCGGCGATGCTCGCGTTCGGCCTCGAAGGCGGCGACCTGTTCCAGGAGGGCGGTGCGCAGACGAGCGGCATTTCGATGCTGCGCCGCCCGACGCAGAGCGTGCGCTTCGAGCGCGGCCGCGCCGCGCACTGGCGGCTCGTGTCGCATCTGGCGCTCAATCACGTGTCGCTGGTCGCGCACGGCCTTGCGCCGCTGAAGGAAATGCTGACGCTGTACGACCTGCGGCGCACGGCCGTGTCGATGCGCCAGATCGACGGCCTCGTCGGGGTCGAGCAGCGCGGCGCCGTGCAGTGGCTGCCCGGCAAGCCGTTCGCGACCTTCGTGCGCGGCATCGAGATCCGGCTCACGATCGACGAGGAGCACTTCGTCGGCGCGAGCCTCGCGTCGTTCGTGCGCGTGCTCGACAGCTTCTTCGGGCTGTACGTCCATCTCAACAGTTTCGTTCAATTGGTCGTCGTGTCGAAGCGCACCGGCGAGGAGATCATCCGATGCAAGCCCCGAACCGGCGAATCGATCCTGGCGTAGTCGACGCGCTGCTCGACGAGCCGCACCGCTTCGAATTCTTCCAGGCGGTGCGCGTGCTCGAAGGGCTGTTCGCACGGCAGGCGTCGGACGCGCCCGGCGCATGGCGGCAGGGCGACGTGGTCGCGCAGCGCATCGAGTTCCGCAATACGCTGTCGCTCGGTTTTCCGCCGAGCGAGATCGAAGGTGTGCGCTCGTTCGACGACGGCGGCGCGCTGCTCGATTCGGGCGAGCAGCGTACCGCCGCGCTCGCGGCCGGCGAGCTCGGCCACGTCGAGCTGACGCCCGCGTTCTTCGGGCTGCTCGGCGGCCAGGGGGCGCTGCCGCTGCATTACACCGAGCAGATCGTCGCGCGGGAGTACCTGCGGCGCGATCATGCGGCGCGCGCGTTCTTCGACGTGTTCTCGAACCGCGCGACCGCGCTGTTCTACGCGGCGTGGAAGAAATACCGGCTGCCGTTCCATTACGAGCTCGATCGCGACGAGCGCTATCTGCCGCTGCTGCTCGCGATCGCGGGCGTACCGAGCGACGAGGTGCGCGACAGCCTCGCGGCCGGCCCGGGCGGCGTGCTCGACGAAGCCGTCGCCGGTTACGCGCTGGCCGCGCGGCACCGGCCGATGTCGGCCGCGTACCTGCAGCGCGCGCTGTCCGATTACTTCCGCGTGCCGGTGAAAATCGACCAGTTCGTCGGCAAGTGGTACGACGTGCCGCCCGACCAGTTGAGCGTGCTCGGCGAAGTCAACGCGGTGCTCGGCGCGACGGCGCTCGTCGGCGAACGCGTCTGGCAGCGCGACATGCGCGCACGGATCGTCGTCGGTCCGCTGTCCAAGCGCGATTACGAGGCCTTCCTGCCTGGCGGCGCGCACGCCGTCGCGCTCGAGCGGATGCTGACGCTGCTCGCCGGCGTCACGCTCGAATACGAGGTGAAGCTCGTACTGAAGCGCACCGAGGTCGGCGCGAGCGTGCTGGGGGCGGGCTCGCGGCTCGGCTGGGATGCATTCCTCTGCACGCGCGACGCGATCGAGGACCGCTCCGATGCACGCTACGAACTGCACGTGATTCATTGATTCCGAACGACAACAACACGCAATCGAACCTGAGATCGACGCCATGAGCACGCCTCTGAAGACCCTGATCACGAAACTGAATCCGCTGTGCCGGCACGCGACCGAGCGCGCGGCGAGCGCGTGCCTGGCGCGCGGCCATTACGAGGTCGATCTGGAGCACCTGTTCCTCGCGTTGCTCGAGGAGCCCGCCGGCGACCTGCCGCTCGCGCTGCGCGCGAGCCGCGTCGATCCGCATGCGCTGCGTGCCGATCTCGAACGCGAGCTGACGCGGCTGAAGACCGGCAACACGCGTACGCCGGTGTTTTCCGTGCACCTGATCGCGCTGTTCGAGCAGGCATGGCTGATCGCGTCGCTCGATTCGCAGCTCGGCCGCATCCGTTCGGGGCATCTGCTGCTCGCGCTGCTGACCGCGCCGGATCTCGCGCAGTTCGCGCAGCGGATGTCGTCCCAGTTCGCGGAAGTGAACGTGACGGACCTGAAGCACAAGTTCGACGACGTCGTGGCCGGGTCGAGCGAGGCCGAGCCGCGTCAGGCCGATACGGACGACGGCGGCGCGGCGGCGAGCGAGGCCGGTGTGGCACCCGCGGCGGGCCCGTCGAAGACCCCCGCGCTCGACACGTACACGACCAACCTCACGCAGCGCGCGCGCGACGGCAAGATCGATCCGGTGATCGGCCGCGAAGCGGAGATCCGCCAGGCGATCGACATCCTGATGCGCCGCCGCCAGAACAACCCGATCATGACGGGCGAGGCCGGCGTCGGCAAAACCGCGGTCGTCGAGGGGCTCGCGCTGCGGATCGCGGCCGACGACGTGCCGCCGCCGCTGCGCGGCGTGGCGCTGCACGTGCTCGACATGGGGCTGCTGCAGGCCGGTGCGAGCGTGAAGGGCGAGTTCGAGAACCGCCTGAAGAGCGTGATCGAGGAAGTGAAGAAGAGCGCGCATCCGATCATCCTGTTCATCGACGAAGCGCATACGATCATCGGCGCGGGCGGCCAGGCCGGCCAGAACGATGCGGCGAACCTGCTCAAGCCGGCGCTGGCGCGCGGCGAGTTGCGCACGATCGCCGCGACGACGTGGAGCGAATACAAGAAGTACTTCGAGAAGGACGCGGCGCTGGCGCGGCGCTTCCAGGTCGTGAAGGTCGAGGAGCCGAGCGAGCCGCTCGCGGCCGCGATGCTGCGCGGGATGTCGGGCCTGATGGAAAAGCACTTCAACGTGCGGATCCTCGACGACGCGATCACCGAGGCCGTGCGCCTGTCGCACCGCTACATCAGTGGCCGCCAGCTGCCCGACAAGGCGATCAGCGTGCTCGACACCGCGTGCGCGAAGGTCGCGCTCGCGCACAGCGCGACGCCGGCCGCGATCGACGACACGAAGAAGCGGATCGAGCGGATCGACGCGGAAATCGCGTCGCTGGAGCGCGAGGCAGCCGGCGGCGCGCCGCACGACGAGCGGCTTGCCGAACTGCGTAGTGCGCGCGACACGGCACTCGAACAACTCGCGAAGGACGACGCGCGCTACGAAGCCGAGCGTGCGATCGTCGCCGAGATCACCGAGCTGCGCGATACGCTCGACAAGGCGCGCGGCCCGTCGGAAGACGGCCAGCCGGTCGACGTGCCGGCCACCCGCGACAAGCTCGCCGAACGCGTGGCGGCACTGCATGCGCTGCAGGGCGGCGAGCCGATGGTGCCGCTGCAGGTCGACGGCCATGTCGTCGCCGAGATCGTCGCCGCGTGGACGGGTATTCCGCTTGGCCGGATGGTGAAGGACGAGATCGACACCGTCCTGAACCTACAGCCGCTGCTCACCGCGCGCGTGATCGGCCAGGATCACGCGCTCGACGCGATCGCGCAGCGCGTGCGCACCGCGACCGCGAACCTCGAGGATCCGAACAAGCCGCGCGGCGTGTTCATGTTCGTCGGGCCGTCGGGGGTCGGCAAGACCGAGACGGCGCTTGCGCTGGCCGACATCCTGTACGGCGGCGAACGCAAGATGGTCACGATCAACATGAGCGAGTACCAGGAAGCGCACAGCGTGTCGGGCCTGAAAGGCTCGCCGCCCGGCTACGTCGGTTATGGCGAAGGCGGTGTGCTGACCGAGGCCGTGCGCCGCAACCCGTATTCCGTCGTGCTGCTCGACGAGGTCGAGAAGGCGCACCCCGACGTGCTCGAGATGTTCTTCCAGGTGTTCGACAAGGGCGCGATGGACGATGCGGAAGGGCGTGAGATCGACTTCCGCAACACGCTGATCATCCTGACGTCGAACGTCGGGTCGGCCGCGGTGATGCAGGCGTGCCTGAACAAGCCGGCCGAGGAACTGCCCGATCCGGACGCGCTCGCCGAGACGCTGCGCCCGCAGCTGTACAAGACGTTCAAGCCCGCGTTTCTCGGGCGCATGAAGGTCGTGCCGTACTATCCGATTTCCGACGACGTGCTGGCCGAGATCATCGAGTTGAAGCTCGAACGGATCCGCCGCCGGATCGAGGCGAACCACAAGGCCGCGTTCGAATGGGACGAGTCGCTCGTCGAGGCGGTGCTTGCGCGCTGCACCGAGGTCGACTCGGGCGCCCGCAACGTCGACCATATCCTGAACGGCACGCTGCTGCCGGAGATCGCGGGCCACGTGCTCGGCCGGATCGCCGACGGCGAAGCCATCGCGCGTATCGCGGTGCGTGCGGACGAGGCCGGCGAATTCGCGTACACCGTCGAATGAGCGCGGCCGCGCAACGTCCAAGCATTGATGAACTGACCAAACCATGCCGATCAATCTTCCCGAGCTGCTGACGCCGATCAGCGACGCGTCGCCCAGCGGCGACGACCTGCTGTTTTCGAACGAATTCGACGCGATCCAGGACGCGCGGCGCTACGACGATCCGACGCTCGACCAGGGCGAATGGGTGACCGAGATCAAGGAGGCCGACTGGGGCTTCGTCGTCGATCAGGCAAGCGTGCTGCTGCGTACGCGCACGAAGGACCTGCGGCTCGGCGTGTGGCTGACCGAGGCGCTCGCGCTCGAGGACGGCCTCACCGGCCTCACCGACGGTTATGCGTTGCTCGAGGGCCTGTGCCGTGAGTTCTGGGACACCGTGCACCCGCTGCCCGAAGGCGAGGACACCGAATACCGGCTCGGCAACGTCGCATGGCTCTCCGGCCGCACGGCCGAGCTGCTGCGCGCGGTGCCGATGACGGACGGTGCATCGAACGCGTTCAGCACGCTCGACTGGGAAGTGGCGCAGCACGTCGCGCAGGCGATCAAGCGCGACCCCGATCACGCGGACGAGATCGCGCGCGGCAAGCCGTCGCTCGACCAGATCGATTCGTCGCGGCGCGTGACGCCGATCGCGTTCTACACGACGTTGCTGGCGAACCTGAAGGCGTTCGAATTCGCGCTCGATGCGTTCGAGGAGCGGCTCGTCGAGCGCGCGGGCGATTCGGCGCCGAGCTTCCGTCAGGCGCGCGACGCGTTCGAGACCGTGTACCGGCTCGCCGAGCGTTTTGCGCGCGAGCAAGGCTACACGGGTAGCGCGCCGCACACGCAGGCGGCGCCGCAGGCGCAACCCGAGCGCATCGAGCCGGTGTTCGGCAATTCGATCCAGACCGAGGAGACCCACGTGCAGCAGCAGACCGCGCCGCGCCCTCCGGTGACGCAGATGATCGCCGGCATCCAGAACCGCGCGCAGGCCGTCGACCAGTTGCGTGCGGTCGCGCGCTATTTCCGCCAGACCGAGCCGCACAGCCCGGTCGCGTATCTCGCCGACAAGGCGGCCGAATGGGCCGACATGCCGCTGCACAAGTGGCTGGAGAGCGTCGTGAAGGACGACGGGTCGTTGTCGCATATCCGCGAGCTGCTGGGCGTGCGGCCGGACGAGCAGTCGTAAGCGCCGGGCCTTGCACCTGAGAGCGCGGGCTCGGCGGGCCCGCGGCAGACAAGAACAGGGATTGACGCATGAACGTGACCGAACTGGCCCAGGCGATCCGCGGCGGCCTGGTTCAGCAGGATCGCCTGCTGAAGATCGACCTCCCGTCGCTGCCGAACAATGCGCTGGTGCCGCGCCGCGCCGTGATTCACGCCGAACTGGGACGCGATTTCAGCGTGGAGCTCGATCTCGTGTCGAGCGCGAGCGACATTGAGCTCAAGACGCTGATCGCGAAGCCGATCACGCTGTGGATCCAGCAGGCGGACAAATCGTATCTGCCGATCAACGGTCATATCCACACGGCGCGCAGGCTCGGCGCGGACGGCAGCCTGTCGGGCTACCAGCTGGCCTTCGCGTCGTGGATGCATTTTCTCAAGTTCCGCAGCGACATGCGGTACTGGCAGGACCAGACGATCGACACGATCTTGGCCGACGTGTTCGATGCGCATCCGCAGGCCAAGGGCCGATACCAGTTCGCGCTGTCGAAGCCGCTGCCGTCGCGCTCCTACTGTCGCCAGAGCGAAACCGACTGGAACTTCGTGCATCGGCTGATGGAAGACGAAGGGCTGTTCGGCTTCTGGCGCCATGCCGGGGACGGCAGCGCGCACACGCTGGTGATTACCGACGACCTGCATGCGGTCGACGAGCTGTCCCCGAATACCGTCAGGTTCGACCGCTCGGGAACGGGCAGCGAAACCACGGGTTTCACGCAATGGGCCGCGTCGCGCACCCTGCAGAGTTCGCTGCACACCACGCGCACGTTCGACTACAAGTCGCCGTCATCCGCCGGCAACCCGAACGGCACGACGCTGCCGACCAAGGCCGATCAGGGCGACCTGCCGGGCCAGACCGAAATCTACGAATACACCGGTGCGTATACGTACGCGGGCCAGGATCGCGGCGAACACCTGTCGAAGATTCGCCTTGAGCAATGGGAGTCCTGCGCGAAGCGCTTTTTCGGCGTGGGCGGCGTGCGTGCGATCGATGCGGGCCGGCGCTTCACGCTGGAGGATCACCCCGAGCACGATCGCGATTCGGCTCAGGACCGGGAATTCGCGGCCGTGAAGGTGTCCCGGTACATCGAGAACAACCTGCCGATCTCGGACCACGAGGCGAACTTCCCGCACAGCCTGCAGGACCGTCTGGCGCAGGTGAAAGCCGGCCACGGTGAAGCCGCGGCCTTCGAGGTGGGGCATGACGACGGTTCGGCCGGGTTCTATCTCGTCGAAGTCGAGGCGCAACGCGCAGCCGTGCCGTATCGCAGCCCGTTCGAGCATCGGAAGCCCGAGATGCAGCTTGAGACGGCCATCGTCGTCGGGCCGAAGGGCGAAGAGGTGTATACGGACGAGCTGAACCGGATCAAGGTCATGTTCGTCTGGGACCGGCAGAACGCGGGCACCGAAACCGCGTCGTGCTGGATGCGCGTCATGCAGTCGGATACCGGCGGCGGCTACGGGGCCGTCCATATTCCGCGTGTCGGCGAGGAAGTGCTGGTCGGCTACATCGGCGGCGACTGCGACCGGCCGATCGTCATGCATCGCGTCTACAACGGAGCGACCAAGCCGCAATGGCATAGCGACGGGATCCTGTCGGGTTTCCGGTCGAAGGAATACGCGGGGTCGGGGCACAACGAGATGGTGCTCGACGACGCGACCGGGCAGAACCGTGCGCGCCTGTTCAGCAGCAGCGCGAATTCGCTGCTTCATCTCGGTTACCTGATCGAACAGAACGGCAACACGCGCGGCACGTATCTCGGCTCGGGTTTTGATCTGCGTACGGATGCGTATGGTGCGGTGCGCGCCGGGCAGGGGCTGTATGTGACGACGCATCCGAAGCAGGCGAACAGCCAGCCGCTCGATGTGAGCGAAGCGAAGCAGCAGCTTGCCAATGCGGAAGGGTTGATCGAGTCGATGTCGCAGGTCAGCGAGATGCATCAGGCTGAAGCCCTCGGGGCCGGTCACGATGCGCTGAAGCAGTTCGTCGATGCGACACAGAACAGCGTGACGGGGGCGACGTCGGGCGGCAGGACCGCTGGTGGCGGGACGGGCAGCGCGAATGCGTTCACGGAACCGGTGATGTTGTTCGCGAGCCCGGCGGGGATCGGGATGGCGTCGGAGCAAAGCATGCACCTGGCTGCGGATCGCCACGTCAACGTCGTGAGCGGGCAGAGCACGCATCTCGCCAGCGGGAAATCGCTGGTGGCGAGCGTCAAGGAGAAGCTCAGTTTGTTTGCGCAGAATGCGGGCATGAAGCTCTTTGCTGGGAAAGGTGCCGTCGAGATACAGGCGCAGAATGACAACGTCGAGATGGTCGCGCAGAAGACGATCAAGGTGCTGTCGGCGACCTCAACGATCGAAGGCGTCGCGAAGGAAGAGATTCTGCTGACTTCCGGCGGCGCGTATGTCCGGATCAAGGGCGGCAACATCGAGATTCATGCACCGGGCAAGATCGACGTGAAGGGCGGGCAGCACACGTTCAGCGGGCCGACGAGCATGCATAAGACGTTCAAGGCGGAAGGCAAGAAGGCAGACATGCGGATTCGATATGTAGATGCCGACGGCAACGTGCCGCACGGGGAACCGATCAAGTTCACGACCGAGGACGGGACCGAGCATAGCGTCGCGCTCGACGCGGAAGGCAAGGCGGAATTGAAGAACATCGATTTTGACGAGTTCGTGGCCAGTCAGTTCAAACGGACGGGGGAGTGAAAATGGGCAAGCCACTTGTTCAACATAACGTCTGTATTGATCTGCCGGGGGAGCCGGTCAAGTGCGCGGCCGAGACGGAATTGACGGTGCTGTTACGCAAGCATCGGGATGTGGTATTCGATATCCAGCTTCAGGCCGGCGCGACCTATACCGTCACCACGACGCACCCCGATCAACCGAACGGGCGCTTTTATGACACGAAGCGGAAGATGAATGTCGGCAAGACGACGTTCAAAGATGGGGAGCCGTGCCACATCTGGATCGGCCGTACTTTCGAGGGGAGTCTGATTCTCAAGCAGGGCGAGAAGGTGCTTGGGCACTATCCGATTGCCAAAATGGACTGCACAAAGGGCTGTACGGATGATCCGAAGGATAAACCAGCGCCGGTTCTGATTGTGCTCCACAACGATAAGGAGTGGGCGAAGGACCTGATCCGGATTTCGGATGCTGGAGTCCTGGGAAAAGCTGCTGCGGCACCGTCCTTGATGTCCGCTCTGGATCGGGCCCGCCAAGCGCAATCCAAAGGTGATTCATCCGGCCTGATGAGTAATAGCCCGTTCCAATCTAAAAAAACGATGGCGGGTGCGCCCAATGTTTTCTCGGGGGAGGCATTAAATGTTTCCGCGGACGGGCGGGAAATAAAATACTCCGTTCACATGTTTTCCGTAAAGCGGAATGTCGGTGTGGAGGAGCCAAATTGGGTGCTGAGATTCTTCAAAGAGGGTGACAAACCTTACGAATTCAAGCCTAATCCTCACGATGTCATATCGAGGAACTGGCTTCTGATGCAGGTCGGAAATATCGGTGCGTATATCAGGGATGCTTGGTATGGAAATGAGCCTTGGGCAAGGGATTTTTTTAAAAGATCATTTTTTTTAATCAAGCGTGGCGGTGAAACGGTACTTGCATTCTCCACCGTCCCGGAAGATTGGAAAACTCTGGGATTTTTATTGGTTGGCTATGCGCGGGAAGTGCAGCCCGGTACCAAGCTGGCAACGATAGCCGGAGGGGCTGGATCATTGTCATCCGCAGGAGCGGCGGCGTGGAATGCAGCCAAGGGATCCTTTTCCGGGAATGCACTGGTCGCATTCTTTATTGGGGCGGGTATAGACACGATCGTCTGGTTTTCGGATTCAAATCAGGATTTCAGGGATTTAATCGCAATATTGTTGGTGGATGCATTCAAGGCGGCATTGGTTGGTGCTGCAATAAGCTTGGCCAACGCTGGCATAGTTGCCATGGCCGCAGCAACCGGAGTGACTGTAGGTGCTCTGGCGATAGGTGGATTTGTCCTGATTTTGGGTGTTGGTTTGCTTGTTGATTATTTGTTCGATGCCAGTGGGAAGAAATTCGTGAAATTGCTATTTCACAATCCGAAGGCTATCGTGGATGAAATCGATGGCATGGTGCGGAGGGCCGGTAAGACACTCGAAGAAAAGCTGCCGAAGGATTATGGTGTCTATTATTCAGGGTCGCAGTGGATGATGCTTCCCTGAGGATTCACTTCCGGTGATTTTTGAGGATTTTTATCTGACGATGATGGAAGCAAATGTTGATGGCCACCCAGTCGATGACGGTTCGCCGATAGATTTTCATGGAAAGCTGGCTGCGATAGAGTTGGCTATTGGTTTGCTTGTGGCCGCCATATATTACGTATTTTCCAAGTTGGGTGTGATGGCGGATTTGTTGTGGAAATCGATGGTGGTTGTTCAGTTTTGCATATCGATTGTTTTGTTTGTTCATTATGTTATGAATCGGCAGCCTCGAAGGCTCTGGGTTGAGGGTGTTGTTTCGCTGTTTTACCTGGGGCCGTGGTTGATGATCGCATTGTTTTGGTTGTTCTATATATCATATGTTCCGATGTCTGGAATTTTGAAGGTTTCCGTGATCGCTGTATGCTTTGCTATTATTGGGTGGCACTCGTTCAAGGTTTTGTTGGATTTTCGTCGCGCCGCTAAAAGCGAATCGGTTGTGAATACAATTTATTATGAAAGTGGTGGGAAATTGGTCTTCCGTAATTCGCTGGGTGGCTATATTGACCAATTGACTTCGCGGAATCCATTGAAAGGATCCTTGCTTTCAGTGGTTGGTTATTCGATGCCTTTTGCTGCGGCATTTGGGTTGAGTGCGAACCATGTTTTTGGTGAGAACATTGGTCCTCATGTGCTGGGTGTTGTTTTGTCGCTCGTTGGGTTCCCGATGTCGATCTGGATCATTGGAAATGCCTACGTGCGATCGATTTTTTTTCGAGTTTATTTGCCATTGAGGCTTGAACGAAAAACCGGGAAGAAAGTTATTCTGAGTTCATGAATAGCCTGATGCTCGCGGCGGTTTGAAGCGAAATTTCATATCCGCGTGATACCACGCAATTCTCGGAGAGAATCTGGTCGCCGGTGCGGTCCTCATCGTGTGCGCGTATGTGCTCGGAACGCCACTGTTTCTGGTCGATTCGCCGCCGTTGACGATCGCCGCTGACGGAGCAACGAACGATGACTCTTCTGGATTACTTGAAACAGGCGTCCGATCAGTGAATGCCCGATTCTCGGGCTCCGCGCTACGGCGATCAGCTGCATAACATGGGCGGATGCGACCAAGTTTGATCCGCAACCAGTCGCCATATCCGAATCACGAACCGCCGATGCGATTCCGTGCCCGCCGCATATTCACTGGGTGTGGCGGATGGACCGCCGTCGCAGCTCGAAATGTCGATCCAGGATTTCGAGCAGTCGCCGGGCGTTGTCCGTTTGCGTGGGAACGCGCCGTAGCGCATGGTGAGCGGCGTGCCGAGGTCGCCCTCACAAGGTGGTGGCTGCCCCCAAGCCCCCCGCAACCCGCTGCCCGATCCCGGGATGAGATCTTGCGCTGCGGCGAAATGAACGCAGCGCTGTACACTGGCCGGGATGGCGAGAGGGCGATCCTTGAAGTTGGTTTTGAGCATACCCAGATAAGGCACCATTCCTATCAGCTCGCCGGCTTCCTCCGACATGATGGATGAAACTGCATCGAGCAATCCGACAAACTTAATCTGAATCGGCACGCCTTCAATAGCGAGATCCGTGTCGTCCCTGCGTTTGGTCATGCAATACACTGCACCGGAATTCCCCGCGATTGTTCCAGGCCTTCGCGGTACACACGCCGTTCGCGGACGGTTCTCCGCTGCGCTGCGAGTCGCTGCGGCAGGCTTGCTGTTCGTGTCCATGGCGGCGTGCAGCAAGTCGGATCCGACCTACACCAGCATTTCGACCGAGGCGCTGAACTACCTGCCGTACAACCTCGTTCGGTTCACGATCACCGACCAGTTCGGCAACAAGGCACGCGGCGGCGGTGATCTCGAACCTGGGGCAGGGGAGGGCAGCATCGCCTGCTGCTACTTGCTGAAGGGCACCGATTTCAAGGTTCAGTGGACGTATTACGATGCGGACGACTGGCGGCCGGGCGAGCAGGTGAAGAAACAACAGGCGGAGACGGACGTTTCATTGCCGCCGACGAGGGAGCCGGACTCGATCGGCTCACGCATTCTCGAAGTTCACTTCTATCCCGATCGTCATGTCGAACTGGCATTTCCCGGCGAGATGCTGGGCAGTACGCGATTGCCGATCGTCGACGTGTCGCGTGACCTGACGAAACGGTACGGCAAACGGCTCGACGAAAAGTACAAGGACAACGATGCCCAGTTGCACCGCCGGATTGCGAGAACCGTTGCGGAAGCCTGGATCAAGTACCGCTTCACCGATCGCAGCGACCTCGAGCAATACGCGTATTACGCGCTTCTGGTGAATCCTCGGTTCGACGCGCACCAGGAGGCGCAGAAACTCATTCAGTCAAGCAAGGGCAAGCCGGGCGCATTCGCGAAGGCGGTAGCCGCGCTGTCGCCTTCGGTTGTGAAGGAGCTTGGGCGAAACCGATTCCAGGCGGTCGCGGTGCCGTCGATTCCGGCGGGGCTGTTGCCGCCGCCACGTGAGGAGAACAGCCATGGCAGGAGCTAACGATCGAAACGCTATTCGACTCGATCCTGACGATGCTACGCCGCAGAGCGTTCGAATGGCCGTCGACAGGATGGCGACGGCCAACTATCCGAAGGGAGATTGTCTGCCGTGCGGGGCAACGATCCGTATCGGCGTGTTCTTCGTACCGCAAGGTCGTCCCTGATACGCAGGGCGTGAACTTTCTGCCGCATGCGGAGGTATTCCTGCGCTGGATCGCCGTGCGATATCAGGATCCGGAATTCCGTCATTCAGTGACGGATCCGGCGACCGAGTGGCGCAAGGATGTCGAAAAAGCCGACTACGACCGGCGCGATGCCAAGGCAAAGCTCGACTGGGCGATGATGGGCCGCCAGCGGATGGATTCGCCCGAAATTCAAAAGCTGAAGCTCGCGAAGCAGGCGGCGGACAAGCGTTACAACGACCTGTGGAGTGACGTCCCGCCGAGCAACTATACGACGGTCTGGCAGCGCCTCGACAAGGAGGCGAAGGAGATGACCGGCAAGTGGGAGAAGATGCGGCCGGAATACGAGGTCCAACAGCAGCGCCGCTTCATGCAGTCGTTCAACAACAAGCTGACCTATACGCCGCTGTTCCTCGCGCCTGCGTTTGCGCGCCACGTCGAACTGAACGAGGACGAGGTTGCGCTGGTCAAGGCCTGGGAGCAGGGGTATTCGGGGAAGAACCCGCTTCCGTTGGAGGTGATGGCGATGTTCGACATGCTCGTCCACGATACGTTGCTGACGAGTTGGCAAGATCACGTGCTCGCGCCTTCACTGTACTTCAGGACACGGGACAAGGACGTGTTTGGAAAGACCGACTACGTGAAGGAAGATAAGCAGCGCAAGAGCGACGATCTCACCGCCGAACGGGTCGAGCAGGCGAGCAGGCAGAGCCAGCAATGGGCGAAAAGCTACCAGCGGACGCCGCCCACGCATTGACGTCACTCAGCGGCGCGCAATTATCTATCGCCGACACCCCGCCACACCGGGGCGGCTCATCGTGAGTCGCCTCCCGCAAACTTACTGCCCCACCCGGAACTCGATCCGCCGATTCCTCGCCCGCCCGTCGGCCGTATCGTTCGGCGCGATCGGCTGATCCGGCCCGACGCCCGTCGTCGTCATCTGCTGCGGCGGAATGTTCTTCGTGATCAGGTAACCCTTCACCGCATCCGCGCGCGCCTGGCTCAGCGCGATGTTCGACGTCCGGTTCCCCGAGTTGTCGGTGTGGCCGATGATGTCGACCGTGCGGTTCTGCATCTTCGCGAGCGCGGCCGCCATCTGGTCGAGGATCAGCCGGCCCTGCGGCGTCAGCGTCGCGCTGCCGGTCTCGAACTCGATCGTGCGATTGGCGAGCGTCTGGTCGAGCACGCCCTGCTCGGACGCCGACACGCGCAACCCGTTCTTGATCGTGTACGTCGGGTTCAGCGTGTTCGCCATGTCGCTGGCGAGCTGCTGGCGCTGCGCCTCGTTGTGCACCTCGCCCTTCATCTCGATCTGCGTGCCGTTGATCTTCAACTGCCCCTTGCTGATCTGCTTGAGTTGCGCGCCGAGCAGCTTCTGCACGTTGGCGCTCCAGTTCGGCGGCGTCGCGACGTCGCCGACCTCGATCTGGTCGACGACGTTCGTCGTGCCGTAGGTATCGCGCAGCTTCTGCAGCACGGCGGCCTTGGTCGCCTCGTCGGGCACCTTGCCGCCGACGACGACCTGGCCGGGCGCCGCGTTCGCGGGCGGCGGCGTGATCGTGCCGGCCGTGCCGCGCACCACCGTGCCGGACGCGGTGCCGGCGCTCGGGTTCGACGACGGCAGCGCGGTCGTCGCGACCGTGCCGTTGCCGACCGGCGTGACGGTGGCGCCGGTGTTCTGCGCGAAGGCCGCGCCGCTCGCGACGAGGCCGGCGGCGAAGAGGGCGGCGAGGGCGGGCGAGAGGGCGGCCGAAAGACGGGCGCGCCGGGCGTGAATCGTGCGATGCATCCCGTCAGCCTCCGATGAACGCTTCGCGGAACGCGTCGATGGCGACGCGCAGCGAGAGTTGCGGTTGGTCGAGGTAGCTGACGAGCTTGCTGATCTGCTGATCGTTTTGCGCATGGGCGTCGATCCACTCGGGATCGTCGATGTCGATGTTGTGGGCGGCATAGGTCTGCGGGTCGACCACGCTCAGCAGCGTCTTGGAAGACGCGCCGTTGAAGCCGATGATCAGCCGTTCGCGTTCGGCGATCGTGCCGATGAAGATCGCGAGCTCGAAGTCGGCCTGCGCGACGAACGGCGTGATGAGTTCGAGCCAGAACGCGGCGACGAGGCTGCGGTAGAACGGATCCACGGGCAGCGGTAGCGTGAGCCCGCGCTCGATGTGCGACGAGCCGCTCTGCATCACGGGCCGCAGCAGCGAGCCGAGCGCGAGCATCGCGCCGCGCAGCCGCACCGGATGGCCGCTTTCGAGCAGCATCTGCTGCAGGCCGTACAGCGACTGATGTTCGACGAAATCGTTGAAGGTACCGTCGTGCGACGTGCCGGGGCCGCCGACATCGATCGGCACCTGCGTGTCGCCGAGCGCCTGCAGCGCGCCGGGCGGCTCCTCCTTCGCGAGCAGCGCCGGCATCTGCGCCGCCACGCGCGACCACAGCCGCGCGAACGCGAGCGGGCTGCGCGCGAGGAATGCGAGCGGCCGGTCGACCTCGAGCGCGGTCGCGCCGAGGAACGGGAAGCGGCGCATCGACACGTCGTGGCTCGCCACCATGTGGCCCGCGATCGCGAGCTTGCTGCGCGAGCCGATGAACGCGAAATGCATCGGCTTCGCATCCTCGTAGACGATCTTCCAGCGCGGATCTTCCGCAAGCAGCTCGAGCGCCTGCGCGATCCAGCGATCGAGCGTCTGCAGCAGCTGCGGATTGTGTGCGCTCTTGACGAAGTCGCCGCGCGACGGAATCTTGCCGAAGTAGGCGATTTGCGCCTGAACGGTTTGCGTCATTGCGCCCCCTGTGCATGCGTTGCGTTGGCGGCCGCGACGGCCGGCGCGACGGCCGGCGTGCCCGTGCCGGCGGACTGCGTTGCGTTCAGCGCCGCGCCCGCGCTCGCGTCGGCGACCGACGACGGCAGCTGCAGGCCGCGCAGGCTCTGCTGCTGCGGCTGGTCACCGCCGCCGCCGGACGGTTGAGACGTGCTGATGATGCGCATCGTTACCGACACGTTCACGCTGCCCTGCGCCCACGTCAGGTCGAAGGTGCCGTCCGGGCGGCGCTTGCGCTGCGCCGAGTTGATCAGCTTCTCGAGACCGTAGCGGCCCGGCTCGTTGACGAGCTGCACCGTGCGGCCGTCGAAGGTCGTCGCGGACAGCGTCGCGCCCGGCGAGCCCTGCGGGTTCGGCCAGACGAAGTTGGTCCACTGCGGCGGCGTGTTGCGGTAGCGCAGTTGCTGGCCGTCGATCGCGATCGTGTATTCCGTCGTGCCCGTGCTCGGCTGCGGCAGGATCTGGAACACGGTCTGCGGCTCGGACGACGCGGCCGCGCTGCCGGCGGCGCCGCCCGCGAGCGGTGCGACCCAGCGTGCGAAGCCGTTCGTGAAGTCCGGCGTGAGCCCGATGCCCATGTCGCCCCACGTGCGGGCGGCGAGCGTGTCGCCGCGGCGTACCGCGAGCGGCCCGAGCGTCGTGCCGACGAACTTCGCGATCGAGCCGTCCGGACCGAACACCTGCGCGATCTCGCCGGCGCCGGCCTCGACCTTGGCGTTCGCCGCGAACGGGTACTTCGTCGCGAGCGAGTTCTGGAACGGCTGGTAGACCTGCGCGTTCCACACCTTGTTGACTTCGGCGCTGGCCGGCTGGATCACGACCGCGAACGCCTGCATCAGCGGCCGCACGAGCAGCGGGCGCAGCGACTTGCGTTGCGAATCGGTGAGGCCCGTCAGCATCTGCTCGTCGACGAGCTTCAGCGAATCGGCGAGCTCCGAACCGTTGCCGTCGAGCGTCTGCTGCATCAGCTGGCGCGCGCCCGGGCCCGGGTCGCCCTGGTTCTTGATCACGTTGAAGCGGGTACGGACCTTCGACAGCGAATCCATGTAACCCTTGAGCATCGACGTGCCGTCATGCGTCGCGACGATCCGCGCGAGCCCGATGAACTCTTGGCCGATCGGACCCATCGGCACCTCGGCCGGATTCCCGTTGATGTCGATGTTGGCCGCCGCCACCTGGCCGGCCTGCGAGCGCGTGAACAGCTGCTTGACCCAGTTCACCACGCCCGTCTGCGCCTTCTTGATGGCCACATTCGCGAGCGACGGGTTGTCCCACGACGTCTGGTCGTACGCGGTCTCGAGGATCTTGCGGATCGGCGAATCCTGCGGGTCGCCGAGGCGGTTCATCCCGTCGACGGCCTGGCCGAAGCTGCTGAAGCCCTGCACCGCGATGCCCTGCATGAACTTCTGCCAGTGCTGCGCGTACTCGGTCTTGTACATGCCGACGAGCGTCTTCTGGATCTGCTCGGGGCTGCCCTCGAGCGTCAGGTCGTCCTGCGTCGACGTGTTCAGCACCCAGTCCTTCGCCTGCAGCTCCTTGGTCGCCGCGTCGCGGATCGCCGGCTGCACGTAGTCGAACCACGCTTCGCGCGTGAACGTGCCCGGAATCGCGTAGCTGCCCGCCACGAGGGACTGGTTGCCGTCGCCGACGATGCGCGCGATGGTCATCGGCGCGAAGCGGGTCGACGCGCGCGCCTTGATTTCCTCGTAGACGCGCTGGCGGGCCGGCATGCCGCGCACGACGCGGCGCAGGTTCTCGCGGGTCTGGTCGACGAGCGCGAGGTTCGCGTCGATCATCGGCCAGTCGTCGTCGTTCACGCGGGACAGGTAGAACGAGATCATGCGCTCGGCGCTCTTGATCATCTCGTCGCGCGGCATGTTGCCGCGATTCGTCTCGAGCCAGCCGCGCCAGAAGCGGGCGAGCTGGTCGGTCAGGTGCGCCTGCTCGACGTGGCGCTTGTCGGACAGCATCAGGTACGTCTTCAGCGCGTTGTACGCGTCCTGCACGTTGGTCGGCGACGCGTCGCTGTAGAGGCCGCCCTGCGGTGCGGCGGGCTGTTGCGCGGCGGCCGGCGCGGGGCCGGACGCGGCCAGTGCGGCACCGGCCTGCGGCGCGGCGCCTGCCGCGTTGGTCGAGACCGGCAGCGTGCCGCCCTGCACGGCGCCCGATTCGGGCGGGCGCGTCATCGGCACGAGCTGTTCGGGGTGCGCGTTCACGTCCTTCATGAACGACGCGAGGTTCTGCGACACCGGAGCCAGCAGGATCTGGCGCACGCCGTTGTAGTACTCGGTCAGCAGGTGCTGCTCGAGACGGTCGCCCTGGTACAGGCCGAGCGACACCGACAGCGGCTTGTCGCGGCGGAACTGCTCGAGCTGCTCGATCCGGTCTTCGAGGATGTCCATCGCCTGCAGGCGCGACTGCAGGTCGTTGCGGCCCTGTTGCAGGCGCGTGACGTTGTCGAGGTCGGCCTGCACGTTCGACACGAGTTGCTGGTTGCCGATCGTGGACCAGGTCCAGCCGCCGAGCGCGAGCGCGAGCGCCGCGACGAAGCCGAAGAAGGTGGCGTAGCGCAGCCGCGTCTTGGTCGGGCTCGCGAACTGGCGCACCGTCTGGCGGTCGGCGAAGATCACCTTCGAGAACAGGTCGCGCAGGAAGAAGCCGTTCTTCGAGAAGGCGCTGTGCGGCTTCGGCAGCGCGTTTCCGTCGAGGCCGAAGCGGTGCGCGATGCGCTGCGCGGCCGCGCTGTTGGTTTCGCCTTCCTGCAGGGCGCTGGTGAAGTAGAAGCCGCGGAAGATCGGCTTGTACTGGAACGGGTTGTTCTCGAACAGTGTCGCGAGGAACGCGCGCAGCGACGGCTTGATCGTCGAGAATTCGAGCGGGAAGCTCAGCTGGCCCGGCGACAGCTGGTTGCCGCGCGACAGCGACAGCTGCGCGACGCTGATCTCCTTCAGCCCCTCGTAGAGTTCCTCGAAGTGCGTATCGAACTGCGCGACCACGTCGCGCTTGTCGTCGGGCTCGTAGGGCAGGGTGGCGCCCCACACGCGGTCGTACTCGTGCTTGTCGCTGCTGCTGAAGAATTCGGTGAAGCCGGTGATCAGGTCGGCCTTCGTGAACATCACGTAGACCGGCGCGAACACTTCCAGCTTTTCCGTCAGCTCCTGAACGCGCTGGCGGAGGTTTTTCGCGAGGTTGATCGCGAATTCGGGGCGGTTGCCGGTGAGTTCGGCGATGCTCGCGGTGACGATGATGCCGTTGATCGGCGCCTTCGGGCGATAGCGCTTGAGCAGGCCGAGGAAGCCGAGCCATTCGCTGCGGTCTTCCTCGTGCACCGAATAGCGGCCGGCCGTGTCGAGCAGGATCCCTTCGGTCGTGAAGAACCAGTCGCAATTGCGCGTGCCGCCGATGCCGTGGATCACGGCGCTGTTCTTGTCCGCGAACGGGAATTGCAGGCCGGAGTTGAGCACGGCGCTGCTCTTGCCCGCGGCCGGGTTGCCGATCACGATGTACCACGGCAGTTCGTACAGCGCGGAGCCGCCCGACACCTGGCCGATCTTCGACGTCTTGATCGTCTTCACCGCATCCGACAGGCGCGTGCGCAGCACGTCGAGGTCGGCGGTCTTCGAATCGGGGGCGAGCGCGGCGGCGGCGGGCGCGGCGATCTTGCCGGTTTCCGCCTGCTCCTCGAGCACCTGGCCGAGCTGCTGGTTCGCGCGCTTCACGCGCCAGCGGCGCCACAGCGCGACGACGAGCCACAGCGCGAGGATCGCCGCGAACGCGATCGCCGCCCACAGGAGCGGCAGCTGCAGCATGTCGGCGACGATGAAGAGAATCGCCGCTAGCGCGACGATCCCGACAATCGAGAGCGTACGCGGATGAGTCAGCACGTTGAGGATGCGTTGCATAGGACGTTCAGGTTCCGGTGCGATTCGGTGAGGCGACGCAGGCGCGCCGAGCGGCAAGGGTGGCGCCGCGATGTGTCGCCATGCTGTCAAACGGGATGAAGGGGGCTGGCATCAATGCGCCCGCGGCATCGGAGAAGGCGCGCGCATTAATGAAAGGACGCTGTGAGATTTAAAACGGAAGCGGCGGCCGGAAAAAATCGCGCACCGGAATGCCCGATTTTTTGCGTCGCCCGTATCGTTTCCTGCCGGGATATTTAAAAGCCCCATGCCGCCCTCATTATTTCCTGTCCGGCAGCCCTGGCTAGCTGCCGCGTCCCAGTTTAAAACCGGGTTTATGGTATTCCACGTGCCCGAGATCCATCATTTTCCATCGGCCGCCCCAGGTCAGGCCGACTTGCTCGGCGACCTGGCCGTACAACTCGTAGCCGCGCATCGCCCAGGGATCTTTCTCGGAAATGACCAGCTTGCCGTCGCGCAGGAATGCGTTGTCGGCCGCCAGCCCGAATTGGTGATAACTCTGGAAGGCCGCCGCGTTGGTCACGTTGCTGCCCATCTGTGCCAGCCGGTTCTGCCGTTCCGGGCTTCGGTACCCTTCCAGCAGCGCCATCTCATAACCGTGCTGTTCGTGCATGATCTTGTAGACCAGCAGCAGACGCGTACGGAAATCCGGGTCCAGCAGGTTCCAGTCGCGGCTCGCATCCTTGAGTGCCGGGCGTATCTGCTCGACTTCCTTGGTGGCGAAGACTTCCGGCGGCAGCGGCGGCGGCGGTACGAGCTGCTCGCCCTGCAGCAGCGCGGCGATCTTCTCGTCGGGCACGCGCGCCGTGTCGTCATACTGGAACAATTGCCGGCCGCGTAAAGCAATGGCGACCAATGGCGGCGTCGCAAGAATACCTGCCGATACCATAATCATCAAGCGCCGTCGAACCAGTAAATTTTGCACATCGTTTAATGCGCCGCGCGTAACGCTTGCCGATTTAACAATCTGACTCCGCGTGCGCGCGGCGCGATCGTTCGCACGGCGCGTAAGACGGCCGTGAAACTGGGCGACGGATTCGAAAACGGTCGCGCGGATACCCGGTAAAAGCAACAGTGCCGCAACCGCAACGGCAAGGGCGAAATAGGCGACGAGTGCGACGGCAATCAAGGAAATCCCCGGAAATTGGAATTGATTGTGTTTTGCAATGCTTGCTCTTAGAATCAGGCTGCTTCGAGAGGCCGGGCTATATTATCGCGGTGAATTAAACCAGGATTCAATGAGACGCTGAATGAGTGCGCCGGAAAATTCAAATTCGAAAACTCCGCCCAGCCTGCTGTCCGATACTAAACCGGCAGGCGAGGGAGGACCTCAGCAGTCGCGCATTCTCGCGAATCTGGAAGGACGTGTCACGCCGCCCGCCGAACCGCCGCGCCGTTCGCTGAAGGCGCCGATCGCCGCCGTCGTCGCACTGGTGGTTGCCGTCGGCGGCTGGGGTGCGTGGCGCATGCAGCAGCACTCGGGCGAACCGGTCGCCGCCGTGACGGTCGCCGCCGAGCCCGCGGCCGCCGCGCCGGCCAAGGCCGTACCGGCCAGCAACGCCGTCGCGCAAGTCGCGCAGAATGGCGCATCCGCCGCGTCCGCCGTGCAACCGGCCACGATCGTCAACGACGATTCGGCATCCCAGGCCGTTGCCTCCGCATCGTCCGCGTCCGCCGCTGACGGCAGCCGTCTGTCGCGCGCACTGGCCAATGGCGCCGACGACGCATCGGGCGCAGCCACGGCCGGCGCGGCTGCAGCCGCCACGGCCGCAGCAGCCGCGACGACGAAGACCGCGAAGGCCGACGCCACGAAGAGCACGAAGGTCGCGGCGCACGGCAAGGCCGACACCAAGGCCGAGGCCCGCAAGCATCGCAAGGAACAGGAGGCGGAGCTCGCGCAGGCGAAGAAGCGCCGCGACGCGGCCGCGACCCGTACCGCGAAGGCGGCCGGGAAGGACGATCCGGATGCCGACCTGCTCGCGGCGCTCGTCGCGCGCACGAAGCCGGCCGACAAGAAGCTCGCCGCGCAGAAGGGCCAGGCCGTGCCGACCAAGACGGCCGCGACGTCCGGCTCGCTCGCGTCGCGCGTGAAGGAATGTTCGGAGCGCGGCTTCTTCGAAGATCAGCTGTGCCGCTGGCGTGTGTGTGACGGCCACTGGGGCAAGGACCCCGCGTGCCCGAGCGCCGCACAGTCGGAGACGCGGCAGTAACGCGCGTTGCGCCTGCCGCCGCGCTTGGTCCGCGCCGCCCGTTGGGCGGCGCGTTGCTTTTGGGGGCGAGCAAGCTGCCGGTATGATGCGGCCTGATGCTGTCACGAGCGCGTCACGCCCGTCGGGCATACGTCTCCATTCCTTTCCCGGCGCGGGCCCGCGACCCGCGATGTGCGGCGCGTCGCGCGCCGCACGACCTTCGACACGATGGACCTGATCGTACAGACTTACGGCGCCGATACGTCCGGCATGGTGTGCGGCTTCCGCTTCGTGCCCGGCGGCGCCGGCGCGACGCTCGACGCCGACGCGGCCGCCGCGTGGCTGCGCACGTGCCGCGAACACGGCACAGGCGCGTCGGGCGATTTCGTCTGGCTGCATTTCAATCTCGCGCATGGCGCGAGCGAGCGCTGGATGCGCACCCATCTCGGGCTGCCCGACAGTTTCTTCGAATTTCTCCACGAGGGGTCGCGTTCGACGCGCATCGAGCAGGAAGACGGCGCGCTGCGCGCGGTCGTCAACGACGTGATGTTCAACCTCGAGCTGACGCCGTCGGAGATCGCGACGCTGTTCGTCCACGTCGAGCAGCGCATCATGGTGACGGCGCGGCTCAAGCCGCTGCGCTCGGTGGACACGCTGCGCGCGTGCGTGCGCGACGGCGAGCGGTTCAGGTCGCCCGCCGAACTGCTCGTGCACCTGCTGCGCGACCAGGCCGACCTGCTGATCCAGATCATGCGGCGCACGAGCGTCGACGTCGACCGCATCGAGGATCGCTTCCTGTCGCAGCGGCTCACGTCGAGCCGTATCGAGCTCGGCGCGATGCGCCGCACGCTGACGCGCCTGCAGCGCATGCTCGCGCCGGAACCCGGGTCGATCTTCCGGCTGCTCGCGAAGCCGCCCGCGTGGCTGCACCTGGAAGACGTGCAGGAGCTGCGCGAATCGACCGAAGAGTTCTCGCTCGTGCTCGCCGACCTGGCGGGGCTCAACGAGCGGATCAAGCTGCTGCAGGAAGAGATCGGCTCGCGTCTCGACGAGCAGAACAACCGGACGCTGTTCACGCTGACGCTCGTGACCGTGATCGCATTGCCGATCAACATCGTTGCCGGCTTCTTCGGGATGAACGTCGGCGGCGTGCCGTTCTCGGAAAACAAGCACGGCTTCTGGCTGATGGTGCTGCTCGTCGCGGGCTTCACCGCGCTCGCCGCCTGGTGGGCATTCCGGCGTCGCGACGACCGCTAGCGACGCATCGGCGCCGCGGCGCGGTCGCGCGTGCGTCGGGCGGACGAAAAAAGGGCCTCGCATGCGAGGCCCGTCAAAGGTCGGAGAAGCCGGTACGCCGTCCGGCGCCGCAGGCTGCGCGGCGCCGGACGGCTGCGCACCGTTACTGCGTCACTAACTTGCGCGGCTTGAAGATGCCCTGGTATTGCAGTGCCGGGCGTTCCTTCGTCGTCAGCTCCACGCCGCCGAAGGTCGGCGTCTGGCGCAGCTTCATCGCGGCCGGCGAAGCGACCGAGCCGATCGACGTCGAGCGCGAAGCCGGCGCGAGATTGTTCGCGACGAGCAGCGCGGCTTCGCTTTTCAGGTTCGCCAGCAGTACCGGATCGGTCGAGCCGTTGACCTGCGTGAGCAGCCCGCTCCAGGCCGCGTCGCTGTAGTTCACGACGTAGTAGTCGAGACCGCTCGGGTCGGCGACCACGCCCGTGCAGCCGTCGATCCGCGTCTGCGTCTGCGTGTCCTTCAGCGCGAGCGTCGTGCGTTTCGCGAGACCCTGGCCGTACGCGAGCGTGATCGGCACCGTCCACTGCAGGCCCGGATACGCGTTCTTGTTCGGGAACGGCTGCTGTTTCAGCGTGACGATGGTCTGGTTCTTCGTCAGGTCGCACTGCGTGTCGAGCGAGATCAGCGGCACGCCGGTCTGACGCACGTAGCTGTCGCCGATCGGGCCGACCGCCTGGCCGCTTTCCTTCGACAGGGCATCCCACAGGCGCTTCGGCGTACCGTTGCCGAACGAGTAGTCGACCAGGTACTGCTGCAGACCCTTGCGCAGCGTCTGCTCGCCGAGATAGTTCTCGAGCGTCTTCAGCACGTGACCGCCCTTGTCGTACGTGAACGCGCTGGCGCTCAGCACGAAGTCGTTCGACGCCCAGCCGTTGAAGTTCGGCGCGACCGGGAATGCGTTCGGGCCGATGTCACGATTGATCACGCGGTACTTGTTCTTCACCTGGTCGAGCCAGCTGAACTCGTCGGGGAAGAACTGGATCGTGGTCTTCGTTTCGAAGAACGTCGCGAACGATTCGTTGAGCCACACGTTGTCCCACCAGTCGGTCGTGACGAGATCGCCGAACCACTGGTGCGCGACTTCGTGCGTCAGCACCTCGTTGCCGTAGTGCGACATCGGCTGGCCCGGCTGCGGCAGGATGTCGTCGGCGAACTCGAGGATCGACCCCCAGTTCTCCATCCCGCCGAAGTTCAGGTCCTTCTGGTCCTTGAACGCGTCGTTCGCGGCCACCGTGTCGAACTTCGTGAGCGGCAGCGCGATGCCCGTGTAGCGGTAGTAGAAGTCGAGCGCCTGCTTGGTGCGGTCCATCGCCGGCTTCGCCCACTCGCTCATGCCCGGCGGCGTGAACACGCGCAGGTGCAGGCCGCCCTTGCCGCCCGGCAGCGGGCTCGTGAAATCGTCCTCGTAGGTGTCGAACATGCCGCCGCCGAAGAACAGCAGGTACGACGGCATCGGCGGGGTCTTCTCGAACTGCACGAGCTTGTAGCCGCCGCCGACGTTGGTCGACGGCTTTTCGGCCGCGTTCGACACGACGCGCCAGCTCGACGGCACTTCGGCCGTCACTTCATAGGTCGGGCGGAAGGCCGGCTCGTCCCAGCCCGGGAACCACTGGCGCGCCAGGTTGGTTTCGCCCTGCGTCAGGATCGCGCCGCTCGTCTTGCCGTCGGTGCCCTTCAGGTCGACGCGGAACACGCCTTCCGCGGCCGAGCAGCCCGGATACGGATCGTCGCCGCAGCTGCCGCCCGTCTTCGTGCCCGGATCGTCGTACGACTTGAAGTTGATGATGCCCGACCACTCCATGTGCAGCGAATAGGTGCCCGGCGAGATCGTGCCGCTCACGGGCCGCAACTGATAGAAGTCACCCTTGTCCTGCGGCGTCGCAATCAGCTGGATATTGCCCGGCTGCAGCGTGATGCGGCCGTTCGTGAACTTGATCCGGTGGCCGGCGATCACGATGTTGTTGACCGGCTTCAGCACCTTGATTTCGACGTCGGCGCGGCCGTCGAACGCGTTCAGCGCGTCGTTCGGGCGGAACCACAGCCGGTAGTTCACGGGCACCACGGTGTCCGGCAATTCGACAGGCGATACGCTCTTGTCGACGTTCGATGCGCTCGGCGGCGCGGTGACGGCGGGCGACGAGCCTGAATGCGGCGTGCCGGCGGAGCTGAGCGCGGAAGCGGAGCCCGCACCGCCGTCGTCGCCGCCGCACCCGGCGAGTGCCAGTGCGGCGACGAGCGGCAGATAACGCATCTTGCGAATATGGATCGACATGACTGAAACCTCGATTGTTGAAGGAATCGTTCAGTGCTGCGAAAACGCCGGCAAAAACCTTCCCCTCGCCGTTAATCAACGGCGAAAAAATGGCAATGACGGATTATTCGAAAAGACGGTAGCCGACTACGTGAAGGTAATCATGGTTTACTGCCCCCTCTGGATTTCCGGATATTGGTTAACTTGCCAGTTCAAAATGGCCGGACGCGTGTTGTACTGAATTGATTTCGCGCGCACGACACCGGGCCGCGCGCCCGGCGGGGCGCGCAATCCCTTTGAACCGACGACCTACGGGGCTGGCCGGGCCAGGCCGCAGGACGGAAGGAAGGCGGGTTGCCATTCCGTAAATGCGCCGTCATGCGGCTTCAAGGTTTGTCGGCTTGCTCCAAGGATGCGTAAATATACTTGATGGTTTTGGGTAAAGGAAACGAAAAATTTAGAAAGAGCATCTATTGAATTCTCCGCGCTTCATTGAATGCTGGAAGTCATTAATTCGCTTTCCGTTTAGCTGATGATTTCGTAGTTTTAATCTATTAACGATCTTGGGCTGCCGCGAAAACTACGAAATCCGGCGTGGAGCGGCACGCTCGGTACAATGCATCGACGACCCGCTCACCGATCGCCGCGAGGAGGCCCTTCCATGCCACGTACCCTGTTCCGTTTCGCGCCGCTGCGCGCCGTGCCGATGCTGTTCGCCGCCGTGCTGCTGCTGCTCGGCGGTTGCGCGGGGCTGACGCGCGACCCCGTGCGCGTGTCGGTCGCGGGGCTCGACCCGCTCGTCGGGCAGGGGCTCGAGATGCGCTTCAACCTGAAGCTGCGCGTGCAGAACCCGAACGATGCGCCGATCGAGTACGACGGCATCTCGGTGTCGCTCGACCTGAACGGCACGCCGTTCGCGAGCGGCGTCAGCGATCGCGCGGGCACCGTGCCGCGTTTCGGCGAAGCGGTACTCGACGTGCCGGTGTCCGTGTCCGCCTTCGCCGCCGCGCGGCAGGCGTGGAACCTGCCCGGCGCGGCCGCGAACGGCGAACTGCCGTATGCGCTGCGCGGCCGACTCGCCGGCGGCGTGATCGGCACCGTGCGCTTCAACGACGCGGGCACGCTGCGCATGCCGGTCATGCCGGGGTGGGGCGGGTAGGCCATGCGGTTTCCGGTAACGTCGCTCAAATGTCAACGAAAATTGACGATTTGACGGTCTTCAATGCTTATCGTCGCGTGAGGTCGATTTTTGCGGGCGTTGCCCCTACACTTGCCGATGTCCGAGGGCCGGACATTCTTCCAGGAGCAAACCATGGCGGCAAAATTCGAGATCAAGAAAGCCACGAACGGTCAGTACTACTTCCACCTGAAGTCGGCGAACGGCGAGATCATTCTCGCGAGCGAGCGGTACGAAGAGAAGGGCAGCGCGAAAAACGGGATCGCATCCGTGCGGGAAAATGCGCCGCTGGACGAGCGCTATGAGCGCAAGCTCGCCCACAACGGCGAGCCGATGTTCAACCTGAAGGCGGCCAACCATCAGGTCATCGGCACGAGCGAAACTTACAAGAGCGTGCAGGGCCGCGAGAACGGCATCGCGGCCGTCAAGCGCGATGCGCCCGGCGCGGAAGCCATCGATCTCGCCTGACGGTCGATCGCGCCGCGACGCATGCTTTCGGGCGGGTGTCGCGGCGCCTGTTTTGCCGGTCCGGGCAAAGCGCGGTATGGTGTGGTCCGCGCGGTGAATTCCCGCCGCCATCGATGCCAACCGTAACCGAGTTCGCGTGACCGATTTCCCCGTTTTCCACTGGACCGACGCCGACGGCGCCGATCATGCCGTGCGCTGGCGCTCCGAAGCCGGCGTGCCGCCGCCCAAGCGTGCGGTGCCCGCCGACGATCGTCTTGCCGCCGACGCGGCTTACCGCCTTGCTTGCGAGGGCACCGCGCTCGTCTGGCAGGGTGATTTCCAGAATGCGCGCCAGCTCGTGCAGGCGATGGCGCGCCGTGTCGAGCGCAAGCCGAAGAAGGCGAAAGCCGCGGCCGGCGTCGACGCATTCAACCTGCATCGTCTCGCGCAGTCGCAGCGTGCGCGCACGCTCGGGATGCTGCTGATCCCGCTCGACGCCGACTACACGATCCCGCTGCGCCGTGCGCCCGACGTGCGTGCCGCCTGCGAGGAGGCGTATGGCCCCGGCGGCGCGCCGTCGGTCGTGTCGCTGCGCGAACTGCTCGGTCTCGTCGGCGCGCATGAGTGGCGCAAGAAGGGCGTACCGATTCCGGCGCTCGGCGGCGCGCCGATCCACCCGCACTATGGCGTGTTCTCGCCGGTGCGCGGCGAATACGTCGACCTCGTCGCGCGCGCGCCGCTGCCGGCGACATCGCTCGCGTTCGACATCGGCACCGGCACCGGCGTGCTGGCGGCCGTGCTTGCGTCGCGCGGCGTCGAGCGCGTCGTCGCGACCGACCAGGATCCGCGTGCGCTGGCGTGCGCACGCGAGAACGTCGCGCGGCTCGGCCATGCGAGCCAGGTCGACGTCGTCGAAGCCGACCTGTTTCCGCCCGGCCGCGCGCCGCTCGTCGTCTGCAACCCGCCGTGGGTGCCGGCCCGGCCGAGCGCGCCGATCGAATACGCGGTCTACGACCCCGACAGCCGCATGTTGCGCGGCTTCCTCGCGGGGCTCGCCGCGCATCTCGAGCCGGGCGGCGAGGGCTGGCTGATCCTGTCCGATTTCGCCGAGCATCTCGGCCTGCGGCCGCGCGAAACGCTGCTGCAATGGATCGACGAAGCCGGCCTCGTCGTGCTCGGCCGCGACGACATCCGCCCCGCCCACCCGAAGTCGACGGACGCCGACGATCCGCTGCACGCGGCACGCCGCGCCGAAGTCACGTCGCTGTGGCGGCTCGGCGCACGAGCCTGACCGCGCATTTTCGGTAAACTGTCGCCATTCCTCACGAATTCCCGCCGCCGGGCCGTGGTCGACCGACCGTGGCCCGGCGCCGCATCACGATGTCGAACAAGACCCACGAAATCCGTCCGGAGCAGTCCGTCGAGCTGCTGAAGGAACTGCACATCCTCACCCGCGACGGGAAGCTGAACCAGGACAGCCGCCGCAAGCTGAAGCAGGTCTACCACCTGTTCCAGTTCATCGAGCCGCTGCTCGCCGGCGTGCAGGCCGACCAAGGCAACGTGACGCTCGTCGATCACGGTGCCGGCAAGTCGTATCTCGGCTTCATCCTGTACGACCTGTTCTTCAAGCAGCAGCCGGGGCACGGCACGCCGGCGTTCGCGTCGCACGTGTACGGGATCGAGACGCGCGAGGAGCTCGTCACGCGCTCGACCGAGCTGGCCGCGCGGCTCGGGTTCGGCGGCATGTCGTTCCTGAACCTGTCGGTCGCCGACTCGATCACGTCGCCGCGGCTGCCCGAAACCGTCGACGTCGTCACCGCGCTGCATGCATGCGACACGGCGACCGACGACGCGATCCGCTTCGCGCTCGCGAAGCGCGCGCAGCACATCGTGCTGGTGCCGTGCTGCCAGGCGGAAGTCGCGGGCGTGCTGCGCAAGAACAAGGGCAAGTCGCTCGCGAACGCGCTGACCGAGGTGTGGCGGCATCCGCTGCATACGCGCGAATTCGGCAGCCAGATCACCAACGTGCTGCGCTGCCTGCAGCTCGAGGCGCACGGCTACCAGGTCAGCGTGACCGAACTGGTCGGCTGGGAGCATTCGATGAAGAACGAGCTGATCATCGCGCAGTACAAGAACCTGCCGCGCCGGCGGCCCGGCGAGCGGTTGAACGAGATCCTCGGGATGTTCGGCCTTGCCGAACTGAACGAGCGCTTCTTCGTGGCGCAAGCCGCGGGAGCAGGCGGCGAGGCCGCCGAGCCGGCCGAAGGCTGACGCACGGCCCGCGCGGCGCGTCAGACGTCGTCGCCCGGCCTGCGCATCCATTCGCGCCAGCCGTCATGGCCGAGGCGGCGCAGCGTTTCCTGATTCTTTTCGTAGATCGCGGACGCGTCGGGAAACGCGTCGACCGCGCGTGCGATGCTGTCCTCGCGCAGCAGATGCAGGATCGGGTACGGCGCGCGGTTCGTGTAGTTCTCGATGTCGTCGGGCGCGGTGCCTTCGAATCGGTATTGCGGGTGGAAGCTCGCGATCTGCAGCACGCCGTCGAGCCGCAACTGCTGCACCAGCCGTTCGGCAAAGAACAGTGCGTCGTTGTAATCGACGAAATCGGCAAACGCATGCGGGAAGATCAGCAGCGTCGTATCGACCTGCCGCGGGTCCGCCGCATCGAGCGCGCGCAGCTCGGTCTCGAGTTCGGCGAGCGCATCTTCCAGCGTCGTCGCGTCGCTGATCGCGTAGCGCACCTGTTCCTTCACGTAGACGCTTTTCGCGAACGGGCACAGATTGAGCCCGATCACCGCGCGCGCGAGCCAGTGCCGGGTGGCGGCGAGGATGTCGTCGTGCGATTCGGGGCGGGTGTCGGTCATCGTGAAACCAGTCGGGCGGAAGAACGGCGAGGGCCGCATTGTAGCGGGCGCGCCGCGCGCCGGCGCATGCGCCGCGTCAAGCGCAGGCGGCTTCGATCAACTGCGTGACGAGCGCGGGCGCGGCGCCGATCGGCGTTTCGCCGTGCCGGTACGTCTGGCTCGCCGCATAGATGCCTTCGACCACCAGCGCAAGCGCGTCGGCCAGCGCCTTCGGCTGCCGCGCGCCGGCGCCTTCGCATAGCGAGACGAGCCGTTTCATCAACTGTTCCTTGTTTTGCGCGACGCGCTCGCGCGCCGGGTGCGACGCATCCGGGAATTCGGCGGCCACGTTGACGAACGGGCAGCCGCGATAGTCCTTCTGCGTCGCGCGCTCGGCAAGATCGACGAAATACTGGATCAACTGCGCCTTCGGCTGCCCCGGGTGCTTCGCGGCGCTCGTGTCGAGCCGCTCGAAGAAGCATGCGTCCATCCGTTCGAGATACGCGAGGATCAGCTCGTCCTTCGACGAGAACTGGCGGTACAGGCTCATCTTGTTGACGCCCGCGCGCTCCACGACCGCCTCGACGCCCACCGTTCGCACGCCTTCCCTGTAAAACAGCTCCTCGGCGGCACGCAGCAGGTGCTCCTGTGCGGTGGCGCCGTCGATCGGCCGGCGCGTACGCCGCGCCGGCGGTTTGTCGATCTCGATGCCCGACATGATGACCCTCGACTACGTGATGAATTGCTTGACATGTTACCGACTGGTAACTACGATCGCAACACACTTGTGACCGGTCGGTAACAATCGCGCCGGATCGACAGACGAATGCCAAGCGTCGGCCCGGGTCAGCCGACGTTGCAATGCGCGGCGGAGGTGGCCTGATCGGGGCGGAGCAGGTGCGATGGCGCCGGAGCCGCCAACTGGAGAACGCGAAGATGAACTGGGCAGTGACACGAATCAGCGGGCGCTTCCACTACGGATGGCTCGCGGCGGCGGTGGTATTCCTGATCCTGCTGGCGGCAGCCGGCACGCGTGCGACGCCGAGCGTGCTGATGGTGCCGCTCGAGCGCGAGCTCGGCTGGAGCCGGGCGGCGATTTCGCTGGCGATCTCGGTGAACATCGCGCTGTACGGCCTGACGGGCCCGTTCGCGGCCGCCGCGATGCAGCGCTTCGGGCTGCGCCCGACGATCCTCACCGCGCTGGTGACGATGAGCGCGGGCGTCGCGCTGTCGTCGATGATGACGCAGAGCTGGCAGATGGTGGTGATCTGGGGGCTGATGGTCGGCTGCTCGACGGGCGTCGTCGCGCTGACGCTGTCCGCGACCTTCGTCACGCGCTGGTTCCATGCACGGCGCGGCCTCGTGATGGGGATCCTGACCGCGAGCACGGCCACCGGCCAGCTCGTGTTCCTGCCGATGCTCGCGGCGATCGCGCAGCGCCACGGCTGGCGGCCGGTCGTGCTGGTCGTCGCGGTGGCGGCCGCGATAGTGATTCCGCTGGTGGCGTTCCTGTTGCCCGAGCGGCCGGCCGACGTGAAGCTGCGCCCGTACGGCGAGCCGGCCGACGCGCCGCCCGCGCCCGACGCGACGAAGGAGAACCCGCTCGCGGTCGCGTTCCGCACGCTGCTGATGGCGAGCCGTTCGCGCGACTTCTGGCTGCTGTTCTTCAGCTTCTTCATCTGCGGCGCGAGCACCAACGGCTACGTCGGCACGCACCTGATCGCGATGTGCAGCGACTACGGGATGACCGAAGTGCAGGGCGCATCGCTGCTTGCGGCGATGGGGGTGTTCGACCTGTTCGGCACGACGCTGTCGGGCTGGCTGTCCGACCGTTACGACAACCGCGTGCTGCTGTTCTGGTACTACGGGCTGCGCGGGCTGTCGCTGATCTATCTGCCGCATGCGTTCGGGATCGATTTCTTCGGGCTGCCGCTGTTCGCGATGTTCTACGGGCTCGACTGGATCGCGACCGTGCCGCCGACCGTGCGGCTCGCGACCGATGTGTTCGGCAAGGCCGCGGCGCCGGTCGTGTTCGGCTGGATCGTCGCCGGCCACCAGCTCGGCGCGGCGTTCGCGGCGCTCGGGGCCGGGCTGCTGCGCGCGAGCCTCGGTACCTACACGGTCGCTTCGATGATCTCGGGCGGGCTGTGCATCGCCGGCGCGCTGATCGTGCTGCGGATCAACCGCGGCCCGTCGCGCGCGGCCGCGCAGGCAGCCTGATCGCGGTGAACGCGGCCGGCCGCGCAGCCTGCGGCCGGCCAATGCACGCACGGAGATTTGCATAGCGCGGCGGGAGCGGGCGCACCGCCGCTCAAGCGGGTATGCTTGCGGTTCGCCGGGCGTTCGCGCCCCTTCATCGATGTCAGCGAGGAACCGCATGTCCGTCAAACCTGCTCCCACCACTGTTTCGATTCACGATCTGATCGCAGGCCGCTGGAGCCCGCGTGCCTATTCGGACGAGCCCGTCAGCGCCGGCGATCTGCACGCCGTGCTCGAAGCGGCGCGCTGGGCGCCGTCCGCGTACAACGCCCAGCCGTGGCGTTTCATCGTATTCGATCGCGCGCATGACGAAGACGCATTCAAGCGCGCGTTCGCGACGCTGGTGCCGTTCAACCAGGGCTGGAATGCGCCGGCGCCCGTGCTGATCGCGGTGACCGCGCACACGTTGACGCCGAAGGGCGAGCCGGCACCGACCGCGTCGTACGACGCGGGCGCCGCCGCGATGTCGCTGGTGCTGCAGGCGCATGCGCTCGGCCTCGCGGCCCACCAGATGAGCGGTTTCGATACGAAGGCGTTTCGCGACGCGTTCGCGATTCCGGCCGACGTCGCGATCCTGTCGATCATCTCGCTCGGCCACTACGGCAACGTCGACAAGCTCGATCCGGTGCTGCGCGATCGCGAAAAGGCGCCGCGTACGCGCCATGCGATCGGCGAAGTCGTCTATGCGGGCGCGTGGAAGAAGGGCTTCGACGCGGCAGCCTGACCCCGCAGGCGGCGGGCTGCGTCCTGCATCCCGCCCGTGTGTGTCCCTGGCGCGCCGCGGCGCGCGCCGTCGCCTGCCGCGCCCGCCGCGCGGCACCGGTGGCCCTCCCCGGTTGTGATCCAGCGGGCTTCATGTTAAAAAGCCCGTCCTTTCCGTTTTCGCGCCGGCCCTGCTGCGGCAATTTCCCATGACTTACTGCGCGATCGATTTCGGCACGTCCAATTCCGCCGTGGCGCTGCCCGACGGCGACGGCATGCGCCTCGCGCCCGTCGAAGGCGACCACCTGACGCTGCCCACGGCGATCTTCTTCAACAACGACGAGGAAACGGTCGAATACGGCCGTGCGGCGCTGGCTTCCTATATCGACGGTTTCGACGGCCGGCTGATGCGCTCGATGAAGAGCATCCTCGGCTCGCCGCTCGCGGAGACGACGACCGATCTAGGCGACGGCAGCGCGATCGCGTACACCGAAATCATCGCGCGCTTCCTGACCCACCTGAAACGCAAGGCCGAAGCGCGCGCGGGCGCGCCGATCGGCCGCGCGGTGCTCGGCCGGCCCGTGTTCTTCGTCGACGACGATCCGCGCGCCGACCGTCTCGCGCAGGATCAGCTCGCGGCGGCCGCGCAATCGGTCGGTTTCGCGGACGTTCACTTCCAGTACGAACCGATTGCCGCCGCGTTCGACTACGAATCGCGCCAGCAGGCCGAGCGCCTCGTGCTCGTCGCGGACATCGGCGGCGGCACGTCCGACTTCTCGCTGGTGCGCGTCGGGCCCGAGCGGATGGCGCGGCTCGAGCGCAAGGACGACGTGCTGGCGCACCACGGCGTGCACGTCGCGGGTACCGACTACGACCGGCGTGTCGAACTGGCGGCGATCCTGCCCGCATTCGGCTACCGTTCGCTCGACCCGGAAGGGCGCGAACTGCCGAACAAGATCTACTTCGATCTCGCGACCTGGCACCTGATCAACACGGTCTACACGCCGAAGCGGCTCGGCGAGCTGAAGCTGATGAAGCACCTGTACCAGGACGTGCGGCAGTACGACCGGCTCACGAGCGTGGTCGAGCAGCGGCTCGGGCATGCGCTGATGGCGCGCGCGGAAGAGGCAAAGATCGGCGTCGCGGCGGGCGGGGAGACGATGATCGACCTGAACGACGTGGAAGAAGACCTGCTGATCGCGTTCGACGCCGATCGCCTCGTCGATGCGAGCCGTGACGACACCACACGCATCGTCGACGCCGCGCGCGAGACGGTGCGGCTTGCGGGCATCGCGCCGCGCGAGGTCGGCGCGCTGTACTTCACCGGCGGTTCGACCGGGCTCGCGTTCCTGTCGGGTGCGCTCGCGGGCGCGTTTCCGGAGGCGCAACCGGTATTCGGCGACCGCCTCGCGAGCGTCGCGACGGGCCTCGGCATTCACGCGCAGCGATTGTTCGGTTGAATGGCGGCAGGCGGAAGGGCGTAGCTGCCATCCCGCATCGGCGCCCAAAAACAAAAAGCCCCGCCGAAGCGGGGCTTTTTTACACGAATTATCGCGCCAAGCTTAGACCGGACGGATGTTCGCAGCTTGCAGACCCTTCGGGCCCGTCTTCACTTCGAATTCAACCTTCTGGTTTTCTTGCAGCGTCTTGAAGCCTTCGACGCGGATTTCCGAGAAGTGCGCGAACAGATCGTCGCCGCCGCCTTCCGGGGTGATGAAGCCGAAGCCCTTTGCGTCATTGAACCACTTGACGGTACCGGTTGCCATGTTACTTGTTCCTAAAAAGATAAAACGGGGCCGAAGCCCATGGGGTGCGGAAAATCAAGGAAGGGGTAATAGGACCACCGGAGTACCGTTGATGGGCGAACTACGAAAGAACCAATTCACTCGCCACCTGAAATCCTGCGAAGTCCTTTATACGGCTAATCGCGCTCATGGTCAACCGTATTCCCATGCTCTCAGGGTTATTGCGTATATCAGGTTTACAAAGCTTGCAGGCGATGCGAATTTTTTGTAGGGGCCGAACGATTTTGGCGGCACGTTCGAGGTGCAACCGTTAAACTACGCGCCGCGCGGACGGGTTGCCCCGATCGGATGACTCGTCCCCCCAAGAATGCGTGCGCGGTGCTGTCCGAGCCGATCCCGGACCGCGGGCCGACCATGCTTTTTGAGACACAGGAGAGGATGTGAAGAGTTCTATTCAACGGAACATCGGCCCGTTTGCATTGATGCTGACGGGGCTGGGTTCGATTATCGGCTCGGGCTGGCTGTTCGGTGCCTGGAAAGCCGCGAAGATCGCCGGTCCGGCGGCGATCTGCGCATGGATCATCGGTGCGGTCGTGATTCTTGCGATTGCACTGACGTACGCCGAACTGGGCGCGATGTTCCCCGAGTCGGGCGGCATGGTGCGCTACGCGCGCTACTCGCACGGTTCGCTGGTCGGTTTCATCAGCGCATGGGCCAACTGGATCGCGATCGTTTCCGTGATCCCGATCGAGGCCGAAGCGTCGATCCAGTACATGAGTACGTGGCCGTATCCATGGGCGCATGCGCTGTTCGTGAACGGCGAGTTGACGACACCCGGCCTGCTGCTGTCGGCCGTGCTGGTCGTCATCTACTTTATGCTGAACTACTGGGGCGTGAAGGCTTTTGCCCGGGCGAACACCGCGATCACGATCTTCAAGTTCCTGATCCCGGGCGCCACGATCCTCGGCCTGATGCTGACGAGCTTCCATTCGGAGAACCTCGGCACCGCGTCGAATGCGAGCTTCGCACCGTATGGCTGGTCGGCCGTGCTGACCGCGGTCGCGACGAGCGGCATCGTGTTCGCGTTCAACGGTTTCCAGAGCCCGGTGAACCTGGCGGGCGAAGCGCGCAATCCTTCGCGCAGCGTGCCGTTCGCGGTGATCACGTCGATCCTGATCGCGCTCGTGATCTACGTGCTGCTGCAGATGGCGTACATCGGTTCGGTGAATCCGGCTGACGTCGCGCAGGGCTGGGCGCACTTCAATTTCTCGTCGCCGTTCGCGGAACTCGCGATCGCGCTGAACCTGAACTGGCTCGCGATCCTGCTGTACATTGACGCGTTCGTCAGCCCGAGCGGCACCGGCACGACCTACATGGCGACGACCACGCGGATGATCTACGCGATGGAGCGCAACAACACGATGCCGAAGATGTTCGGCAACGTGCACCCGATCTACGGTGTGCCGCGCCAGGCGATGTGGTTCAACCTGCTCGTGTCGTTCGTGTTCCTGTTCTTCTTCCGCGGCTGGAGCTCGCTCGCGGCGGTGATCTCGGTTGCAACGGTGATCTCGTACCTGACCGGCCCGATCAGCCTGATGGCGCTGCGCCGCGCGGCGACCGACATCGAGCGCCCGCTGTCGATCCCGCTGATGAAGCTGATCGCACCGTTCGCGTTCGTGTGTGCGTCGCTGATCCTGTATTGGGCGAAGTGGCCGCTCACGGGCGAAATCATCCTGCTGATGATCGTCGCACTGCCGGTGTACTTCTACTTCCAGGCGAAATCGGGCTGGACCGGCTGGGGCGCCGACCTGAAGGCTGCCTGGTGGCTGGTCGCGTACCTGCCGACGATGGCCGTGCTGTCGCTGATCGGCAGCAAGGAATTCGGCGGTCACGGCTACCTGCCGTACGGCTGGGACATGCTGATCGTCGCGGCGATCTCGCTGGTGTTCTACTTCTGGGGTGTGAATACCGGTTACCGGACCCAGTATCTCGACGAGCGCGAGTCGCACGACGAGATCCTCGAAGGGGTCGGTGCCTGACGCATGACCTGTCGCCGGATTCGGCGGCGGCGGGAAGCAGCGGAAAAAGCCCGCCCGAGCGATGCTCGGGCGGGCTTTTTGTTTGCGTCGGCGATGGCGTCGCGGCTCAGGCGTTGGCGCTCGCGAACACGTAGTTCGTCATCGCGAGCACGCGCTGGTAGGTGCCGAGCGACTGGATGCCGAGCTGGTAATCGTCGTCCGCCGCGCCGAGCGCCGTGAAGACCGGCAGCAGATGCTCGTCGGTCGGATGCATCAGCACCGCGTGCGGCGCCTGCCGGCGGTAGTCGAGCAGCGCATCGACATCGCGCGCGGCGAGCTTCGCCTCGAACCAGTCGGTGAATTCCGCGACGCGCGGGTCCGCATCCTCGGGCGCGGCACCGAAATCGGCCGCACGCAGGTTATGCGTGATCTGGCCCGAGCCGATCACCATCACGCCTTCGTCACGCAGCGGCCGCAGCGCACGGCCGAGCGCGAAGTGGTGCGCCGCATCCGCGCGCGGCTGGATCGACAGCTGCGCGACCGGCACGTCCGCCTCCGGGAACATCAGCAGCATCGGCACCCACGCGCCGTGGTCGAGGCCGTGCTCGGTCGTCGCGGTCGCGATGCCGGCCGCATTCAGCAGCGTGGCCGCGCGTTCGGCGACGTCGGGCGCGCCCGGCGCCGGATAGCGGATGTCGTACAGCGCCTGCGGGAAACCGTAGAAATCGTGAATCGTTTCCGGATGCGCGGCGACGCTCGCGACCGGCCGTTGCGTGCCCCAGTGCGCGGACAGCATCAGTACCGCGCGCGGGCGCGGCAATTCGGCGCCGAGATGCGTGAATGCGCCGGACGGCAGCGTCGGATCGATCGGCAGCGTCGGGGCGCCGTGGGACAGGTACAGCGAAGGCAAGCGGTTCATGGTGGTGGCCTGCAAAAAGGGTTTGCCTGTGACTATAGGCGCGCACCGCGTATTGATAAATCCGCATGGCGGAATTTGATTGACGCTTGGTTGTTGATAATCGGCGCAACTTAATGCGTGACGGTGTGCGAAATCGTCAGTGCGCGTGCAATCGAGTGAATTGCCGTGAAAATCGGCGAAGATGAGCGAAGAAGGGGGGCTTACTGCGCGTGCCGGATGCCGGCCCAGGGTGTCGTCTGCGGCGCGCTGAGCGCGAACAGGTCAAGGACGCGCGTGACGGTCTGGTCGACGAGTTCCTCGATCGTCTTCGGCATCGCGTAGAACGCGGGCAGCGGCGGAAAGACGATGCCGCCCATCTCGGTGACGGCGGTCATGTTGCGCAGATGCGCGAGGTTGAACGGCGTTTCGCGCACCATCAGCACGAGACGGCGGCGTTCCTTCAGCGTGACGTCGGCCGCGCGCGTGATCAGGTTGTCGGACAGCCCGTGCGCGACGCTCGCGAGCGTCTTCATCGAACAGGGCGCGATCACCATCCCGTCGGTCGCGAACGAACCCGACGCGATCGTCGCACCGACGTCGCGCACCGAGTGCACGACGTCCGCTCGGCGTTCGACCTCGGCCTTCGGCAGCTTCAGTTCATGCTGGATGTTGAGCCAGCCGGCGTTCGAAATCAGCAGGTGCGTTTCGACGCCGCCCGCGGCGCGCAGCAGATCGAGCAGCCGGACGCCGTAGATCGCGCCGGTGGCGCCGGTGATCGCGACGATCAGCCGGCGTGGCGGCGCGCTGGGAGAGGCCATCGAAAGGGCAGCGGCTGCCGCGTGTCAGGCGGCGGCGAACAGTTGCTGCAGTTCGCCCGACTGGTACATCTCCATCATGATGTCCGAGCCGCCGATGAACTCGCCCTTCACGTAGAGCTGCGGAATGGTCGGCCAGTTCGAGAATGCCTTGATGCCCTGGCGGATTTCGTCGTCTTCCAGCACGTTGACCGTCTTGAACTGGTCGACGCCGCAGGCTTTCAGCACCTGCACGGCGCGGCCCGAGAAGCCGCACATCGGGAATTGCGCGTTGCCCTTCATGAAGAGCACGACCTGGTTTTCGTCGACGATTTGCTTGATGCGTTGTTGGGTGTCCATGACTGACCTTGCGTTTGCGGGGCGTTAGAACGAAATGATAGCGGATTTCAACCGGGCGAGCCGGGCGTCAGCCCGGCCGCCGGCCGCCTGTCGTGCGTTCGATCGCGGCGAGATCGGCGAGCGATTCGACCGCGACGAAGCCGTGCGAGGCGAGAATGTCGCGGACGGCTTCGGCCTGATCGTAGCCGTGCTCGATCCAGAGCGTGCCGCCCGGTTTCAAATGGGCGCCGGCGCCCGCGACGATCGTGCGGATCGCGCTGAGGCCGTCGGCGTCGTCGGTGAGTGCGCCGCGCGGCTCGAAACGCAGGTCGCCCTGCGCGAGATGCGGATCGTGCCGCGCGATGTACGGCGGGTTGCTGACGATCGTGTCGAACACGAGCGCCGGATCGAGCGCCGCGTACCAGTCGCTCTGCAGCCACTGCAGCGGGCCGCCGGGGCGGCCTGCGTCGAGCAGCTTGCCTGCGTTGCGCTGCGCGACGACCAGCGCGGCCGGCGAGCGGTCGAGCGCCCACACGCGTGCATCGGGACGCTCGGCGGCGATCGACACGGCAATCGCGCCGCTGCCGGTGCCGAGATCGAGCACGGCCGGATGCGGCAGCCCGTCGATTGCATCGAGCGCGGCTTCGACGAGCAGTTCGGTCTCGGGGCGCGGGATCAGCACGTCGGGCGTCACGTCGAACGGGCGGCCGAAGAACTCGCGGATCCCGACCAGTTGCGCGACGGGTTCGCCGGCGACGCGGCGCGCTTCGAGCGCGCGGTAGCGTTCGACCGCGGCCGCATCGAGCGGCGCATCGCCGCGCGTGATCAGCTGTGTGCGGGTCCAGCCGAGCGCGTGCGCGAGCAGCACGCGTGCGTCGACCGCGTCGAGCGGTGACGCGCGCAGCAATTCGGCGGCGGTGGTGTCGGGCATCGCGGCCTCAGTCGGCTTCGCCGAGCGACGCGAGCAGCTCGGCCTGGTGCTCGCTGACGAGCACGCCGATCAGTTCGTCGAGATCGCCGTCCATGATCGCCTCGAGCCGGTACAGCGTCAGGTTGATCCGGTGGTCGGTCATCCGGCCTTGCGGGAAGTTGTACGTGCGGATCCGTTCGGAACGGTCGCCGGAGCCGATCAGGCTCTTGCGCGTCGCGGCTTCCTTCGCGTGCTGCTCGTGATACTGCTTGTCCTTGATGCGCGCGGCGAGCACCTTCAGCGCGCGGTCCTTGTTCTTGTGCTGCGAGCGGTCGTCCTGGCATTCGACGACGATCCCGGTCGGGATGTGCGTGACGCGCACCGCCGAATCGGTCTTGTTGATGTGCTGGCCGCCCGCGCCGGATGCGCGGAACGTGTCGATCCGCAGGTCGGCCGGGTTGATCTCGACTTCGCCGATTTCGTCGGCTTCCGGCATCACCGCGACCGTGCACGCGGACGTATGGATGCGCCCCTGTGTCTCGGTCGCCGGCACGCGCTGCACGCGATGGCCGCCCGATTCGAACTTCAGGCGCGAAAACGCGCCCTGGCCCGCGATCCGCACGATCACTTCCTTGTAGCCGCCGAGATCCGACGCGCTCTCCGACATCATTTCGACCTGCCAGCGCTGGCGTTCCGCGAAGCGCAGGTACATGCGCAGCAGGTCGCCCGCGAACAGCGCCGATTCGTCGCCGCCCGTGCCCGCGCGGATTTCGAGGAAGATGTTGCGATCGTCGTTCGGATCCTTCGGCAGCAGCATCTTCTGCAGCTCGGTCTCGAGGCGCGCCATATCGTCGCGCGCGCTGCGGATTTCGTCTTCGGCGAAGTCCCGCATCGACGGGTCGGCGAGCAGTTCCTGCGCGGCCTTCTCGTCGCTGCGCGACTGGCGCCACAGCGCGTATTGCTCGACGACCGGGCCGAGTTCCGCATGTTCACGCGTCAGCTTGCGGTACTGGTCGAGGTCGGCCGTGACGTTTTCGCGGCTCAGCAGGTCGTTCAGTTCGGCCAGCCGTGTGGACAGCTGGTCGAGCTTGCGTTGCATGCTCGTTTTCATGGTGTGGAGCGGCGCTCCCGGGCAAGGGGTATTCGGAAAGGATAGGCCGGCGCGCGGCCGGCGGCAGGGCGACCGGGCGGCGCTAGTGGCCGGACTGGTCGTTCGAGCGCGGCGCGTGCTGGTAGAAGCCGCGCATCAGGTCGATCAGCGAATCGCGATCGGCGCCGTTCACGCGGTTGAGCGCGCTCGTCGGGCCGTGGATCAGCTTGTTGGTCAGCGCCTGGGACAACGCCTCGAGTACGGCGGCCGGATCGTCGCCGCGTGCGAGCAGCTTCTGCGCCTTGTCGACTTCGGCGCGGCGCAGCGCGTCGGCCTGCGTATGCATGTGACGAATCACCGGCACGACGCTGCGCGTGTCGAGCCATTGCATGAAATTCTGCACGCGCGTCTCGATGATCGCTTCGGCCTGCGCGACCGCGGCCTGGCGCGATGCGTTGCCTTCGCGCACGATCGCGCCGAGATCGTCGACGGTGTAGAGGAACACGTCCTTCAGCTTGCCGACTTCGGGCTCGATGTCGCGCGGCACCGCGAGGTCGACCATGAAGATCGGGCGGTGGCGGCGTGCCTTCACCGCGCGCTCGACCGCGCCGAGGCCGATGATCGGCAGCGTCGATGCGGTGCACGACACGATGATGTCGAATTCGTGCATGCGGGTCGGCAGGTCGGCCAGCGGCATCGCGCGGCCGTTGAAGCGTTCGGCGAGCCGCTGGCCGCGTTCGGCCGTGCGGTTCGCGACGACGAGTTCGCGCGGGCCTTGCGCGGCGAAGTGCGTCGCGCACAGCTCGATCATCTCGCCGGCACCGATGAACAGTACGCGCTGATCCGACACCTTTTCGAAGATCCGCTGCGCGAGGCGCACCGCGGCGGCGGCCATCGACACCGACTGCGTGCCGATTTCGGTCGTGCCGCGCACTTCCTTCGCCACCGCGAACGTGCGCTGGAACAGCTGGTTCAGATAGGTGCCGAGCGCGCCGGCTTCCGTCGCGGTGCGGACCGCGTCCTTCATCTGGCCCAGAATCTGGGTTTCGCCGAGCACCATCGAATCGAGGCCGGACGCGACGCGGAATGCATGCCGGACCGCTTCCGACTGCGGCAGCGCGTACACATGCGGGGCGAGCTCGTCGACCGGAATCCGGTGATACTCCGACAGCCAGCGGACCGCGCCTTCGCGCGCCGCGCGATCGTCGGTCGCGCAATACAGTTCGGTGCGGTTGCAGGTGGAGAGGATCGCCGCTTCGGGCGTATTGGGTGCCTGGGGGCCGAGAAACACGTTCTTGAACGTGACGAGAGCCGGCTTGATCTGCTCGAGCGGAAACGCCACGCGTTCGCGCAAGGCGACAGGCGCAGTGTGGTGATTGATTCCGATCGTGAGGAGTTGCATATCGAGGGCTATCGTTTAGCCCCATATTATAGCGTTTCAGCGATTTCCTCACTCGCGGCATACCGAGCATCAGCGTGGCGGGGCCGGGAATTTGGGGGTTCGATCGGCACGCGGTCGAGCTGATAGCCGTAGCCGTAGAGCGGCAACAGCCGGTAGCCGCGCTCCGGGAGCAATTGCAACTTGCTGCGCAGCCGGGATGCGTGCGTATCGAGCGTGCGCGACTTCATGTCGCGGCGGCGCCCCCACACGGTTTCGAGGATATGGGCGCGCGACACGGGCCGCGACAGGTTCGTGAACAGCAGCTGGGCGAAACGGAATTCCTTGGGCGTCAGTGAAACGATTGCGTTGCCGAAGCGCACGAGGTCGTGCGTTGCGTCGAATGCGTATTCCCCATACATTTCGCGCGAGCGGGTCGGCGGCCGGCGTACGCCGGCGCGCCGGCTCAGTGCGTTGACGCGCGCAAGCAGTTCGGGGCCGCTCACGGGCCGCGCGAGGCAATCGTCGGCGCCCGCGTGCAGGCACGAGACGATTTCGCTTTCGCGCGGCGACTGCATCACGGCGATGGCCGGCAACCCGGGCAGGACCGTCTGCGCGCGCGGAATGACTTCCTCGGCGGGCTGATCGCCGGCCCAGTGGCCGGTGATCAGCATGTCGCAGGTGTTGTCGGCCGCGAGCCACGCGAAGAAGGCGGTGCTGGACGGAAACGCGTGGCACACGTGACCGCCCGCGAAGAGCAGCCGGTTCAGGAGCGCGGCGCGACGCGACTCGGGATCGATCAGAGCGATTCGCATGAGAGTTTCTTCATTACGGTAGCCGGTGCGCGCTTGCCATAACGTCGAGTCGGCCCCTACACTCGAACGTTCGCGGCACCCGGCTGGTCTCGGGTTCGATGGATGAATCGATGCTAGCCGCTGGTAACGTTCACGCCTATGGGACGAATCTGAATTTATAGAAGGCGTCGAATGAACTGGTTTGGAATCATTGTCCTGGGAGCGGCCGTCGGGCTGTTCGGCCGCTGGCTGCATCCGATGCGGCGCATGAGTCGGCCGGCGTGGTGGATCGCGGTGCTCGCCGGCATCGTCGGTGCGGCCGCCGCCCGCATGGCCGGCAATCTCTCGGGACTGTTTTACGATGGCGAGACGCTCGAATGGCCGGTCTGCACCGGCGTCGCGTTCCTTGCCGTAGCCGTGACGGTCGCGCTGTCGGCCCGTCGCTGAATGCTCTCAGGTGAAATCATGAATGCCCGTCTTCCCGAAGTCTCGCCGGTGCCGGCCCGCCTTGCGCTGTTGCGCGGTGCCATGGCCCGCGAGGACCTGGCCGCCTATCTCGTGCCGTCCGCCGATCCCCATCTGTCCGAGTATCTGCCCGAGCGCTGGCAGGCGCGCCGCTGGCTGTCCGGCTTCACGGGCTCGGTCGGCACGCTGGTCGTGACCGCGGATTTCGCGGGGCTGTGGGTCGACAGCCGCTACTGGGTGCAGGCCGACGCCGAGCTGGCCGGCACGGGCGTGCAACTGATGAAGATGACGGGCGGCCAGCAGAGCGCGCCGCATGTCGACTGGCTGGCGCAGAACGTGCCGGCCGGCGCGACGGTCGGCGTCGACGGCGCGGTGCTCGGCGTCGCGGCGGCGCGCGGGCTGACGGCCGCGCTGAGCGCGCGCGGCATCGCGCTGCGCACCGATCTCGACCTGCTCGACGCGATCTGGCCGGAGCGGCCGGGGTTGCCCGGCGACGCTGTGTTCGAGCACACGGCGCCGCAGGCCGACACGACGCGCGCGAGCAAGCTGGCCGAGGTGCGCCGCGCGATGCACGCGCAGGGCGCGCAGTGGCATTTCGTGTCGACGCTCGACGATCTCGCCTGGCTGTTCAACCTGCGCGGCGCCGACGTCAACTTCAATCCCGTGTTCGTTGCGCACGCAATGATCGGCGCCGATCGCGCGACGCTGTTCATCGCCGACGGCAAGGTGTCGCCGGCGCTGGCCGAGTCGCTCGCGCGGGACGGCGTCGACGTCCGTGCGTACGGCGACGCGCGCGCGTCGCTCGCGGCGTTGCCCGCCGGCGCGACGCTGCTGATCGACCCGCGCCGCGTGACGTTCGGCACGCTCGAGGCCGTGCCGGCCGGCGTGAAGCTCGTCGAGGCGGTGAATCCGTCGACGTTCGCGAAGTCGCGCAAGACGTCCGCCGAGATCGAACACGTGCGCGTGACGATGGAACACGACGGCGCCGCGCTCGCGGAATTCTTCGCATGGTTCGAGCAGGCCGTGAACCGCGAGACGATTACCGAGCTGACGATCGAGGAGAAGCTCACGGCCGCACGCGCACGGCGCCCCGGCTACGTGTCGGCGAGCTTCGCGACGATCGCGGGCTTCAACGCGAACGGCGCGATGCCGCACTACCACGCGACCCGCGAGTCGCACGCGACGATCGCCGGCGACGGCCTGCTGCTAATCGATTCGGGCGGCCAGTACATGACGGGCACGACCGACATCACGCGCGTCGTGCCGGTCGGCACCGTCAGCGACCTGCAGCGGCGCGATTTCACGATCGTGCTGAAATCGATGATGGCGCTGTCGCGCGCACGCTTCCCGCGCGGCATCCGCTCGCCGATGCTCGACGCGATCGCGCGCGCGCCGATGTGGGCGGCCGGGCTCGATTACGGCCACGGCACCGGGCATGGCGTCGGCTATTTCCTGAACGTGCACGAAGGCCCGCAGGTCATCTCGCACTACGCGCCGGCCGAGCCGTACACGGCGATGGAAGAAGGCATGATCACGTCGATCGAGCCTGGCGTATACCGTCCGGGCCAGTGGGGCATCCGGATCGAGAACCTGGTCGTGAACCGCGCGGCCGGAAAGACGGAGTTCGGCGATTTTCTCGCGTTCGAGACGCTGACGCTGTGCCCGATCGACACGCGCTGCGTGCTGATCGAGATGCTGCACGACGAGGAACGCGCATGGCTGAACACGTATCACGCGACGGTGCGCGAGCGCGTCGGCAGGCACGTGAGCGGCGATGCGAAAGCGTGGCTCGACGCGCGCACGCAGCCGATCTGACGCCGCCGGCGGCAACGGCCGGACCATAAGCCGACATAAGCCGAACGACAGAACCGAGGGCAAGCCATGACGGACACCGCAGTGATCGTGATCGACATGCAGCGCGGGCTGGTGGAGCGGGCGCGGCCTGCCTACCGGCTCGACGAGGTCGTGTCGGGCATCAACCGGTTGACGGCGGCCGCGCGCGCGGCCAACGCGCCCGTCTGTTTCGTGCAGCACGACGGCGATGCGGACGACGACATCGTGCCCGGCACGCCGGGCTGGGAGCTGCATGCGGGGCTGGTCGTCGGCGGCGACGACTGGCGCGTGCGCAAGCAGGTGAGCGATTCGTTCCACGACACGCCGCTCGCGGCGCAGCTCGATCGGCACGGCATCCGTTCGGTGCTGATCTGCGGTTATGCGACGGAGTTCTGCGTCGATTCGGCCGCGCGCCGCGCTGCTCGGCTACCGGACGACCGTCGTGTCCGACCTGCACACGACGAACGAGCGTGCGCACCTGTCGGCCGCGCAGATCGTCGCGCACCACCACTTCATCTGGAACAACAACTCGCTGTCGGGCAACGCGGTGACGCCGCGTCTGCTCGCGGAAGTCCTTGCTGCGGAGTTTGCATGACGATCAAGGCCGTGGTGTTCGATTTCGGCGGCGTGCTGATCGACTGGAGCCCCGAGTACCTTTACCGTGAGCTGATTCCAGACGAAACCGAGCGTCGCTGGTTTCTCACGCACGTGTGCGCGATGGACTGGGTGATCCGCCAGGACGGCGGGCAGACGATCGAGGAAGGCACGGCCGAGCTCGTCGCGAAGTTTCCGGAGCACGAGGCGCTGATCCGCGCGTTCTATGCGCGCTGGCACGAGATGATCCGCGGCGTGCTGGAAGAGGGCGCCGCGCTCGTCGACCGGCTGGACGCGCAGGGGATGCCGCTGTTCGGCCTGACGAACTGGTCCGCGCAGACGTTTCCGTACGCGTGGGACAACTTCCCGGTGCTGCGGCGATTCAGGGACATCGTCGTGTCGGGCCGCGTGAAGCTCGTGAAACCCGATCCGGCGATCTATCGCGAGATGCATGCGCGGATCGTGCCGCACCTGCCGGGTATCGCGCCGCACGAGCTCGTGTTCATCGACGACAACGCGAAGAATGCGCAGGCCGCGACGGCGCTCGGCTGGCACGGCATTCATCACACGAGCGCGGCGGCGACCGAGGCACGGTTGCGCGAACTGGGCGCGCTCGCGTAAGCGACAGCGGGCGACCGCGCGGCGATAAAAAAAGCGGGCCACGGGCCCGCTTTTTCGTTCTGCCGATCCGGAGGCGGCCGCCTCGGGCATTCGGCCTCGCGTTGCCGCGGTGCCGGATGCCCAGGCCGGCGTGCCGGTCAGCGGCTGATCGGCTTGTAGCGCAGACGCTTCGGCTTCGCGGCTTCCTCGCCGAGGCGCGCACGCTTGTCGGCTTCGTACTCCTGGTAGTTGCCGTCGAAGAACGTGACCTGCGAATCGCCTTCGAACGCGAGGATGTGCGTCGCGATCCGGTCGAGGAACCAGCGATCGTGCGAGATCACCATCACCGAGCCCGCGAATTCGAGCAGCGCGTCTTCCAGCGCGCGCAGCGTTTCGACGTCGAGATCGTTCGACGGTTCGTCGAGCAGCAGCACGTTGCCGCCCGAGATCAGCGTCTTCGCGAGGTGCAGACGGCCGCGTTCACCGCCGGACAGGTTGCCGACGATCTTCTGCTGGTCGCCGCCCTTGAAGTTGAAGCGGCCGATGTACGCCCGCGACGGCGTTTCGTACTTGCCGACCGTCAGCACGTCGGCGCCGCCCGAGATTTCCTCGAACACCGTCTTCGAGCCGTCGAGCGCGTCGCGGCTCTGGTCGACGTACGCGAGCTTCACCGTCGGGCCCATCACGACTTCACCCGAATCCGGCTGTTCCTTGCCCGTGAGCATCTTGAACAGCGTCGACTTGCCGGCGCCGTTCGGGCCGATGATGCCGACGATCGCGCCGGCCGGAATCTTGAAGCTCAGGTTGTCGATCAGCAGGCGGTCGCCGAACGACTTGCTGACGTTCTTGAACTCGATCACTTCATTGCCGAGGCGTTCGCCGGCCGGAATGAAGATTTCCTGCGTTTCGTTGCGCTTCTGGTATTCCTGGCTGCTCAGTTCCTCGAAGCGCGCGATACGCGCCTTCGACTTCGCCTGACGGCCCTTCGGGTTCTGGCGCACCCACTCCAGTTCCTTCTTGATCGCCTTCTGGCGTGCCGATTCCGATGCTTCTTCCTGCTTCAGGCGCTCTTCCTTCTGGTCGAGCCAGCTGCTGTAGTTGCCCTTCCACGGAATGCCGTGGCCGCGGTCGAGTTCGAGAATCCACTCGGCTGCGTTGTCGAGGAAGTAGCGATCGTGCGTCACGGCGACGACCGTGCCCGGGAAGCGCACCAGGAACTGCTCGAGCCAGTCGACCGATTCGGCGTCGAGGTGGTTGGTCGGTTCGTCGAGCAGCAGCATGTCCGGTTTTTCGAGCAACAGCTTGCACAGCGCGACGCGGCGCTTTTCACCGCCCGACAGATGCTCGATCTTCGCGTCCCAGGGCGGCAGGCGCAACGCGTCGGCCGCCACTTCGAGCTGCTGCTCGGGGCTGCCGCCGTCGCTCGACGCGAGGATCGCCTCGTACTTCGCCTGCTCGGCCGCGAGTGCGTCGAAATCGGCGTCCGGTTCCGCGTAGGCCGCGTAGATTTCTTCCAGCTTCTTGTTGGCCTGGAACAGGTCGCCGAGGCCTTCCTCGACGGCTTCGCGCACGGTCTTCGTCGGATCGAGCTGCGGTTCCTGGGGCAGGTAGCCGATGTTCAGGTTCGGCATCGGCGTGGCTTCGCCCTCGATGTCCTTGTCGACGCCCGCCATGATGCGGATCAGCGTCGACTTGCCCGAGCCGTTCAGGCCGAGCACGCCGATCTTCGCGCCGGGAAAGAACGACAGCGAGATGTCCTTCAGGATCTGGCGCTTGGGCGGCACGATCTTGCCGACCCGGTTCATCGTGAAAACGTATTGGGCCATTTCGGTGTGAAAGTCAGAAGTGGTTGAGACGGCCGCGCAGCGTGCGGGCGTGGCGGCGTCGGGTGATTCGGTACGGAGCGTGCCGCGCGGGGCGCGGCGGCGGCGCCGCGTGTCGGCGGCGCGAACGCGTATTGTACTTCGCCGCCGGCTGCCGCTGGCGCCGCGCAGCCGTCCGGATGCGTCGCGTTACAGCCACGCGGCGACGCCGCCGTGCCCCGAGCACGTGCCGCGTCGATGGCGGCTGAAGCTGTACGTGCCGTCGCGGCAGCGCGCGCTCGCCCCGTCCGGCACGCGGCCCGATTTCGAATGCGCGGGCGCGTGCACGGTCTCGCCGTCGCGGTTGCGATACGTGTCGTGACGGTCGAGATCGGCTTCGTTGCCGTAGCCGGGCGATGCGCGGTACGCGTGTGCGGGGTGGGGCAACGCGGCGCAGGTGACAAGGAAGACGGCGGACAGTGCCGCGATGCGTGTCGCGCGGCGGAACAGGGCAGGCATGGTCTCTCCCGGTCGGTTTGTTGTTATCGATGTCGGGCGGATCGCCCGCGCCGCATGTTAACGGATCGGCGTCCGACCGGTGCCGGCGCCGCGCGGCGGCGCGACGCTACGCCGCGCCGGACATCGACGCCGCGCCGTCCGCCTGCGCGGCCTCGAGAATCCAGCGGCGGAACGCGGCGACCTTCGGCCGCTCGGCGTGATGCGGCGGATAGACGAGGTAGTACGCGAAATCGTCGAGCCAGGCGACCTCAGCAAGCTGCACGAGTCGCCCGCTCGCCAGCTCTCCGCGCACCATCGCGGCCGGCAGCAGCCCGGCGCCCTGGCCGGCGACGATCGCCTGCAGCAGCAGGCCCGAGTCGTCGAACGCGGGGCCGCGCGGCGGCCCGAAATCGTCGATCCGCTGCGCGCCGAACCAGATGTGCCAGCCCTTGCGCTCGGCGTCGTGCAGGTGCGGCCAGCCGACGAGGTCGGCCGGCGTCGCCGGCCTGCCGAGCCGCGCGACGAGTTCGGGCGACGCGAGCGCGACGATCTCCACCGTCAGCAGGCGCTCGCTGCACAGCCCGATGTAGCGCCCGAGGCCGTGACGGATCGCGACATCGACGCCGTCGCGCGAGAAATCCGCGAGCGCGTGGCTCGTGACGACCTGCAGGTCGACGTCCGGGCACGCGTGCCGGAACTGCGCGAGGCGCGGGACGAGCCACGCGGACGCGAAGAACGGCGTGACGCTCACCGTCAGCGCGCCGCTGTCGGCGGCGCCCGACACGCGCTGCGACGCGTCGGCGATCTGCCGGAACGCGTTGCGCACGGGCGGCAGGTAGTCGCGGCCGGCGGCCGTCAGCAGGATGCCGCGGTTCACGCGCTCGAACAGCTGCACGCCGAGATGCGCCTCGAGCGTGCGGATCATCTGGCTCACCGCGCCGGGCGTGACCGACAGCTCTTCGGCGGCCGACTTCACCGACAGGTGGCGGGCGGCAGCTTCGAAGGCGCGCAGGGCGTTGAGTGGCGGAAGGCGGGAACGATTCATTCAGTTTTTCTAAAGCGAAAGGCCGACGAAATATCGTTTGAGGCCGCGTGTATGCGCGAGTACCGTTGATGTATCGGATCACACGTTGCGTGACCGCGTTTCGGTAGCGGATGCGATCAACATAGTTCATCTATATCCATGAGGCAATCCGGGCGCTGCCTGGCGGCCGGTGGAACCTGAGAGGAGCATCGTCATGAACCGCCCGGGCGCACCGCGCCTCTTCTACGGCTGGTACGTGGTCGCGGCCGCGTTCGCCGTCACGTTGGTCGGGTTCGGCAGCGCGTATACGTTCAGCGCGTTCGTCGAGTCGCTGCAGCGGGATTTCGCCGCGTCGCGCGGGCAGATTTCGCTTGTGTTCTCGCTCGCCGGCTTCCTGTATTTCGGTTTCGGCATCGTCAGCGGGCCGCTGGCCGATCGCTTCGGCTCGCGGCGGCTCGCCGTCGCCGGGATGTTGCTGACCGGCGCGGGGCTCGCGGCGGCCGGCGCGGCGCACACGCTGCTGCAGGTCTATGTCGCGTACGGGCTCGGGGTCGGACTCGGCGTCGGCTGCGCGTACGTGCCGGCCGTCGGTGCCGTGCAGCGCTGGTTCGTGCGCCGGCGCGGCTTCGCATCGGGGCTCGCGGTCGCGGGGATCGGCGTCGGCACGCTCGTGATGCCGCCGCTCGCGTCCGCGCTGATCGCGCATGCCGGCTGGCGCGGCGCGTATTTCACGCTCGCCGTGATCGCGGTCGTGCTGGGCGCAGGCATGTCGCTGCTGATCGAGAACGATCCGCGCGGGCGCGGACTGCTGCCCGATGGCGATGCGGCCGACGATGACAGCCGGCATGCCGGTGCCGCCTCGGCCCGTGTGAAGGTGCAGGCCGGGGCGACCGTGCGCGAAGCCGTCACGTCGCGGCCGTTCGCGAGCCTCTACGCGGCATGCCTCGTGTGCTCGTTCGGCGTGTTCGTCCCGTTCGTTCACCTCGTGCCGTACGCGCTCGATCACGGCGTCGCGCCGCCCACGGCCGTGCTGCTGCTCGGGGCGATCGGCGTCGGCAGCACGGCCGGGCGTTTCTTCCTCGGCGGCCTGGCCGACCGCTTCGGCCGCCGCGCATCGCTGCTGGCGATGTTCGCCGGCATGGCCGTGGCGCTCGTCGCATGGGCGGGGGCAGGCACCGTCGCGACGCTCGCCGCGTTCGCGCTCGTGTTCGGCGTGTTTTATGGCGGCTGGGTCGCCGTGCTGCCGGCGGTCGTGATGGACTATTTCGGCGGGCGCAACGTGAGCGCGATCATCGGCATCCTGTACACGAGCGTCGCGTTCGGCACGCTGATCGGCCCGGCCGCTGCCGGCTTCATCTTCGACGCGGGCGGCGGTTATCTCGTGCCGATCCTCGCGAGCGCCGCCGCGAATGCGATCGCGTTCGCGATCGTCGCGACGACCGGACGGGCGCCGGCGGCCGCGCGCGCAACCGGCGGATAGGCGCATCCGGCTGGGCGTGCCGCGCGATTTCCGGTAGCGTGGCCGGACCGGCAACCATCGGCCCACGGTCAGGGAGGCATCGTGACATTCGACGACGTCCGGCAGATCGCGCTCGCGTGGCGCGGTGTCGAGGAGGGCACGTCGTACGGCACGCCCGCACTCAAGGTGAAGGGCAGGATGCTCGCGCGGCTGCGCGAGGACGGCGACACGCTTGTCGTGAAGGGTGTCGGTCCCGACGAGCGCGCCTGGCTGATCGAATCGGAACCCGACGTGTATTACGTGACCGATCACTATGCCGGCTGGCCGATCGTGCTGGTCCGCCTGTCGGTCGCGCACCCCGACGCCGTGAAAAACCTGCTTCTGCGCGAATGGCACGCGATCGTCCCGGCCAGGTGGCGGGACGAAGCGGCGCACTAACGGCGCGGAATCCGGCACCACGCCGGATCAAGCGTTGCATCGGTTCGCATCGATGCAACGAGTGGTTCCATCGAAATTCTTCAATTGGTTCTTAGTGACGAACCGTTTGATGCTTACACTCCTTCGCTTCGAAGGCGGCTGACGACAGCCGATGGAAAGGGCGCACGCGATGCGCCGGCGTCTTGCACGCCGCATCGCACCCGCAGCTTCGCAGACTGCGTGGGCGCACCGACCCGAACGGCCCCACCTGGCCTCACGCCCGCGTGCGACGCACGCACGGCCGCAGCCGGAATCAAGAACGACAACGCCCCGCGCCGCCTTCACGCGACACCCGGTCATACCGGAACCGTTTTTTGGAGAGAGACAGATGAATGGAAGCAACACGGGCCTCGGCACGGGCCTGAAGCAGCGTCACGTGACGATGATGTCGATTGCCGGCGTCATCGGCGCGGGCTTGTTCGTCGGCTCCGGCCACGCGATCGCGGAAGCCGGTCCGGCATCGATCCTCGCGTATGCGATCGCGGGCGTGCTGGTCGTGCTGGTGATGCGCATGCTCGGCGAAATGGCCGTCGCGCATCCGGACAGCGGGTCGTTCTCGACCTATGCCGATCGCGCGATCGGCCATTGGGCCGGCTTCACGATTGGCTGGCTGTACTGGTGGTTCTGGGTGCTCGTGATCCCGATCGAGGCGACGGCCGCCGCGACCATCCTCAATGCATGGTTCCCGGGCGTCGCGACGTGGATCTTCGCGCTCGGCATCACGCTGCTGCTTACCCTCACCAACCTCTTCTCCGTCAAGAACTACGGCGAATTCGAATTCTGGTTCGCGCTGATCAAGGTCGTCGCGATCGTCGTGTTCCTGTGCATCGGCGGCGCGGCGATCGTCGGAATCATCCCGGCGCCCGCCGTATCGGGCGTGTCGAACCTGTTCGCGCACCACGGCTTCATGCCGAACGGCGCCGGCGCGGTGCTGGCGGCGATGCTGACGACGATGTTCTCGTTCCTCGGCACCGAGATCGTGACGATCGCGGCCGCCGAATCGGACAACCCGCAACGCCAGATCGTGCGCGCGACCAACTCGGTCATCTGGCGCATCACGCTGTTCTATCTCGGCTCGATCCTGATCGTCGCGGCCATCGTGCCGTGGAACGACCCGCTGCTGCCGAAGCACGGCTCGTATCAGCGCGCGATGGAACTGATCGGCGTCCCGAACGCGAAAGCGATCATCGACGTGATCGTGCTCGTGTCGGTCGCCAGTTGCCTGAATTCGGCGCTGTACACCGCGTCGCGGATGCTGTTCTCGCTGTCGAAGCGCAAGGACGCGCCGGCGTTCCTGCATCGCACCGATTCGACCGGCACGCCGCGCGCGGCCGTGCTCGCGTCGACCGCATTCGGCTTCGTGACCGTGATCGCGAACTACCTGATGCCGGAGCAGGTGTTCGGCTTCCTGCTCGCGACGTCGGGCGCGATCGCGCTGCTCGTGTATCTGGTGATCGCGATCTCGCAACTGCGGATGCGCAAGACGCTCGAATCGACCGGCGCCGACCTGACGCTGCGCATGTGGCTGTTCCCGTGGCTCACGTGGGCGGTGATCCTGTTCATCTGCGGCACGCTGACCGTGATGTTCGTCAGCGAGGAGCATCGGATGGAAGTGGGGGCGACGGCCGTGCTGGCGTTGATCGTGCTGCTGGCGTCGTGGCTGAACAAGCGTGGGCGCGATGCGCAGGCGAGCGCGGGGCGGCGGGTGTCGGCGACCTGATGTCATGACGAAGCGGCGGCGGACGCACGGCGTTCGCCGCTGGCTGGCGGAACGTCCCGCAATGAAAATGGCCCGACGGCGCTTGCCGTCGGGCCATTCGTTTTTCGTGCCGGGCACGTGTTGCGCGATGCCGCGTGATTCACACGGCATCGGTCGATGCAACGCTCAGACGTTGAACAGGAAGTTCATCACGTCGCCGTCGTGCACGACATATTCCTTCCCTTCTGCGCGCATCTTGCCGGCTTCCTTCGCACCCTGTTCACCCTTGTACGCGATGAAGTCGTCGAACGCGATCGTCTGCGCGCGGATGAAGCCGCGCTCGAAGTCGGTGTGGATCACGCCGGCTGCCTGCGGCGCCGTGTCGCCGATATGGATCGTCCACGCGCGCACTTCCTTCACGCCCGCGGTGAAGTAGGTCTGCAGGCCGAGCAGCGTGAAGCCCGCGCGGATCACGCGGTCGAGGCCCGGTTCTTCCATGCCCATGTCGGCGAGGAACGCTTCCTTGTCCGCATCGTCGAGATCGGCGATTTCCGCTTCGATCGCCGCGCACACGGCAACCACCGGCGCATTCTCGCTTTCCGCGTACTTGCGCACCGCCTCGAGGTGCGGGTTGTTCTCGAAGCCGTCGTCCTTCACGTTGGCGACGTACATCGCCGGCTTCGCGGTGATCAGGCAGAACGGCTTGAGCAGCGCCGCTTCGTCGTCCGACAGCGCGAGGCCGCGCACGGCCTTGCCCTGGTCGAGCTGCGCGCGCACTTTCTCGAGCACCGCGACGAGCTTCGCCGCTTCCTTGTCGTTGCCCGACTTCGCGGCCTTCGAATAGCGCGTGAGCGCCTTCTCGACGGTGCCGAGGTCGGCCAGCGCGAGTTCGGTGTTGATCACTTCGATATCGTCGATCGGGCTGACCTTGCCGGCGACGTGAATGACGTTCTCGTCCTCGAAGCAGCGCACGACGTGCGTGATCGCGTCGGTTTCGCGGATGTTCGCGAGGAACTGGTTGCCGAGGCCTTCACCCTTGCTCGCGCCCGCGACGAGGCCCGCGATGTCGACGAATTCGACGACGGCCGGCACGACACGCTCCGGCTTGACGATCTCGGAGAGCGCCTTCAGGCGCGTATCGGGCACTTCGACGATGCCGACGTTCGGTTCGATCGTGCAGAACGGGTAGTTCTCGGCGGCGATGCCGGCCTTGGTCAGCGCATTGAACAGGGTGGACTTGCCGACGTTGGGCAAGCCGACGATGCCGCATTTGAGACTCATGGAATCCTTCGGACGGGTAAGGCGGCGCGGCCGGACAGGGCACGGCGGCGCGGGAAAAAAAGGGCGGCCGGCGCGTGGAGCGCGGCGAGCCGACGGTCAAAGACGCTATTGTACCGTGCCGACGCCCCGGATTCCGGGGTTGCGCCGAACGGCCGATGCGACGGGCCGCCCCGCCGCATCGGCCGCCAGCGATTCTGCTGATTTCCCGCAAAGTCCGGCCGCGTAAGGGTTTGGCCCCGCGGCTATAATGCCCGCCATGACTGCCCACCACTCCTTCGACGTCGCCGTGGTCGGCGGCGGGCTCGTCGGCAAGACGGCCGCGCTCGCGCTGACCCAGTCCGGCTACAAGACCGCCTTGCTTGCCCAGCCGGCCACGCCGCGCCCCGCCGATCTCGCGTTCGACACCCGCGTCTACGCGCTGTCTTCCAGTTCGCAGGCGCTGCTCGAGCGGCTGCGGGTCTGGCAGGCGCTCGACCACGGCCGGCTCGCGCCCGTCTTCGACATGCGCGTGTACGGCGACGCGCATGCGGAACTGCATTTTTCCGCCTACCAGGCCTCCGTGCCGCAACTTGCATGGATCGCCGAATCGTCGCTGGTCGAGACGTCGCTCGACGCCGCCCTGCGGTTCCAGCCGAACCTCACGTGGTTCGACGCGCGCGCACAGGGCTTCGACGTGCGCGACGACGCGGCCGTGCTCACGCTGTCGTCGGGACAGGTGCTCGAAGCCGATCTGGTCGTCGGCGCCGACGGCGCGCATTCGTGGGTGCGTTCCCAAATGGGGGCCCGGGTCGAACGGCGCGATTACCGGCAGACGGGCGTCGTCGCGAACTTCAAGGCGTCGCTGCCGCACCGCGAGACGGCCTACCAGTGGTTCCACGAGGGCGAGATCGTCGCGCTGCTGCCGCTGCCGGACGGCCACGTGTCGCTCGTGTGGTCCGCGCACACCGCGCATGCCGATGAATTGCTCGCGCTCGACCCCGCGCAGCTCGCGGCCGAGGTCGAGCGCGTGTCGCACGGCCAGGTCGGCACGCTCGAATGCGTGACGCCGGCCGCCGGTTTCCCGCTGGCGCTGCAGACGGTCGACAAGCTGATCGCGCCGCGCGTCGCGCTGGTCGGTGACGCCGCGCACCTGATCCACCCGCTCGCCGGGCAGGGGATGAACCTTGGGCTGCGCGACGTCGCGGCGCTCGTCGACGCGATCGCGGGCAAGGAAAGCTTCCGCAACCTCGGCGACACGGTGCTGCTGCGCCGCTACGAGCGTTCGCGCCGCGAGGACATCCGCGCGCTGATGGTCGCGACCGACGGCCTGCAGCGGCTCTTCGCGGTGCCGGGCTCGCTCGCGAAAGCGGTGCGCAATGCGGGCATGGCCTTCGTCGGTGCGCAGCCGCTCGTGAAGCGCTGGCTCGTGTCGGCCGCGCTCGGCTGAACGAACCTTCCGCCGCTTCGCCGGTCGGAGACGGTTCCGTTACGGCGTACACTGTGCCGTGCACACCGATTGAGCTGAAGGAAGATTTCGATGAAAAAAACGATCCGCATCGCGTCGCTGGCGCTGGCCGTCACGATGGCGACGCTTGGCTGCACCGCGCAGGCCGACCAGACCACCGACAAGCTGAAGGCCACGCTGCAAGCCCGTCTCGGCAACGATGCGCCGATCAAGAGCGTGTCGAAATCGCCGGTCGCCGGCCTTTACGAAGTGAACCTCGGCTCGCAGATCATCTATAGCGACGCGGCGGGCGACTACGTGCTGCTCGGCGATCTCGTCGACACCAAGACGCACAAGAACCTGACCGACGCACGCCTGTCCGAAATCAACAAGATCGACTTCGCGAGCCTGCCGTTCGCGAACGCGATCAAGGTCGTCAAGGGCAACGGCGCCCGCAAGATCGCGGTGTTCTCCGATCCGAACTGCCCGTATTGCAAGAAGCTCGAGACGACGCTGCAGTCGGTCGACAACGTCACCGTCTACACGTTCCTGTACCCGGTGCTGTCGCCGGATTCGACCGTGAAGTCGAAGGCGATCTGGTGCGCGACCGACCGTGCGAAGACGTGGGAAGGCTGGATGCTCGACCACCGCACCCCGTCCGGCGCCGGCACCTGCGATACCACCGCGCTCGACAAGAACCTCGCGCTCGGGCGCGGGATGAACGTCACGGGCACGCCGACGATCTTCCTGCCGGACGGCCGCCGCCTGCCGGGCGCGGTCTCGGCCGACCAGCTCAATCAGGCGCTCGCCTCGAGCAAGTAACCGACTACACGCCGGGCACATGGCCCGGCGAGCGAGGGGCGCCCGCATGATCTGCCGGCGCCTCTCTTCGTTTTCGCCGCCGTATTCGACCGACCGATTGCCACGATGACCCAGCCGATCCGCTATTCGATTGTCCCGAAAGATCTTGCCGCGCACCTGTTCGAAGTATCGGTGACGGTCGCCGATCCCGATCCGGAAGGCCAGCGCTTCTCGCTGCCGGTATGGATTCCGGGCAGCTACCTCGTGCGCGAGTTCGCGCGCAACATCGTGACGCTCGGTGCGTTCAACGACGCGGGCCGCAAGGTGCGCATCGCGAAGACCGACAAGCACACGTGGCAGGCCGCGCCCGTGACCGGCGCGCTGACGCTGCGCTACGACGTGTACGCGTGGGACCTGTCGGTGCGCTCCGCGTATCTCGACGAATCGGGCGGCTTCTTCAACGCGACGGCCGTGTTCCTGAGCGTCGCCGGCCGCGAGGCCGCGCCGTGCGAGGTCGACATCGCGAAACCGGCCGGCGCGGCGTTCCGCACGTGGCGCGTCGGCACCGCGCTGCCCGAAGCGCGCGGCACGAAGCGCTACGGTTTCGGCGCGTATCGCGCCGCGAACTACGATGAGCTTTCCGACCATCCGGTGACGATCGGCGAATTCGCGCTCGCGACGTTCGACGCGCATGGCGTGCCGCACGACATCGTGATCGCCGGGCGCGTGACGCAGCTCGACATGGAGCGGCTGCGCACCGACCTGAAGCGCGTGTGCGAAGCGCAGATCGCGCTGTTCGAGCCGAAGTCCAAGAAGGCGCCGATGGACCGCTACGTGTTCATGACGCTCGCGGTCAGCGACGGCTACGGCGGCCTCGAGCATCGTGCGTCGACCGCGCTGATCTGCAACCGCACCGACCTGCCGGTGAAGGGGCGGCCGGAAACGACGGAAGGCTATCGCACCTATCTCGGCCTCTGCAGCCACGAGTACTTCCACACGTGGAACGTGAAGCGCATCAAGCCCGCGGCGTTCGTGCCGTACGACCTGACGCGCGAGAACTACACGTCGCTGCTGTGGCTGTTCGAGGGTTTCACGTCGTATTACGACGACCTGATGCTGGTGCGCAGCGGGCTGATGTCGCAGGACGAATATTTCGCGGCACTGGGCCGGACGATCGGCGGCGTGCTGCGCGGCACGGGCCGGCTCAAGCAGAGCGTCGCGGAAAGCTCGTTCGACGCGTGGATCAAGTACTACCGCCAGGACGAGAATGCGACCAACGCGATCGTCAGCTATTACACGAAGGGTTCGCTCGTCGCGCTCGCGTTCGATCTCGCGATCCGCGCGCAGACGCGCAACCGGAAGTCGCTCGACGACGTGATGCGTCTGCTGTGGCAGCGCTACGGCCGCGACTTCTACCGCGGCAAGCAGGCGGGCGTCGAGGAGAACGAAGTCGACGCACTGATCGAGGAAGCGACGGGCGTCGCGCTCGGCCGCCTGTTCACCGATGCCGTGCACGGCACGCGCGACCTGCCGCTCGCCGAGCTGTTCGCGCCGTTCGGTGTGACGCTGGCGCCTGATGTCGCGAACGGCGCGGCCGCGAAGCCGACGATCGGTGCGCGTCTGCGCGGCGGCACGGACTGCACGTTCGCGGCGGTCTACGAAGGCGGTGCCGCGCATCGCGCGGGGCTGTCGGCCGGCGATACGCTGATCGCGGTCGACGGGCTGCGCGTGACGGGCACGAACCTCGATGCGCTGCTCGCGCGCTACCGGCCGGGCGACAAGGTCGAGGTGCACGCATTCCGCCGCGACGAGCTGCGTACCGCGAAACTGAAGCTCGACGGCCCGGAAGTCACGCGCTACCGGCTGACGGCGGCCGCGAAGCCGGTCGCGGTCTCCAGGGCCCGGGAAACCTGGCTGAAGGGGTGAACGTAAGAAGACGGGTATCGGGGCGCGATCACGGATTGTTCTGCTGCTGCAACAATCCGTCGCCCTGAACCCGCTTTTTCACGGTCATGCGGCCACGCACAATGGCGTCACTCGCGCTACCGAAGCGCAACCCCACCGGAGCCTGACATGACGACCATTCTGCAAATCAATTCCGCTGCGCGTTCGCAAGGTGCGCAATCCACGCTGCTGGCCAACGAACTGACGGCAAAGCTGCAACAATCGAACCCCGGCGCGAAGGTCGTGGTTCGCGACCTGCTGGCCGATGCGCTGCCGCACCTCGACGAATCGGTGCTCGGCGCGTTCTTCACGCCGGCCGACAAGCGCACCGCGGAGCAGAATGCGATCGTCGCGAAGAGCGATGCACTGATCGCCGAGCTGCAAGCCGCCGACGTCATCGTGATCGGCGCCCCGATGTACAACTTCGGCATCTCGTCGCAACTGAAGACGTACTTCGACTGGATCGCCCGTGCCGGCGTCACGTTCCGCTACACCGAGAACGGTCCGGAAGGCCTGATCAAGGGCAAGAAGGTTCACGTCGTGACGGCCCGCGGCGGCAAGTACGCCGGTACGCCGAACGACAGCCAGACGCCGTACCTGCGCACCTTCCTCGGCTTCATCGGCCTGACCGACGTGAGCTTCATCTTCGCCGAAGGCCTGAATCTCGGCCCGGATGCGCAGAGTGCCGCGCTCGCGAGCGCGCGCGAAGCGATCGCCGCCGCGTAAGGAAGGCCGCTGCGGGTGCGACGCACCTGCTGCCTCTGCGTCGCCCGAAAAAAACGCCGCGTTCCCGAAAGGGGCGCGGCGTTTTTGCGTGCTTGCCGGCACGAAGGAACCGGCAGCGCGTCAAGCGAGCGTTTCGGCGACTTCCGGCAGGCGCCAGTCGATCGGCTCGCGGCCCGCATCGACCAGATAATCGTTCGCGAGCGCGAAATGGCGGCAGCCGAGGAAGCCGCGGTGTGCGGATAGCGGCGACGGATGCGGCGCCTCGAGCACGCAATGCGCGCTCGCGTCGAACAGCGCGCGCTTCGCCTGCGCGTGTGCGCCCCACAGCATGAACACGAGCCCGCGATGACGGCCGGCGAGTTCGCGGATCAGCGTGTCCGTGCATTGCTCCCAGCCGCGCTTCGCATGGCTGGCGGCCGCGCCGCGCTCGACCGTCAGCACGGTGTTGAGCAGCAGCACGCCCTGGCGCGCCCATGTGTCGAGACAGCCGTGGCGCGGCGTGTCGTGACCGAAGTTCGCGGCGATTTCCTTGAAGATGTTGCGCAGCGACGGCGGCGTGCGGACGGCCGGCGGCACCGAGAACGCGAGGCCGTGCGCCTGCGGCGTGCCGCGATCGTCGCCATGGTACGGATCCTGGCCGAGGATCACGACTTTCACGTCGTCGGGGCTCGTCAGGCGCAGCGCGCGGAACACGTCGGTCGGGTAGACCGTCTTGCCGGCTGCGCGCTCGTCGTCGACGAAGCGGCACAGCGGCGCGTACGCGTCGCTGTCGGTGAACGGCTTCAGCACGTCGCGCCAGACGGCCGGCAGCGCGTCGAATTGCGCGGCGAGATGCGGAACGTCGGCGGCGGCGGGCTGCGGTGCCGCCGCGGCGGGGGCCGGTGCCGCGGTTTTCTTCGCGGGTTTGCGCTCGGCCGCGGGCGGCTTGGAAGCCGCGGACGGTATATCGGCCGGTGCCGTTTCCGGCACGGGATCGTCGAACAGCGACGCCTGTTGCGGCGCGCGGGAAGTCTTGCGGGTTGCCATGCGTGATGCGTGTTTATTGCGCGCGCAGCCGGTAGCCGCGCTGCGCCTTGCTGATGTTTTCGGGAGCGAGGCCCGGCAGCGCCTGCTGCAGTTCGGCGGCAAGCGTCGAGAGCGCCGCTTCCGGGCCGTCGATCAGTTCGAGTTCGATTTCGCTGATCGGTTCGCGGCGCGTTTCGTGTTCCGCCTGGACGACGATCTCGCCGAGGTCCACCGCGGCCTCGACGGTCGCACCGCCGATCGCGACGCGCCACAGCGTACGCGAAAAATCCGTGCGGAACAGCGCATGCAGCGCGCCGGCCGCATTATTCAGCGCGGCGGCCGCTTCCGGCACGTCGCAGGCCGCGACGAGCGCGTCGATCTCGAGCGCGTCGCCGGCGACCGGCAGTTCCCATTCGTGGCGGCGATGCAGGCCGCCTTCCGCACTGCCGACCGTCTTGAAGGTCTGCAGCCAGCCGTGCGGCGTGCGACGCACGCGCACCGCGCTCTTCGAGCGCGCCAGCGCGAGATCGGGTGTGTCGTAGTAGACGTTCGCGAGCGTGACGTCGCGGCCGGGTTCGCCGGTCAGCGTCTCGAAGAAGCGTCGCGCGGCGTCGGCCTGACCGGCCGGCAGCGCGAGCTTGATTTCCTTTTCGATCGCCATCAGAAGAACATCCGCGCGAGTTCCTCGCCCGGCTGCTCGGCGCGCATGAACGCTTCGCCGACGAGGAACGTGTTCACGTTCGCCGCGCGCATCGTGTCGACGTCGGTGCGCGACAGGATGCCCGATTCGGTCACGACGATGCGGTCCGCCGGAATCATGTCGAGCATGTCGAGCGTGGTCTGGATCGACGTCTCGAACGTGCGCAGGTTGCGGTTGTTGATGCCGAGCAGCGGTGTCTTGAGCGTCAGCGCCTGTTCCATCTCGTTGCGGTCGTGCACTTCGACCAGCACCGCGAGGCCGAGCGAGTGCGCATACGCCTCGAGGTCCTGCATCAGCGGCGTATCGAGCGCGGCGGCGATCAGCAGGATCGCGTCGGCGCCCATCGCGCGGGCTTCGACGATCTGGTACGCGTCGACGATGAAGTCCTTGCGCAGCACCGGCAGCGTGCAGGCCGCGCGTGCCTCTTCGAGGTAGCGGACGCCGCCCTGGAAGAATTGCTCGTCGGTCAGCACCGACAGGCACGCGGCGCCGTGCACCGCATACGAGCGTGCGATGTCGGCCGGCACGAAGTGCTCGCGCAGCACGCCCTTCGACGGGCTGGCCTTCTTGATTTCGGCGATTACCGCGGCGTCGCCGGCCGCGTGCTTCGCACGCAGCGCGCCGACGAAGTCGCGCAGGTCGCGCGCGGAGGCGTCCAGCTTCAGTGCCTCGAGCGGCGTGCTGCGCATGGCCGCCGCGACTTCTTCGCGCTTGACGGCGATGATTCGGTCGAGAATGTCGCTCATGGGGATTCCTGCTTGATTCGTAAGGGGAGTCAGCGCTTGAACTGCTGCGTGAAGCGCACGAGTTCGTCGACTTTCGCGCGCGCCTTGCCGCTCGCGATCGCTTCGCGGGCGAGCTGGATGCCGTCCGCGATCGATTCGGCGACGTTCGCCGCATACAGCGCGGTGCCCGCGTTCAGCGTGACGATCTCGCGCGCGACGCCCGGCTGGTTGTCCAGCGCGCCGAGCAGCATCGTGCGCGACTCGTCGGCATTTTCCACCTTCAGCGTGCGGTTCGACACCATCTGCAGGCCGAAATCCTCCGGATGGATCTCGTATTCGTGCACCTTGCCGTCGCGCAATTCGCCGACGAGCGTCGCGGCGCCGAGCGACACCTCGTCCATCCCGTCCTTGCCGTATACGACGAGCACGTGCTGCGCGCCGAGGCGCTGCATCACGCGCACCTGGATACCGACGAGGTCGGGGTGGAACACGCCCATCAGCTGGTTCGGCGCGCCGGCCGGATTGGTCAGCGGGCCGAGGATGTTGAAGATCGTGCGCACGCCGAGTTCGCGCCGCACGGCCGCGATGTTCTTCATCGCCGGGTGATGGTTCGGCGCGAACATGAAGCCCATGCCCGTTTCGGCGATCGACGCGGCGACCTGCTCCGACTGCAGGTCGATGTTCACGCCGAGCGCCTCGAGCACGTCGGCGCTGCCGGACTTGCTCGACACGCCGCGGTTGCCGTGCTTCGCGACCTTCGCGCCGGCCGCGGCCGTGACGAACATCGACGCGGTCGAGATGTTGAACGTATGCGAGCCGTCGCCGCCGGTGCCGACGATGTCGACGAAGTTCGAGTTGTCCTGCACCTCGACATGGTTCGCGAATTCGCGCATCACGGTCGCGGCGGCGGCGATCTCGCCGATCGTCTCCTTCTTCACGCGCAATCCGGTGATGATCGCCGCGGCCATCACCGGCGACATGTCGCCGCGCATGATGAGCCGCATCAGGTGCAGCATCTCGTCGTGGAAGATTTCGCGGTGCTCGATCGTGCGCTGCAGCGCTTCCTGCGGAGTAATCGTCATCGTGGGGCTCCCGTCACGCAGCCTGTGCAGCCGCGGCGCGGGCCTGCTTCAGGAAATTCTCGAGCAGCGCATGGCCGTGCTCGGACAGGATCGATTCCGGATGGAACTGCACGCCTTCGACCGGCAGCGTCTTGTGGCGCACGCCCATGATTTCGCCGTCGTCGGTCCAGGCGGACACTTCGAGGCAGTCCGGCAGCGATTCGCGCTCGATCGCGAGCGAGTGGTAGCGCGTGACGTCGAAATGCTTCGGCAGGTCGGCGAACACGCCGCGGCAATCGGTTTCGATCCGGCTCACCTTGCCGTGCATGATGGTCTTCGCGCGCACCACGCGGCCGCCGAATGCCTCGCCGATCGCCTGGTGGCCGAGACACACGCCGAGGATCGGTTTCTTGCCGGCGAACTCGCGCAGCACGTCGAGCGTGATGCCCGCATGTTGCGGATTGCTCGGGCCCGGCGACAGGCAGATCGCGTCGGGATCCAGGCGCGCGATCTCGTCGAGCGTGATTTCGTCGTTGCGGTAGGTACGCACGTCCTCGCCGAGTTCACCGAAGTACTGGACCAGGTTGTAGGTAAACGAGTCGTAGTTGTCGATCATGAGCAGCATGGTCAGTCTCCGGTCAGAAGTCGCTATCGAGGCCGTCCTGGACCTGTTCGGCCGCACGCAGCACCGCGCGCGCCTTGTTCTCGGTCTCTTGCCATTCGGATTCGGGTACCGAATCCGCGACGACGCCGGCCGCCGCTTGCACATACAGGTTGCCGTTGTGGATCAGCCCCGTGCGGATCGCGATCGCGAGATCCATCTCGCCCGAGAACGACAGGTAGCCGACCGCGCCGCCGTACAGCCCGCGCTTGACCGGCTCGAGCTCGTCGATCAGTTCCATCGCGCGCACCTTCGGCGCGCCGGACAGCGTGCCGGCCGGGAACGTCGCGCGCAGCACGTCGTAGTTCGTCATGCCGGGCTTCAGCTTGCCTTCGACCGAGCTGACGATATGCTGCACGTGCGAGTACTTCTCGATGACCATCTTGTCGGTCACCTGCACCGAGCCGATTTCGGCAATACGGCCGACATCGTTGCGCGCGAGGTCGATCAGCATCACGTGCTCGGCGATCTCCTTCGGATCGTTGAGCAGCTCGGTCGCGAGTTCCGCATCGCGCTCGGGCGTGTTGCCGCGCGGGCGCGTGCCGGCGAGCGGGCGGATCGTGACGATCTGATCCTCGCCGCGCTTTTCCTGGCGCACGAGGATTTCCGGCGACGCACCCACCACGTGGAAATCGCCGAAGTTGTAGTAATACATGTACGGCGACGGGTTCAGCGAACGCAGCGCGCGATACAGCGACAGCGGATTGTCGCGGTACGGCTTCGTCAGCCGCTGGCCGACCTGGATCTGCATCAGTTCGCCGGCCGCGATGTATTCCTTCGCCTGGCGCACGGCGGCCAGATAGTCGTCCTTCTTGAACTCGCGGAACGTCTCGGTGCGCACGCTGGCCGACGTGACGGGCGGCTGCACGGTCGTGCGCAGGCGCTGCTTCAGCTCGCGCAGGCGCTGTTTCGCCTTTGCGTAGGCTTCGGGCTGGCCCGGGTCCGCGTAGATGATCAGGTACAGCTTGCCGGCGAGGTTGTCGATGACCGCGACTTCCTCGGTCAGCAGCAGCTGGATGTCGGGCAGGCCGAGATCGTCGCGCGGCGCGGTGTTCGCGAGCTTCTTCTCGATATAGCGCACCGCGTCGTAACCGAAGTAGCCGGCGAGACCGCCGCAGAAGCGCGGCAGGCCCGGGCGCTGCGCGACCTTGAAACGCGCCTGGAACGATTCGATGAACTGGAACGGGTCGCCGTCGTGCGTCTCGACGACCTGGCCGTCGCGCACGACTTCCGATACGCCGTTGCGGGTGCGGACGAGCGTGCGGGCCGGCAGGCCGATGAACGAGTAGCGGCCGAAGCGTTCGCCGCCGACCACGGATTCCAGCAGGAACGAGTTGGCGCCCGCGCGTTCGGGCTGGGCCAGCTTCAGGTAGAGGGACAGCGGCGTTTCGAGATCGGCAAGGGCTTCCGCGATCAGCGGGATGCGGTTGTAGCCTTCGTTCGCGAGCGATTGGAATTCGAGTTCGGTCATGTTCCGGTCCTGTTCGGGACGAGCGGCGCGTGCGCCAGGGATCACTTGACGCTGCGCGGGTTGCCGTCGGCGAAAGGGCGGTCGATCGAGAAGTGCCTGTTGCCGGCCGGCATTCCGGGCGTGAACGTCGCGAGCCTGCGGCCGATCCTGAACGCAAGCGTTCGGACGCGGTGGAACTCGAGGTGGTGCGACGATCGGCGCGCGGATGCGCAGCGAGATAAAAAACGGCGCTGAAGACGTGCTTCAGCGTACCTCATCGAAGAGGTTAGCGCGACCAGCGACGCCAGGGCCAGGCTCCCCGGTCGATGCTGCTCAGACTCCGTTTTTTATTCAGAAACATGCGGATGGAAGAAATAATCAGACGGTTGGCCGGCCGGCGTTGTGCGCGGAAATTGCGCGAGCCGCGACCAGCAACGAATCGACTATACCATCCGAATTTATCGTTTGTATAGCTTTGCCGTGGTTGTAGCCGTACGGCACCGTCAGCGTCGCCATTCCGGCCGCGCGGCCGGCCAGCGCGTCGTTTTCCGAGTCGCCGATCGCGACCGCCGCGTCCGGCGGGACGCCGAGCGCGTCGCAGGCCGTCAGCATCGGCAGCGGATCGGGCTTCTTGCGTGCGACGCTGTCGCCGCCGAGCACGATGCCGAAGCAATCGGCCAGCCCGTATTGTTCGAGCAGCTCGACCGCGAAGCGGTGCGGCTTGTTCGTCACGCACGCGAGCCGGATCCCGGCCGCGCGCAGCGCGTCGAGGCCGGCGGCCACTTCCGGATAGAGGCGCGCATGGCGGCCGTTGATCTTCGCGTATTCGGTCTGGTAGATCGCCAGCGCGTCGTCGAAGCGCGCGTGCGCTTCGTCGGCCGGGAGGCGCGGCTTCAGCACGCTCTGGATCAGGTGTTCGGAGCCCTTGCCGACGTAGCCGATCACCTCGTCGCGCGACGTGGCCGGCGCGCCGAGCCGCGCGAGCATCCCGTTCAGGCCGGCCGTGAAATCGTCGGCCGTGTCGACCATCGTGCCGTCGAGGTCGATCAGCGCGGCTTCGATACGCGGCGCGGCAAAGCGGATCGGGGCGGCGTGCGTGGCGTCCGCGGTGGCCCCGGCCGGCGCGTGGCCGGCAAGCGACGAATCGGCCACGGCGTCAGCTCCGCTCGACGGTGGCGAGCGCGGCGCGCATCTCGTCGATCACCTTGCGGTAGTCGGGCTTGCCGAAGATCGCCGAACCCGCGACGAACGTGTCGGCGCCGGCCGCAGCGATTTCCGCGATGTTGTCGGCCTTCACGCCGCCGTCGACCTCGAGCAGGATCTCGCGGCCCGTGCGCTCGGTGTACGCGTCGATGCGCGCGCGTGCTTCGCGCAGCTTGTTCAGCGTTTCCGGAATGAACGACTGGCCGCCGAAGCCCGGGTTGACCGACATCAGCAGCACGAAGTCGAGGCGGTCCATCACGTGGTCGAGGTAGTTCAGCGGCGTGGCCGGGTTGAACACGAGGCCGGCCTTGCAGCCGTGGTCGCGGATCAGCGACAGCGTGCGGTCGATGTGATCGGAGCCTTCCGGGTGGAAGCTGATCAGGTTCGCACCGGCCTTCGCGAAATCGGGCACGATCCGGTCGACCGGGCGCACCATCAGGTGCACGTCGATCGGCACCTGCACGTGCGGGCGGATCGCTTCGCACACGAGCGGGCCGATCGTCAGGTTCGGCACATAATGGTTGTCCATCACGTCGAAGTGGATCCAGTCGGCGCCGGCGGCGACGACGTTGCGGACTTCTTCGCCGAGCCGTGCGAAATCGGCCGACAGGATACTGGGAGCGATACGGAATTGGGTCATGGCAGGGAAGCGGGGACGTTGCGGCGCAAAACCGTCATTCTACCGTCCGGCGACCCGGTGCGCGGCGGCGGGCCGTGCGGCCGAGGCCCGATTGCGCATAGAATGCCGAACCAATGCGGCGCGCCCGCGGCCCCGTTGCCCATGCCGGCACGGACAGTCACCTTCCACCGGAAACATCATGAGTCAGTATCAGTTCACCGTTTCGGTGAAAACCAGCTACCTGCCGGAACAATCCGACCCCGATCACCGTCAATACGCATTCGCGTACACGCTGACGATCCGCAACACGGGACAGGTCGCGGCGCAGCTGATCGCGCGTCACTGGATCATCACGGACAGCGAGAACCACGTGCAGGAAGTGAAGGGGCTCGGCGTCGTCGGGCACCAGCCGCTGCTGCAGCCGGGCGAACACTTCGAATACACGAGCTGGGCCGTGATCGCGACGCCGGTCGGCACGATGCGGGGCGCGTACTTCTGCGTGGCGGAAGACGGCGAGCGTTTCGAGGCGCCGGTCGACGAGTTCGCACTGCACATGCCGCGCACGCTGCATTGAGCGTGCGAAGCGCGTCAGCGCGGCTGGCGGTCGTTGTTGCCGCGGGCGTGCTTCTTTCTGCCCGACGACGTCCACACGACGATGAAGATCAGCAGGGCAAGCGCTACGAAGGCTTCGAGCGCGAAGATGAGCATCGGATATTGGTCGAGAAAATCTGACATGGCGGTTTCCATCAAGAACGGACATTGTATGTGGTTTGGGCCCCGGTTGGCCGGGTGGGTGGCAGCGGCCGCGGCGGCTGCGCTGCTTGCCGCGTGCGGCAGCGCACCGACGCGGACGTCGTCGCTGAAGCCGCCGACCGGCGCGGCGATCGTGCCGGGGCAGGTCGCCGCGAAGCGGCTCACGCCGGTCGCGTGGCAGCAGGTGCCGGGCTGGCAGGACGATTCGCTGATCGGCGCGACGGCCGCGCTGCGGCAGAACTGCGTGCGGCTCGCGCGCCAGCCGGCCTGGGCGCGCGCGTGCGCGGCCGCCGACCGGCTCGACGAGCTCGACGTCGGCAGCGCGCGCACTTTCTTCGAAACGTATTTCACGCCGTTCCAGCTCGCGAACACCGACGGGACGCTCGACGGGCTCGTGACCGGTTATTACGAGCCGCTGCTGCACGGTTCGCGCGTGCGCCGCGGCCCGTATCAGTACGCGCTCTATCGCTGGCCGGCCGGCTATCGCGCGGGGGCCGCGCTGCCGGCACGCGCGCAGCTCGAGCGCGCCGGGATCCTGAACGGCAACGAACTCGTGTGGGTCGACGATCCGATCGAGGCCTTCTTCCTGCAGGTACAGGGCTCGGGGCGCGTGCTGCTCGACGACGGTTCGGTGATGCGGGTCGGCTTCGGCGGCACCAACAACCAGCCGTACCGTTCGATCGGCAAGTGGCTGCTCGATCGCGGCGAGCTGACGCCCGCCCAGGCGACGATGCAGGGCATCAAGGCATGGGCGAAGGCGAACCCGACCCGCGTCGACGCGTTGCTCGACACGAATCCGCGGTTCGTGTTCTTCCGCGACATGCCGACCAAGGAAGATGCGCCGCACGGCGGCGCGGACGGCCCGATCGGCGCGCTTGGCGTGCCGCTGACGCCGGAGCGTTCGATCGCGGTCGACCCGTCGGCGATTCCGCTCGGCACGCCCGTGTTCCTGCAGACTACGCGTCCGCTGACGAATACGCCGATGAACCGGCTCGTGTTCGCGCAGGATACGGGTTCGGCGATCAAGGGCGGCGTGCGGGCTGACTATTTCTGGGGGCTCGGCGACGACGCGGGCGATCAGGCCGGCCGGATGAAGCAGGTCGGCCGGATGTGGCTGCTGTTCCCGAATTCGTGATGCGCAGCGGCGCGGTTGTTCCAGGCGGAATGCCCCACGTGACGTGACTTGACGGGCCGTGCCCCGGGACAAAACAGTCCGACCGGCTCTGGCCGATTCGGACTGTTTCTTTTTGGGGCGGCGCGATGACCGCTCCGCGTCGCTGACCGGCGGCGTCCGGTGTTATCCCTTGCGCTTGTCGACGACGCGGCGTGCCTTGCCGACCGAGCGCTCGATCCCGTTCACGGGCAGCACGTTGATCACGGCCGTCACGCCGATCAGCGACTTGATGTCGTGCGCGAGCGCCTGTTTTGCCGCGTGGATCGCCGCCGTATCGGGTGCGGAGTCGGGGCAGGGCTCGACGTTGAGCGTCAGCACGTCGAGCGGGCCTTCCTTCGTCAGCACGATCTGATAGTGCGGCGCGAGCGCGCGCTGCTTGAGCAACTGCTCCTCGATTTGCGTCGGGAATACGTTGACGCCGCGCACGATCATCATGTCGTCCGAGCGGCCGGTGATCTTCTCCATCCGGCGCATCGTGCGGGCGGTGCCGGGCAACAGGCGCGTGAGATCGCGGGTGCGATAGCGGATGATCGGCAGCGCTTCCTTCGTCAGTGACGTGAACACGAGTTCGCCGAGCTCGCCGTCCGGCAGTACTTCGCCGGTTTCCGGGTCGATGATTTCCGGATAGAAATGGTCTTCCCAGATGGTCGGGCCGTCCTTGGTCTCGACGCATTCGGACGCGACACCGGGCCCCATCACTTCCGACAGCCCGTAGATGTCGACCGCGTCGATGCCCATTCGCTGTTCGATCGCGACGCGCATGTCGTTGGTCCAGGGCTCCGCGCCGAAGATACCGATGCGCAGCGAGCTCTGCACGGGATCGAGACCCTGGCGTTCGATTTCGTCTGCGATCGACAGCATGTAGCTCGGCGTCACCATGATGATGTCGGGCCGGAAATCCTGGATCAGCTGCACCTGCTTTTCGGTCTGGCCGCCGCCGAACGGGATCACGGTCAGCCCTGCGCGTTCGGCGCCGTAATGCGCGCCGAGCCCGCCCGTGAACAGGCCGTAGCCGTAGCTGACGTGTACCTTGTCGCCGCGGCGTGCACCGGCGGCGCGGATCGAACGCGCGACGAGGTTCGCCCACGTGTCGATGTCGCCGGCCGTATAGCCGACGACCGTCGGCTTGCCGGTCGTGCCCGATGACGCGTGGATGCGCGAGATCCGGTCCTGCGGTACCGCGAACATCCCGAACGGGTAGCTGTCGCGCAGATCGCCCTTCGTCGTGAACGGGAAGCGCGACAGGTCGGCGAGCGTCTTCAGGTCGTCCGGATGCACGCCCGCGTCGTCGAACTTGCGACGATAGACGGGCGAGTGGTCATACGCATGCCGGAGCGACCACTTGAGGCGTTCGAGCTGCAGTGCGATCAGCTCGTCGCGTGAGGCGGTCTCGATCGGCTCGAGCGGTAGCGGGGTAGTCATGCCTGTCTCCAGTGTTTGTTATGTGCGGGCCGTCGGCGTCAGCGGTCTTCCGGGATGACCGTGCCCTTGATCTGGGCGGATTTGCCGCGAAACATCGCGACCGTTTCACCGGTCTGGTTCGTGACGCGGATGTCGTAGATGCCGTGGCGGCCGGCGCGCGCCTGTTCGATCGCCTCGGCCGTCAGCACGTCGTCGCCGTGCACCGGGCGCAGGAATTCGATCGAGCAGCCGGCCGCGACCGTGTTCAGGTTGTACGAGTTGCACGCGAATGCGAAGGTCGAATCGGCGAGCGTGAAGATGATCCCGCCGTGGCAGGTCTGGTGTCCGTTCAGGAATTCGGGCCGCACGCGCATCCGCAGGCGGGCGTAGCCGGCGCGAACTTCGGCGATTTCCATGCCGAACGCGCGGCTGCAGGCGTCGGCTTCGTACATGGCCTGCGCCGTGGCGCGGGCCAGCGAATCGGGGTCGAGCGTGGGGGTGGCGTGCGTCATGTCAACGCCCCTCGAAGCGCGGTGCGCGCTTCTCGATGAACGCCGTCACGCCTTCCGCATAGTCGTGCGACTGGCCGAGCTTGCGTTGAAGGTCGCGTTCCAGGTCGAGCTGCTGGTCGAGCGTGTTCGTGACGCCGTCGCGCATCGATTGCTTGATCGATGCGATCGCGAGCGTCGGCTGTTGCGCGAGCTGGGTGGCGAGCTGACGGACCGTCGCGACGAGTGCGTCGTCGTCGACCGCACGCCAGATCAAGCCCCATTGCTCGGCCTGCTCGGCGCCGAGCTTGTCGCCGGTCAGCGCGAGCCCCAGCGCGCGAGCCATGCCGACGCGCTGCGGCAGGAACCACGTGCCGCCCGAATCCGGCACGAGCCCGATCTTGACGAAGGCCTGGATGAAATTGCTCGAGCGGGCGGCAAACACGAGATCGCATGCGAGGGCGAGATTCGCGCCGGCGCCGGCCGCCGTGCCGTTGACGGCGGCGATCACCGGAATCGGCAGGCGCTGCAGGCGGCGGATCAGCGGATTGAAGTGCTCGTCGATCAGCGTGCCGAGGTCGGTGGACGCGCCCGGCGTGAAGTCGAGGTCGGCCAGATCCTGGCCCGCGCAGAAGCCGCGCCCCGCCCCTGTCAGAATCAGCGCGCGCGCGCCGGCCGCTTCGACTTCATCGAGTGCCGACTGCAGTTCGCGATGCATCGCCCGCGTGAAGCTGTTCAGCTTGTCGGGGCGGTTGAGGGTGATCGTGGCCACGCGCGCGGCCTGATCGATATCCAGCTGAATCGCCTGATAGGACATGCAGTGTCTCCTTCATGACTTCGTTATAGGCGCGCGGCGGGGCGGTTACACGCGTTCGATCGCGAGGGCGATGCCCTGGCCGACGCCGATGCACATCGTACAGAGCGCAAAGCGGCCGCCCGTACGTTCGAGTTGATGGAGCGCCGTGGTCACGAGCCGGGCCCCCGAAGCGCCGAGCGGATGGCCCAGCGCAATCGCGCCCCCGTTCGGGTTCACGCGCGGGTCGTCGTCGGCGACACCGAGCATGCGCAGCACCGCGAGGCCCTGCGACGCGAACGCCTCGTTCAGTTCGATCACGTCGAACTGGTCGATGGTCATGCCGAGCTGGCGCAGCAGCTTTTGCGTGGCCGGCGCGGGGCCGATGCCCATCACGCGGGGTTCCACACCGGCGGTTGCCATGCCGACGACGCGCGCGCGGCGGCGCAGCCCATACTGGTCGGCAGCCTGCGCATTGGCGAGCAGCAGCGCGCACGCGCCGTCGTTGACGCCCGACGCGTTGCCGGCCGTGACGGAGCCGTCCGGACGCACGACGCCCTTCAGCTTCGCGAGCGTGTCGAGCGATGTTTCACGCGGATGCTCGTCGCGCGACACGACCACCGGATCGCCCTTCTTCTGCGGGATCGTGACCGACACGATCTCGTCGGCCAGCGTGCCGTCCTGCTGCGCACGCGCGGCCTTCTGCTGGCTGCGCAGCGCGAACAGGTCCTGATCCGCGCGGCTGATGTGGTAGTCGACCGCGACGTTCTCGGCTGTTTCCGGCATCGAGTCGACGCCGTACAGCTGTTTCATCAGCGGATTGACGAAACGCCAGCCGATCGTCGTATCGAAGATGTCGGCCTGGCGCGCGAATGCGCTCGCGGCCTTGCCCATCACGAACGGCGCGCGCGTCATGCTCTCGACGCCACCGGCGATCATCAGGCGCGCTTCGCCCGACTTGATCGCGCGCGCGGCCGTGCCGACCGCGTCCATTCCGGAGCCGCACAGGCGGTTGATCGTCGAACCCGGCACGCCCTGCGGCAGGCCCGCGAGCAGCGCGGACATGCGTGCGACGTTGCGGTTGTCCTCGCCGGCCTGGTTCGCGCAGCCGTAGATCACGTCGTCGATCGCCGTCCAGTCGACGTCGCGGTTGCGCTCGACGAGCGCCTTGAGCGGCACCGCGCCGAGGTCGTCGGCGCGGACGTCTTTCAGGGCGCCGCCGTAGCGGCCGATGGGGGTGCGAATCGCGTCGCAGATGTAGGCGTCTGTCATGGGCGTATCGATGAGTAACGAACCCGCCGGGCGGCGGATTCGTTCATGGTAGAGAACGTGGCGGCGTTTGCACGTCGGCCATTCGGGTTATGCCGTCTGGCCGGCTTCCGCGGGGACTGCTTTCGGGGCAACATGGACGCGGCTTTGCACCACGCGGAAGCGGTTGGCGACGAACGCCGGGTCGGCCAGCGCCGCGTTAGCCGCCGGGTTCGCACCGGTGCCGTGGAAATCGGAGAACGCGGCCGACTGGTTGACGAATACACCGCCCGTCAGGTTGATCGACAGCGCGACACCGCCGCGTACCGCCGCGTCGTGCGCGGCCTCGACGATCGCGTCGTCGGTGCTGTAGACGGAGAGCGTCAGTGCGCCATGTTCCGCCGCGATTTCACCGGCGAGGTCGAGCGACTGAGCGGTCGAGTCGGTCGCGATCACGAACGAGATCGGGCCGAACCATTCCTGCGTGAATTTGGCGCGATCGGCCACGTCGAGCTGCAGTACGAGCGGCGTACGCACGCGGGCGTCAGGGAAGACCGGATGCTGGAGGGTCTGGCTGTCGGCGAGCACGAGGCCGAGCTGGCGGGCGTCGTCGATGCGCGCGGTCACGCCTTCGTTCTGGATCGCGCCGATCAGTTCGACCGCGCGTGCCGGGTCGCCGGTGAGTTTTTGGACGGAAACGGCGATGGCCTGTGCGACCTCGTCGAAGCTCGCGTGACCGTCGGCCGTCCGGATCCCGTCGCGCGGCACGTAGATATTTTGCGGCGCCGTGCACATCTGGCCGGAGTACAGCGCCAGCGAGAACGCGATGTTCCTGGCGGCGGCCTTCAGGTCGTCGGTCGAGTCGATCACGATCTGGTTGACGCCCGCCTTTTCGGTATAGACCTGTGCCTGGTGGGCATGGCGTTCGAGCCACGTGCCGTTCTGTGTGCTGCCGGTAAAGTCGATCAGCTTGATCTCGGGGCGCAGCGCGAGGTCCTGGACGAGGGCGCCGTCGTTGGGCTCGGTCGCGAGGAGCGTGACGACGTTCGGATCGAATCCGGCCTCGCGCAGTACGTCGCGGGCGATCCGGACCGTGATCGCGAGCGGCAGGATCGCACCCGGATGCGGTTTGACGATCACGGTGTTGCCGGTTGCCAGGTCGGCGAACAGGCCCGGGTAGCCGTTCCAGGTCGGGAACGTGCAGCAGCCGAGCACGAGCCCCGTGCCGCGCGGGACGATCGTGTAGCGCTTGTGCATCGCGAGCGGCGGGTTCTTGCCTTGCGGTTTTTCCCAGTGCGCGTCGGCGGGGATGCGGCGCAGTTCGTCCCATGCATAGGCGACGGCCTCGAGCGCGCGATCCTGCGCGTGCGGGCCACCGGCCTGGAACGCCATCATGAATGCCTGCCCGGTGGTGTGCATCACGCTGTAAGCGATCTCGAAGCTTGCGCGGTTCAGGCGCGCGAGAATCTCGAGGCTGACGCCGATCCATGCGCTCGGGCCGGCTTCGCGCCACGTGCGTTGCGCGGCGGCCGCGGCGGCGATCAGTGCGTCGGGCGTCGATTTCGGATACCGGATGCCGAGCGCGATGCCATAGGGCGACTGCTCGGCACCGACCGTTTCGCCGGACGCCGGCTGGTCGAGTTCGAACGTTTTGTCGAGGTGGGACTTGAATGCGGCCTCGCCATCGGCGTTCGCGCTTTCCCCGTACACTTTGGGGCTCGGCATTTCGGCGAACGGGCTCCAGTACCCGCGGCTCTCGATGGCGGCGAGTGCGTGCTTCAGCGTGTCTTCGTGCTTCGTGAACAGTGCATGGGTCATGGCGGCGGCCTGATGGACATTGAGAGGGGTTGGATCGATTAATTAACCGACCGGTTGGTCGGAGAATGGTAGCATCAAACTATTCGCATGTGCGAGGCGTTTCTCATTTCATTGATCGAGGAGAAATAGATGGCTTACGAGAACATCCTGGTGGAGACCCGGGGGCGTGTCGGGCTGGTTACGCTGAACCGTCCGAAGGCGTTGAATGCGCTGAACGATGCGCTGATGGATGAGTTGGGCGCCGCGCTGAAGGCGTTCGATGCGGATGACGGCATCGGCGCGATCGTCGTGACGGGGAGCGAGAAGGCATTCGCGGCCGGCGCGGATATCGGCATGATGGCGACCTACTCCTATATGGATGTTTATCGGGGCGACTACATCACGCGCAACTGGGAGACGGTCCGCGAGATCCGCAAGCCGATCATTGCGGCGGTTTCGGGCTTCGCGCTGGGAGGCGGCTGCGAGCTTGCGATGATGTGCGACATCATCTTTGCGGCGGATACGGCCAAGTTCGGTCAGCCGGAGATCAAGCTGGGCATCATGCCGGGCGCTGGCGGTACGCAGCGGCTGCCGCGCGCGGTGTCGAAAGCGAAGGCGATGGACATGTGTCTGACGGCACGCTTCATGGACGCCGCCGAAGCCGAGCGGGCCGGGCTCGTGTCGCGCGTGCTGCCGGCCGACAAGTTGCTCGACGAGGCGCTTGCCGCCGCGGCGACGATTGCCGAGTTCTCGCTGCCGGCGGTCATGATGGTCAAGGAGTCGGTGAACCGCGCGTACGAGACGACGCTGGCCGAGGGCGTCCACTTCGAGCGTCGGCTGTTCCATTCGCTGTTCGCGACCGAAGACCAGAAGGAAGGGATGGCGGCTTTCGTCGAGAAGCGGAAGCCGGAGTTCAAGAACCGCTGATCGGGTGCTGCCGCGCGCGGTGTCCGACGGCCTGTTGGGCGCCTGTTGTCAGCACGGCCGGTCGTCGCCCGTCGAACCCCCAGCTCCCGTGCGCGGCAGCGCACGGGAGCTTTTTCAAACTTTTTTCACAAAGGGCTTGCGCGGGCGGCGCGAGGTGCATAGAATCACGCCTCTTTCGCGCTCACGGAAACGCGGCGCGGAAGGAAGGGAAGCAGTGCGGTTGGGGCCCGGCAGGAGCGGCCTCGGCGGTACGGAAGTTGAGCCCCGCGGTCGCAACGACGTAGTGCAAAAAGTTGTTGACGAGCTGCGAAACACGGTTCATAATCTCGCTTCTCTGCTGCTGAAAACGCAGCGCTGCCGGGAAACACGATGTTCCTCGCAGATTGCTCTTTAAAAATTAACAGCCGATAAGTGTGGGCGCTTGATGGCAGCGAGCTGATCCTCGGATCAGATAGCGAAAGTATCAAGAGTCTCACACTAAAGTAAGTCAGGTTTATGAAGTGATTCATATTCCTGTCAGCTTTGAGTGAGCGACCGGTTCTTAACCGAACCGAAAACAGTAACAGGTTTAAACTGAAGAGTTTGATCCTGGCTCAGATTGAACGCTGGCGGCATGCCTTACACATGCAAGTCGAACGGCAGCACGGGTGCTTGCACCTGGTGGCGAGTGGCGAACGGGTGAGTAATACATCGGAACATGTCCTGTAGTGGGGGATAGCCCGGCGAAAGCCGGATTAATACCGCATACGATCTACGGATGAAAGCGGGGGACCTTCGGGCCTCGCGCTATAGGGTTGGCCGATGGCTGATTAGCTAGTTGGTGGGGTAAAGGCCTACCAAGGCGACGATCAGTAGCTGGTCTGAGAGG
>NZ_JBVVNQ010000012.1:0-215136 GCF_055810675.1 Burkholderia sp. YHN3-13 | reverse complement strand
GTGCCGAACACCTTGTACGTGCCGTCGCCCTGCGGCTCGGCGCGCGAGCGCACCAGCGCGAGGTCGGAGCCCGCCTGCGGCTCGGTCAGGTTCATCGTGCCGGTCCATTCGCCCGAGATCAGCTTCGGCACGTAGCGCTGCTTCTGCTCGTCGGTGCCGGCCGTCAGCAGCGCCTCGATCGCGCCGTCGGTGAGCAGCGGACACAGCGCGAACGACAGGTTCGCGGCGTTCAGCATCTCGATGCACGGCGTCGCGATCAGCTTCGGCAGCCCCTGGCCATCGTACTCGGCCGGATGCTGCAGCCCCTGCCAGCCGCCTTCGACGAACTGGCGAAACGCGTCGCCGAAGCCCGGCGTCGCGCTCACCACACCGTCCTTCCAGCTGCTCGGGTGGCGGTCGCCCTCGACGTTCAGCGGCGCCAGCACCTCGCCGCAGAACTTCGCGGACTCCTCGAGCACGGCCTGCGCCGTGTCGTAACCGGCATCCTCGAAGCCCGGCAACTGCGCGACGGCGTCGATGCCCGCGAGTTCCTTCAGCACGAACAGCATGTCCTTGACGGGGGCGACATAACTCATGGCGCGTCTCCTCTTCTCTCTTTTGTCAATGGCGTAAAAAAAGGGGCGCTCGGCGCGCCCCTTTTCCCGTGTGCTTAACGCTGAAGCGTCACGCCGCGTCAGCCGAGCTCGCTCACGAGCTCCGGCACCAGCGAGAACAGATCGCCGACGAGGCCGTAGTCGGCCACGCTGAAGATCGGCGCTTCCGGATCCTTGTTGATCGCGACGATCACCTTCGAATCCTTCATGCCGGCCAGATGCTGGATCGCACCCGAGATGCCGACCGCGATGTACAGCTGCGGGGCGACGATCTTGCCGGTCTGGCCGACCTGGTAGTCGTTCGGCACGTAGCCGGCGTCGACTGCCGCGCGCGATGCGCCCAGTGCCGCCGACAGCTTGTCGGCCAGCGGCTCCAGCACCTTCGTGTAGTTCTCGCCGCTGCCCAGACCGCGCCCGCCCGACACGATGATGCTCGCCGACGTCAGCTCCGGACGGTCCAGCTTCGTCACTTCACGGCTCACGAACTGCGACTTGCCGGCATCCGCCGCCGCTTCGATCTTCTCGACCGCTGCGCTGCCGCCTTCCGCTGCCACCGGATCGAAACCCGTCGCACGCACCGTGATGACCTTGATCGGGTCGCTCGACTGCACCGTCGCGATCGCGTTGCCTGCGTAGATCGGGCGCTCGAACGTGTCGGCACTGTCGACCGCCGTGATGTCGGAGATCTGCGCGACGTCCAGCTTCGCGGCGATACGCGGCGCGATGTTCTTGCCGTACGCGGTGGCCGGCGCGAGGATGTGCGAGTAGTCCTTCGCGATGTTCAGCGCGGTTGCCTCGACGTTTTCCGCCAGGCCTTCGGCCAGTTGCGGCGCGTCGGCCAGCAGCACCTTGGACACGCCTGCGATCTTCGCTGCCGCGTCGGCCGCTGCTTGTGCATTGTGGCCCGCGACCAGCACGTGGATGTCACCGCCGATCTTCGCTGCCGCCGCCACCGTGTTCAGCGTCGCGGCCTTGATCGACGCGTTGTCGTGTTCTGCAATCACCAGAATCGTCATTTCTTTCCGCTCCCTCTTACAGCACCTTGGCTTCGGTCTTCAGCTTCTCGACCAGCGTCTTCACGTCCGGCACCTTCACGCCGGCCGCGCGCTTCGGCGGCTCGACCACCTTCAGCGTCTTCAGACGCGGCGCGACGTCCACACCGAGGTCTTCCGGCTTCACGGTTTCCAGCGGCTTCTTCTTCGCCTTCATGATGTTCGGCAGCGTCACGTAACGTGGCTCGTTCAGGCGCAGGTCGGTCGTCACGACCGCCGGCAGCGTCAGCGACAGCGTTTCCGCGCCGCCGTCGACTTCGCGTGCAACCGTTGCCTTGCCGTCCGCGATCGTGACCTTCGACGCGAACGTCGCTTGCGGCAGGCCGGCCAGCGCGGCCAGCATCTGGCCCGTCTGGTTCGAATCGTCGTCGATCGCCTGCTTGCCGAGGATCACCAGCTGCGGCTGCTCCTTGTCGACCAGCGCCTTCAGGATCTTCGCGACGGCCAGCGGCTCGACGCTGTCGTTCGATTCGACGAGGATCGCGCGATCCGCGCCGATCGCCAGCGCCGTGCGCAGCGTTTCCTGCGCTTGCGTCACGCCCACCGACACCGCGATCACTTCGGTCGCGACGCCCGCTTCCTTCAGGCGCACGGCTTCTTCAACGGCGATTTCGTCGAACGGATTCATCGACATCTTCACGTTCGCGATGTCGACGCCCGTGTTGTCCGACTTCACGCGGACCTTCACGTTGTAATCGACCACTCTTTTCACTGGCACCAGGATTTTCATGCACACGCTCCAAAGTTACGAATACGACCAGAGGCCATTCTATAGCGAGGCCTCATGACTGCGCGGCCAAGCGGACCCATCCATCGTGGCTGTCGAGGATACCGCTTCTTGGCGACGCGCCAATGATAGCGAACGGTCGTTCTATTTTAAAAGAGAAAAAACCCGGACGCAAAGCCCGGGTTTTCGATCATCGACTCTAATCCCGCCGGGCGTCCGTCCTCCGCCCGTCACCAGGCGGCGATGACCGCCCCGCCGAACTTGCCCTCGATGAATTGCTTCACGTCGGCCGAATGATAGGCCGCGATCAGTTTCGCGACCCACGGCTTGTTCCGGTCGGCGTCGCGAATCGCGAGAATGTTTGCGTAAGGGCCGTTCGGGCCCTCGATCGCGATCGCATCCTGATTCGGTTTCAACCCCGCTTCCATCGCGTAGTTGGTGTTGATCGCGGCCGCGTCGACGTCGCCGAGCGAGCGCGGAATCTGCGCCGCATCGAGCTCGACGATCTTCAGCTTGCGCGGATTGTCGACGATGTCGAGCGGCGTCGCCTTCAGCCCCGCATCCGCGCGCAGCTTCAGCAGCCCCTGCTTCTGCAGCAACAGCAGCGCGCGGCCGCCGTTGGTCGGGTCGTTCGGCACCGCGACGCGCGCGCCCGGCTTCAGTTCGGCCAGCGATTTCACGCGCTTCGAATAGATGCCCATCGGAAACGTCACGGTATCCGCGACCTTGATCAGCTTGTAGCCGCGATCCTTCACCTGCGCCTGCAGATACGGATCGTGCTGGTAGCTGTTCGCGTCGAGGTCGCCCGACGCGAGCGCGGCGTTCGGCTGCACGTAATCGGAGAATTCGACGATACGGATATCGAGGCCGCTCTTCGCCGCGACCTTCTTCACCACTTCCATGATCTGCGCGTGCGGTCCGCCCGTCACGCCCACCTTGATGGTTTCGGCCTGCGCGTGCGCGCCCGCGAACAGTGCGGCCGCACCCAGTGCCGCCGCGAACTTCAGCATGAAACGTCGTTGCATCGTGTCCCCCTTACGGACCGGTTTGATCTTATTTGTGGCTCAGCCGGCGCACGAGCCAGTCGCCGAACGACTGGACGATCTGCACGAACACGATCAGGATCGCGACGACCGTCCACATCACTTCCGGCAGATAGCGCTGGTACCCGTAGCGGATCCCGAGATCGCCGAGCCCGCCGCCGCCGATGGCGCCCGCCATCGCCGAGTAACCGACCAGCGACACGAACGTGATCGTCAGGCCCGCGACGACGCCCGGCAGCGATTCGGGCAACAGCACCTTGAAGACGATCTGCGACGTGGTCGCGCCCATCGATTGCGCGGCCTCGATCAGCCCGCGGTCGACTTCGCGCAACGCCGTCTCGACGAGACGCGCGATGAACGGCGCGGCCGCGAGCGTCAGCGGCACGACCGCCGCGGCCGTGCCGATCGACGAACCCGTGACGAGACGCGTGAACGGAATCACCGCGACCAGCAGGATGATGAACGGCGTCGAGCGGACGGCATTCACGATGCCGCCGAGCACGCGGTTCACCGCGAGGTTCTGCAGCACGCCCTGGCGATCGGTCAGGTAGAGCAGCACGCCGAGCGGCAGGCCGACGAGCGCGCCGACCGCTCCGGAGATGCCGACCATGATCAGCGTCTCCCAGAACGACTGCACGAACATATCGAACATCTCACTCAACATACGAAAGCTCCTCTACCACCACACCTTGCTCGCGCAGGAACGCGAGCGCCTGCCCGACCTTGCCCGGCTCGCCGCCCGCGAGCACCGCGAGCGAACCGAATGCCTGCCCCTGGATCTCGTCGATCTGGCCGTGCAGGATGTTGAAATCGAGTTCGTACCGGCGGATCGTCTCCGACAGGATCGGCTGGTCGACCCCCGAGCCCGTGAACGCGAGCCGCAGCAGGTGCCCGCTGCCCGTCTTCAGCCGCTCGGCCACGCGTGCCTTCAGCGCGGGCGGGAGTTCCTGCGCGATCACGTCGCCGATCAGCGCGCGCGTCACCTCATGATGCGGCTGCAGGAACACGTCGATCACGCGGCCCTCCTCGACCACGCGCCCGGCATCGAGCACCGCGACGCGATCGCATACCTGCTTGATCACTTCCATCTGGTGCGTGATCAGCACGATCGTCAGGCCGAGCTCGCGGTTGATGCGCTTCAGCAGATCGAGGATCGAACGCGTGGTTTCGGGATCGAGCGCGGACGTCGCTTCGTCCGACAGCAGCACCTTCGGCTGGCTCGCGAGCGCGCGGGCAATGCCGACGCGCTGCTTCTGCCCGCCGCTGATCTGCGACGGGTAGCGGTCCTTCTGCGCGGACAGCCCGACGAGGTCGAGCAGCGGCAGCACGGCGGCCTCGATCTCGGCACGGCTCGCACCGGCCAGCTCGAGCGGCAGCGCGACGTTGTCGAACACCGTGCGCGACGACAGCAGGTTGAAGTGCTGGAAGATCATGCCGATCTCGCGGCGCGCCTCGCGCAGCGCGCCCGCCGGCAGCAGCATGAGATCGCGCCCGCCGACGACGACGCTGCCTTCGGTCGGCCGCGTGAGCAGGTTGATGGTGCGCACGAGCGTGCTCTTGCCGGCGCCGCTTCGGCCGATGATGCCGAACACCTCGCCCTGCGGGATCGTCAGGTTGACGTTGCGCAACGCCTCGACCCAGCCGCTCGGCCCGGGGAAACGCTGCGAAAGATTGCGTAATTCGATCATGTAAACAAAACGGCGGCCGGCCGGCGAGTTGGCCCGCCAGTCGGCCGCCGATGCATCTGGAATAGCCGGCGATTTTACCGCAAACCCCTCATTCCACTTAATAATCGATTTCGATCTTTTCATAACTACACGAAATTAGAGGGGCGCCGCTGGCCCGCCGCGCGAAGGCCGCGACTATGATCCGGAACACCTATGCCAACCAACAGGGGACACGCCAGATGACCGCTACCACCACGCCGGCTGCCGCGCCCGCCATCGCCGGTGCCGCGCCCGCGTCGCCACCCGCACCGACAATGGGCCGGCTGCGTACCGCGGACGGGCTCGAACTGGCGTCGTACCGCTGGCCGGCCGGCGACGGCACGGCACCGCCGCGCGCGACGATCGCGCTCGTGCACGGCCTCGCCGAACACGCGGGTCGCTACGCCGCGCTCGCCGGCCGGCTGAACGCGGCCGGCATCGACGTGCACGCGATCGATCTGCGCGGGCACGGCCAGTCGCCCGGCCAGCGCGCGTGGGTCGACCGTTTCGACGGATACCTGAACGATGCGGATGCGCTGGTCGCCGAAGCCGCCCGCGGCAATGCGCCGCTGTTCCTGATGGGACACAGCATGGGCGGCGCGGTCGCGGCGCTCTACGCGATCGAGCGTGCGCCGGCCCGCGGCCATGTGCTGACGGGCCTCGTGCTGTCGAGCCCGGCGCTCGCGCCGGGGCGCGACGTGCCGCGCTGGATGCTCGCGGTGAGCCGCGTCATCAGTCGCGTCTGGCCGACCTTCCCGGCGATCAGGATCGATGCGGCGCTGCTGTCGCGCGACCCGGCCGTCGTCGCGGCCAATCGCGCGGATCCGCTCGTGCATCACGGCGCGGTGCCCGCGCGCACCGGCGCGGAGATTCTCGACGCGATGGCGCGTATCGAAAGCGGCCGCGGCGCGCTGCGCGTGCCGGTACTCGTCTATCACGGCACCGAGGACAAGCTGACCGAACCCGACGGCAGCCGCGCCTTCGGCGCACGCGTCGGCTCGCCCGATCGTACGCTGACGCTATACGAAGGCGGTTTCCACGAAACGATGAACGATCTCGATCGCGACCGCGTGATCGACGCGCTGATCGCGTGGATTCACGCGCGCGTGCCGGCACGCTAAGAGCGCCCGCACGTCCTGCCCGTCAGGCGTCGGGAATCAGATGCCGGCCAGCACGCGCAGGTGCGCGACGACGCTGCGCCCGAGCGCGGACAGGTTGTAGCCGCCTTCGAGGCAACTCACGATGCGGCCCTGCGCATGCCGGCGCGCCACGTCGACGATCTGCGCGGTCAGCCATTCGAAATCGGCCTCGACGAGGCCGAGGCTGCCGATGTCGTCCTCGCGGTGCGCGTCGAAGCCGGCCGACACGAACAGCATCTGCGGCTTGAATGCGTCGAGGCGCGGCAGCCAGAACATGTCGACGGCTTCGCGGATCGCCATGCCGTTGCTGCGCGCGGGCATCGGCAGGTTGACCATGTTCGGCGCCTGGTGATCGACGCCGGAGAACGGATACAGCGGATGCTGAAAAAAGCTGCACATCAGCACGCGCTCGTCGTTCGCGAACGCCGCCTCGGTGCCGTTGCCGTGGTGCACGTCGAAATCGACGATCGCGACGCGCTCGAGACCGTGTACGTCGAGCGCATGCCGCGCGGCGATCGCGACGTTGTTGAAGAAGCAGAAGCCCATCGCACGGGCGGGCTCCGCGTGGTGGCCGGGCGGGCGCACGCCGCAGAACGCATTCGCATAGCGGCCTTCGATCACCGCGTCGGTCGCCGCGATCGCGGCGCCGGCCGCGCGCAGCGCCGCGCGCCACGTGTCGCGATTCATCAGCGTATCGGGATCGATCTCGACGTAGCCGTCGACCGGCGTCATGCTCCGGATGTAATCGATGTGCGCCTGCGTATGCACACGACCCAGCGCGACCTCGCTCGCGAACGGCGCGGTTTCGTGCACGATCAGATCGTCGATGCGGCTCGCGATCAGTTGATCCTGGATCGCCGACAGGCGGGCCGGGCACTCCGGATGCCATTCCCCCATCTCGTGCAGCATGCAGTCGGGGTGCGTATAGAAAGCGGTTGCCATAAGCTGTCATCCACGACGCTCGGTGCGCCGCAGGTCTCCATCAATGATGTCCATCGTCTGCCGCGAATTCGCCGCTAACTTACCACAACGGGGGCCCGCCACGCCCCGGCGCGCCGGATCCGTCGGGTATACTGCGCCGAACACAATCGCCCTGTCCGCCCGCTTCGACATGAATTCCAGCAAGCCTGCCGCCCTCCTCTCCGCGCTGTCCCGTGTCCGCGTCCCGCTCGTCGCCGCCGCTGTCGTCGCGGCCCTCGGCACCGCGCCTGCCGGCGCGCAGACGCAGCCGGCGAAGCCCGCCGGCAAGCTCGTCGCCCAGGCCCAGCCGCAGCAGCCGTTGCCGCAAGGCCAGACCTTCGAGGAGGAAATTGTTCCGCAGCGTTATGCGAACAACGCCAAGGTCGACGCCTTCATCGACGAGATGGTGAGCCGCAACGGCTTCGACTCCGCGAGCCTGCATGCGCTGTTCTCGCGCATCAGCTACTCGGCGACGGCCGTCAAGCTCGTGAAGCCGGCCCCGTCGCCGACGGTCAAGAACTGGCGCGTCTATCGCTCGCGCTTCATCGAGCCGATCCGCATCAACGCGGGCGTGAAGTTCTGGAAGGCGAACCAGGCAACGCTGCAGCGCGCGTCCGAGCAGTTCGGCGTGCCGCCCGAGGTGATCGTCGGCATCATCGGCGTCGAGACGATCTATGGCCGCTACATGGGCAATTTCCGCGTGCTCGACGCGCTGACGACGCTCACGTTCGATTATCCGGACACGCCGAATCGCGACAGCCGCCAGGCAACGTTCCGCAAGAACCTCGAGGACTTCCTGGTCTGGACCCGCGACAACCAGCTCGACCCGACCACCGTGCTCGGCTCGTACACGGGCGCGATCGGGATCCCGCAGTTCCTGCCGAGCAGCATCCGCGAGTATGCGGTCGACTTCGACGGCACGGGCCACGTCGATCTGCGCAGCAGTCCTGTCGATGCGATCGGCAGCGTCGCGAACTACCTGAAGCAGCACGGCTGGGAAACCGACCGGCCGGTGGTCTGGCAGATCACGCCCGATACGGGCAGCCTGGGCATTGCGCAGGCCGCCGCCGACGGCCAGCCCGAGCCGCACTGGGCGCTGTCGCAACTGACGCGCGCGGGCATGACGCTGAACGAGCCGACGGTCAACATCACGACCGAAGCCGGCACGCCGGTGACCGTGGTCGACCTGCCGTCGCCGGGGCGCGCGACCGAGTACATGCTCGGGCTCAAGAATTTCTACGTGCTGACGCGCTACAACCGCAGCTTCTTCTACGCGCTCACCGTGTACCAGCTCGGCGAAGCCGTGAAGGCGCAGATGGAAGCGAGCGGCGCGCTGAAGCCGGCCGCCGACGACGACGACGCGCAGTCGCAGTAAGATCTGCCCGCCCAAAGAAAAAGCGCCGCACGAGCGGCGCTTTTTACATGGCTGGCGCGCGGCGCACGCCAACCCGTGTTCAGGCGGGAAACACGCCCGTGGACAGATAGCGGTCGCCACGATCGCAGACGATGAACACGATCGTCGCGTTCTCGACCTGACGCGCGATGCGCATCGCGACTTCGCACGCGCCGCCCGACGAAATGCCCGCGAAGATGCCTTCGACCGCCGCCAGCCGGCGCGTCATCGTTTCCGACGCGGCCTGGCTCACGCTCTCGACACGGTCGACGCGGCTGCGATCGAAGATCGTCGGCAGGTACGCTTCCGGCCACTTGCGGATGCCCGGAATGCGCGAACCGTCTTCCGGCTGCGCGCCGATGATCTCGATCGCCGGGTTCTGTTCCTTCAGATAGCGCGACGTGCCCATGATCGTGCCCGTCGTGCCCATGGCCGACACGAAGTGCGTGATGCGCCCTTCGGTATCGCGCCAGATCTCCGGCCCCGTCGCTTCGTAGTGCGCAACGGGATTGTCGGGGTTCGCGAACTGGTCGAGGATCACACCCTTGCCTTCGCGCTGCATCTCGTCCGCGAGATCGCGCGCCAGCTCCATCCCGCCCTTCACCGGTGTCAGGATGATTTCGGCACCGTAGGCGGCCATGCTCTGGCGGCGCTCGACCGACAGGTCTTCCGGCATGATCAGCACCATCTTGTAGCCGCGGATCGCGGCGGCCATCGCGAGCGCGATACCCGTGTTGCCGCTGGTCGCCTCGATCAGCGTATCGCCCGGCTTGATGCGCCCGCGTGCCTCGGCCTTGCTGATCATCGACAGCGCCGGGCGATCCTTCACGGAACCGGCCGGGTTGTTGCCTTCGAGCTTCGCGAGCACCACGTTGTTGCGCGCGCGAATCTCGTCGTCCGGCAAGCGGACCAGTTGCACGAGCGGCGTATTGCCGATCGTGTCTTCGATAGTTTTGTAAGCCATGGATATACCGTCAGTGCGAGGCCGATCAATCGATCGATTGTAAACCAGCACCGCCGCTCGCGCCGGCAACCCCCATTACGACGATGGAATACGCATGCCGCGCGACACGTGATCGCCCCCCGTATCGCACGCGCTCCCCCACGCAAAAAACCCGCGGCATGCCGCGGGAAGCCGTCATGACGACGGCGGCTGAAGGAGCTCGTTGTCGGTCGCGCGCGATGCGTTACTTCTGTGCGGTGCGGGCGGGCGCGGCTGCAGGCTTGGCCGCCGCAGGCTTGCCCGCGGCGGGCGGCGCCGCGGCCGCGCCGGCTGCGCCCGCCGCGCCGATCGTCAGCCCTTCCTGCTGAAGCCGCTCGACGATATGCCCGCCCATGCCTTTCACGCGCGCGGTGAGATCTTCCGCATTCCTGAACGGACCGCGCGTGCCGCGTTCATCGACGATCGCCTTCGCCCGCGCCGGACCGATGCCCTTGATGCCGACGAGCGCATCCTCGCTCGCGGTATTGACATCGACGGCCGCCCAGGCCGACGCGACTGCGCCGAGCATGACCGCTGCGGCAAACCATTTCCTGATCATGTGCTGGATCTCCGAAGAAAAACGGCCGGCGGCTGCCGACCGTGAGACCCAGTCTAGCGACGCAACGCCTGCGTTTAAACCTGGCCGGATAGCCAACGGACGTAGCGGTCGACGCCTTCCTGCACGGTCAGGAACGGCGCGTCGTAGCCGGCTGCGCGCAGTTTCGTCTGGTCGGCCTGCGTGAAGCACTGGTACTTGCCGCGCAGCGCATCGGGGAACGGCACGTATTCGATCAGTCCCTGCTCGACCTGCTGCGCGAGCGTCAGCGGCGGCTGGTTGTCGAGCGCGCGCAGCGTGTTCACGACCGTCGACGCGATATCGTTGAACGGCTGCGCCCGGCCCGTGCCGAGGTTGAAGATGCCCGACTTCTCCGGGTGGTCGAAGAAGAACAGGTTCACCTTCGTCACGTCCTCGACCGACACGAAGTCACGCGTCTGCTCGCCCGGCGCATAACCGTTGTACTCGCCGAACAGCTTCACCTTGCCTTCCGCGCGGAACTGGTTGAAGTTGTGGAACGCGACCGACGCCATGCGCCCCTTGTGCGTCTCGCGCGGGCCGTACACGTTGAAATAACGAAAGCCCGCGATCTGGCTCTTCGCGCTCGGCAGCATGCGGCGGATCACCTGGTCGAACAGGAACTTCGAATAGCCGTACACGTTCAGCGGCGCCTCGACGTCGCGCTCCTCGACGAAACGCGTCGAGCCGCCGTAGATCGCGGCCGACGACGCGTACAGGAACTGCGTGCCGTGCGCGAGACAGGTATCGAGCACCGCGCGGCTGTAGCGGAAGTTGTTGTCCATCATGTAGCGGCCGTCGGTTTCCATCGTGTCCGAACAGGCGCCTTCGTGGAACACCGCGCGCACCTTGCCGAAATCGCCGCGCGCGAAGCGCTCGACGAATTCCGTCTTGTCGAGATAGTCGTCGATCTCGCAATCGACGAGATTGCGGAACTTGTCCGCGCGCGTCAGGTTGTCGACCGCGATGATGCGCGATTCGCCGCGCTCGTTGAGCGCCTTGACGATGTTCGCGCCGATAAAACCGGCCGCGCCGGTGACGATGAGGGTCATGATCGTCCTGCCTGAAAAGTGCGAGCCACTCGTGCGACGCGCTCGTCGCGCCGCCGAATGCGCTCAGTGAAACAGTTCGTCGTAGTCCACCGTGGCCGTGCCGAGCTTGCCCACCACGATGCCTGCCGCGCGATTCGCGAGCACGACCGCGTCGACCAGCGGCACGCCGGCGCCGAGCATCGTCGCGACCGTCGCGATCACGGTGTCCCCCGCGCCCGACACGTCGAACACCTCGCGCGCGAGCGCCGGTGCGTGCAGTTCGCCGGTCGCGGAAAAAAGCGTCATCCCCTCTTCCGAGCGCGTGAGCAGCAGCGCATCGATGTCGAGCTCCGCGCGCAGGTTCGCGACGCGCGCGCGCAGGTCGTCTTCCGACTTCCACTGGCCGACCACTTCACGCAGCTCCGCGCGGTTCGGCGTGATCAGCGACGCGCCGCGATAGCGCGCCCAGTCGTCGCCCTTCGGGTCGACGAGGACGGCCTTGCCGGCCGCACGCGCCTTCTCGATCATCGTCGTGACGTGCGTCAGGCCGCCTTTCGCGTAATCCGACATCAGCACGACGTCGTGCTGCGGCAGCAGCGCGTCGAAGCGCGCGAGCCCCGCGAGCAGCACCTCGTGCGTCGGCATCGCCTCGAAGTCGACGCGCAGCAGTTGCTGCTGGCGCGCAAGCACGCGCAGCTTGATCGTGGTCGGCAGCGCCGGGTCGCGCTCGAGATGCGGCGTCACGCCGCTGCCGGCGAGCAGTTCGACGATCCGCTCGCCGGGCTCGTCGCACCCGACGACGCACAGCAATCCCGCCTGGCCGCCGAGCGTCACGGCATTGCGCGCGACGTTGGCCGCGCCGCCGAGCCGCTCCTCCTGACGCTGCACGTGCACGACCGGCACCGGCGCTTCAGGCGAAATGCGATCGACGTTGCCGAACCAGTAACGGTCGAGCATCACGTCGCCGACGACGAGCACGCGCGAGCGCGCGAGCTGCGCGCGCGGCACCGATACGATTTCGTGAAGAGTATTCATCGTGGGGTCAGCCGCGGGAGAACGACTGCGGATCGACATACGGACGGCCGATCGCATAGTAGTCGATGCCCAGCTCGGCCATCGCGTCCGGCTCGTACAGGTTGCGGCCGTCGAAGATGACCGGCGCCTTCAGTTCGGCCTTCAGGCGCGTGAAATCGGGGCTCCGGAATTCCTTCCATTCGGTCACGATCACGAGGGCATCCGCGCCCGTCACGGCGATATCCTGCGTGTCGACGAGATGCAGCCGCGCCAGCGCATCGGCATCGTGGCCGAAATCGAGCTCGAACACGCGCCGCGCTTCGTCGATCGCGACCGGATCGTACGCGCGCACGGTCGCACCGCGCTCGAGCAGCGCGGCGATCAAACGCCGGCTCGGCGCCTCGCGCATGTCGTCGGTGTTCGGCTTGAACGCGAGGCCCCACACCGCGAACTCGCGGCCCGTCAGGTCGGCGCCGAAGCGTTGCTCGATCTTGCCGATCAGCACGTCCTTCTGCGCATGGTTGGCGGCCTCGACGGCTTCCAGGATGCGCAGCGGCTGGCCGTTCTCGCCGGCGGTGCGAATCAGCGCCTGGACGTCCTTCGGGAAACACGAGCCGCCGTAGCCGACGCCGGCGTACAGGAAGTGATAGCCGATGCGCGGATCGGAGCCGATCCCGCGGCGCACGGCCTCGATGTCGGCACCGACCTTGTCGGCGAGATTCGACATCTCGTTCATGAACGAGATGCGCGTCGCGAGCATCGCGTTCGCCGCATACTTCGCGAATTCGGCCGAGCGCACGTCCATGTAGATCGTGCGCTCGTGGTTGCGGTTGAACGGCGCGTAGAGCTTCTTCATCTTCTCGCGCGCGATCGTGCCGGTCTCGTCGTCGTCGACGCCGATGATGATCCGGTCCGGACGCATGAAGTCCTCGACCGCGGCGCCTTCCTTGAGGAACTCCGGATTCGACACGACCGAGAAGCGATGCGCGACGCTGCCCGCGAGCCCGCGTGCGGCAAGCGCCTCGTCGACCACGCCGCGCACGCGCTGCGCGGTGCCGACCGGCACCGTCGACTTGTCGACGATCACCTTGAAGCCCGTCATGTAGCGGCCGATGTTGCGTGCGGCCTCGAGCACGTACTGCAGGTCGGCCGAGCCGTCCTCGTCGGGCGGCGTGCCGACCGCGATGAACTGGATCTCGCCGTGCGCGACGCTCGCCTCGATGTCGGTCGAGAAGCGCAGGCGCCCCGCCGCGCGGTTGCGCGCGATGATGTCCAGCAGCCCCGGTTCGTGAATCGGCATGCCGCCGTTGTTCAGGATGTCGATCTTGCGCGGATCGACGTCGAGACAGAAGACGTCGTGACCGATCTCCGCGAGGCAGGCGCCCGTGACGAGGCCGACATAGCCGGTGCCGATGATGGTGATTTTCATAGATGTTCCGGTACTTCCCGGTAATTGACTAACTTGGCCGCCGGGGCCAGCCCGGCGGCAACCGCAGCGCGTTGGCTCCGCGTGCCGGGATCAGCCCGGCATCGCAGGTTCGACGCGGCGCGGCGCATAGGTTTCCCAGCCGCTGCATCCGGGGCACTGCCAGTAGAAAAGCCGTGCCCGGAAACCGCAATTCTGGCACGTATACCGTGGCAGATTTTTCGTGCGCTGCTTGATCAGCGCACGCATCATTTCAAGTTCCTTACGGCGCGGTTCGTCGGCCGCCGCGATCTGCGCATCGAGCAGGTGCAGCATCCCCGACAGGTTCGGTGACTTCTCCATCTGCAGGCGCGCCAGCGTGTGCGCCGCTTCCTGGCCGCGCAACCCGGCGATATGCTGGTACGCGATGTCGAGCAGGTCGTTCGACGGATAGCGGTCGACATACCCCATCAGCAGCTCGGCGCCTTCCCCGTTCTTGCCGAGCGCGACATACGCCTTCATCAGCTTGTCGGCGACGAGCGGCAGATACGCGGGGTTCTGCGCTTCGACACGCTTCCAGTGCCCGATCGCGGCGGCGTGGTCGCCTGCCGCCTCCGCCGCGTCGCCCGACAGGATCGTCGCACGCACGTTCTGCGGGTTCACGGTCAGCGCCAGGCGCAACTGTTCGGCTGCCGCGGCCGCATTCTTGCGCTGCAGCGCTTCCTGCGCGAGTTCGCAGTGGAACTGCGCAATTTCGACGCCGAGCGGTTTGTCGCTCATCGATTCGATGCGCTTCGCGGTATCGATCGACTTGTTCCAGTCCTTCTCGATCTCGTAGATCGTCAGCAGCGCCCGCTGCGCGCCGAGCGCATAGTCGCCGTCGGCGAGCTTGTGGAACGCCTCCTCGGCGCGATCGAGCAGGCCGGCCTTCAGGAAATCCTGGCCGAGCTCGTACAACGCGTGGTCACGCTCGTTGACCGGCAGGTCCGTGCGGCTCAGCAGGTTCTGGTGCACGCGGATCGCGCGGTCGGTCTCGCCGCGGCGGCGAAACAGGTTGCCGAGCGCGAAGTGCAGCTCGACCGTCTCGGGATCGAGCTTGGCGACCTCGATGAATGCGTCGATCGCCTTGTCGGGTTGTTCGTTCAACAGAAAATTCAGGCCGCGGAAATACGAGCGCGGCAGGTTGGCGCTCTCCGACAGGAGATTCTTCAGGTCATAGCGTGACGCCGCCCACCCGAGCGCGAACGCGACCGGAATCGCGAGCAACCACCAGAAATCCAGATCCATGCGAAATATCGAAGCAGAGACGAAAACCGCGCGATGATCGCGCGGCGTCCGTGTTAAATGACGGGCGGCATCGGCGGCTGATCGATGACGGCGGGCGTTTCACGCGCCGCGCGCAGATCGCGCTTCAGGCGCCCGTTCTCGAGACGCAGGCGGAAGATCGAAGGCAGCGCGGACAGCAGGCCCGCCAGCAGCCCCACGGCGAAAAACGCCAGGCCGATCAGGATCAGCGGCGCTTGCCATGCGTAGCCGGCAACGAAATTCAGCGTCGCGGTTTGCGTATTGGCCAGCGCGAGCACCAGCAGCAGGACGAACACCAATACCCGGATCAGCCAGACGATAAACTTCATGAAGCCCTCTCTTTGTTGAGGTTTGCTGCGGCGCGCGACTCCCCTTCGTCGCACCGAATCGACCCGTATTGTAAAGGAAGCGTTTCCGCGACTGCGCACATCCTGCGCCGGCCGTTGCATCGCTGCCGCCGGAAATGAAAAAAGCGCCCCAAGGGGCGCTTTTCTTTTCAGCCTTCGCCGGACGGGTTCCGGGCACACCAAACGACGTTCAACGCTCGTCGTCCGGATCGTCAGCCTTCAGCGGTTCACCGGCGCGGCCGTCGACGCGTTCGCGCAATTCCTTGCCAGGCTTGAAGTGCGGCACGAACTTCTCGGGCACCTGCACTTTCTCCCCCGACTTCGGGTTGCGTCCGACGCGCGCCGGGCGACGGTTGAGGCCGAAGCTGCCGAAACCCCGAATTTCGATGCGATGCCCTTTCGCCAGGGCATCGGACATCGCATCGAGCATCGTTTTCACCGCGAAATCCGCATCCTTGAGGACAAGTTGCGGAAATCGCAATGCCAGCTGCGCGACCAACTCGGATTTGGTCATACTTCAGCAGACCTCGTGAGGCTTACTGGTTCTGGCCGTCGAGCTTCGCCTTCAGCAGCGCGCCGAGGTTGGTCGTACCGGTCGCAGCAGCGCTCGTGTCCGACTGCAGGCCGCGGATCGCTTCCTGTTGCTCAGCCGAATCCTTTGCCTTGATCGACAGGTTGATGCCGCGCGACTTGCGATCGATGTTGATCACCATCGCGTTGACCTTGTCGCCTTCCTTCAGCACGTTGCGTGCATCTTCGACGCGATCCTGCGAGATTTCCGACGCACGCAGGTAGCCTTCGATGTCGCCCGTCAGCGTGATGACCGCACCCTTCGCATCGACCGTCTTCACGACGCCGTCGACGATCGAGCCCTTGTCGTTCATTGCAACGTAGTTGCTGAACGGGTCGCCTTCGAGTTGCTTGATGCCGAGCGAAATACGCTCCTTCTCGACGTCGATACCGAGCACGATGGCTTCGACTTCGTCGCCCTTCTTGTACTTGCGAACGGCTTCTTCGCCGGCTTCGCTCCACGACAGGTCCGACAGGTGGACCAGGCCGTCGATGCCGCCCGGCAGACCGATGAACACGCCGAAGTCGGTGATCGACTTGATTGCGCCCGTGATCTTGTCGCCCTTCTTGAAGTTGCGGCTGAAGTCATCCCACGGATTCGGCTTGCACTGCTTCATGCCGAGGCTGATACGACGACGGTCTTCGTCGATCTCGAGGACCATGACTTCGACTTCGTCGCCCAGCTGGACAACCTTCGACGGCGCAACGTTCTTGTTGGTCCAGTCCATTTCCGACACGTGGACGAGGCCTTCGATGCCCGATTCCACTTCGACGAATGCGCCGTAGTCGGTGATGTTCGTGACCTTGCCGAACAGGCGCGTGCCCGACGGGTAACGGCGCGAGATGCCTTCCCACGGATCGTCGCCCAGTTGCTTGATGCCCAGCGAGACGCGGTTCTTCTCTTGGTCGAACTTGAGGATCTTCGCGGTGACTTCCTGGCCAACCGACAGGACTTCGCTCGGGTGACGCACGCGACGCCATGCGATGTCGGTGATGTGCAGCAGGCCGTCGATGCCGCCGAGGTCGACGAACGCGCCGTAGTCGGTGATGTTCTTGACCACGCCGTTGACGATCGCGCCTTCCTTCAGCGTCTCGAGCAGCTTCGCGCGCTCTTCGCCTTGCGTTGCTTCGATCACGGCACGACGCGACAGCACGACGTTGTTACGCTTGCGATCGAGCTTGATCACGCGGAACTCGAGCGTCTTGCCTTCGTACGGGGTCGTGTCCTTGACCGGACGCGTGTCGACCAGCGAACCCGGCAGGAACGCGCGGATGCCGTTGACCATCACGGTCATGCCGCCCTTCACCTTGCCGGTGATCGTGCCGGTGACGAGTTCGTTGTTGTCGAGTGCCTTTTCCAGCGACAGCCACGATGCAAGGCGCTTTGCCTTGTCGCGCGACAGGATCGTGTCGCCGTAGCCGTTTTCGAGTGCGTCGATCGCGACGGACACGAAATCGCCCGACTGCACCTCAACCTCGCCCTGATCGTTCAGGAATTCCTCGATCGGAATGTAAGCCTCGGACTTCAGGCCTGCATTGACGACCACGAAGTTGTGGTCGACGCGCACGACTTCGGCGGAAATCACTTCGCCGGCGCGCATGTCTTGGCGGGTCAGCGACTCTTCGAACAGAGCCGCAAAGGATTCGGTATTCGGGGTGGAGGTTTGCAGGTCGGACATAAAAATCTGATTGTGCATGGATCGCTGTGCCACGCCGGCCGGAATGGCAGGCTGAAAGGGCCAGATCGATGACCACACGGGGTTAAGGGTTCGAAACACGCTCCGCGCTTGCGACGCGGAACACCTACCGCTGCCCGCCTTCTCAGGCGGGCTGGCCGAGCGCCCGGTACCACTGCAGCACTTGATCGACGGCTTCATCGACCGACAGCGCCGACGTATCGAGCAGCTTGGCATCTGCCGCAGGCTTCAGCGGCGCGGCCGCGCGATTGCTGTCGCGCGCGTCACGTTCACGAAGATCCCGGAGCAAGTCATCTATATTAGCAGAAAAACCTTTTTGCATCAATTGCTTATGCCGTCTGGTCGCGCGAGCCTCCGCGCTGGCCGTCAGGAACACCTTCAGCACGGCATCCGGGAAGATCACCGTCCCCATGTCGCGCCCGTCCGCGACGAGGCCCGGCGTCTTGCGGAACGCGCGCTGGCGCGCGACGAGCGCGGTGCGCACGGGCCCGTGCACGGCAATGGCCGACGCGCGGTTGCCGACCGCTTCGGCGCGGATGTCGTTCGACACGTCGACGCCGTCGAGCTGCGCACAGCCTTCACGAAAGGTGATGTGGAGATCGTCGATCAGCTTCACCAGCGCGTCGATGTCCTCCGCCGCGATGCCGTAGCGCACGCTCGCGAGCGCGGCGAGCCGGTACAGCGCGCCGCTGTCGAGCAGGTGGAAGCCAAGGTGCGCGGCGACGAGCGCGGCAACGGTGCCCTTGCCGGAGGCGGTCGGGCCGTCGATCGTGATGACGGGAGTCGGGTGAAAGGGTCGGGTCGATTTCATCGGTACAGTCGGGTCAGGCTTTGGCGAGCGCGGCGAAGCGGTCGAAATAGTCGGGGAACGTCTTGCCGACGCACTTCGGGTCGTTGATCCGCACCGGCACGCCGCCCAGGCTGACGAGCGAGAAGCACATCGCCATCCGGTGATCGTCGTACGTATCGATCGCCGCGTTCGGCGTGAGCTTTTCCGGCGGCGTGACGACGAGATAGTCGGGGCCTTCCTCGACGATCGCGCCGACCTTACGCAACTCGGTCGCCATCGCGGCGATGCGGTCGGTCTCCTTCACGCGCCAGCTCGCGATGTTGCGCAGCGTGCTCGTGCCGTTCGCGAACAGCGCCGCGACCGCGATGGTCATCGCCGCATCGGGAATCAGGTTGAAGTCCATGTCGATCGGTTCGAGCTTGCCGTGGTCGTGGCCGATGCCGCGCACGTCGATCCAGTCGTCGCCCATCGTCACGTTCGCGCCCATCTGCATCAGCGCGTTCGCGAAGCCGACGTCGCCCTGGATGCTCGCGCGCCCCACGCCCTCGACGCGCAGCGGGCCGCCGCCGAGCGCGCCGGCCGCGAGGAAGTACGATGCGGACGACGCGTCGCCCTCGACCATGATCCGCCCCGGCGAGCGGTAGCGGACGCCGGCCGGCACGACGAAACGCTGCCAGCCGTCGCGCTCGACGGTCACGCCGAAGCGCTCCATCAGCCGGATCGTGATGTCGATGTACGGCTTCGAGATCAGCTCGCCGTCGACCTCGACGACGGTCCGGCCGTCCTTCGCCTTCACGAGCGGCAGCGTCATCAGGAGCGCCGTGAGGAACTGGCTCGACACGTCGCCGCGCACGCGGATCGGCGCATCGACCGAGATCGTCGCGGGCTTGATCCGCAACGGCGGGTAGCCTTCGTTCAGCTCGTAGTCGATCTGCGCGCCGATCTGGCGCAGGCCGTCGACGAGATCGCCGATCGGCCGCTCGTGCATGCGCGGCACGCCGTGCACGCGATAGTCGCCGCCATTCACCGCGAGCGCCGCGGTCAGCGGCCGCACGGCCGTGCCCGCGTTGCCGAGGAACAGGTCGGCCGTCTTCGCGGTGAAGGCGCCGCGCGTGCCCGTGACGACACAGGTGTCGCCGTCGCGCGCGAGCTTCACGCCGAGCTTGCCGAGCGCGTCGAGCATCACGCGCGTGTCGTCGGAGTCGAGCAGGTTGGTGATCGTCGTTTCGCCTTCGGCCAGCGCCGCAAGCAGCAGCACGCGGTTCGAGATGCTTTTCGAGCCGGGCAGGCGCACGGTGCCCGATGCGCTGGAGTACGGGCCGAGATCGAGATAGTCCATGGGAATCGTCCTGTTATTTCCTGACCGGTTCGGCAGCGGGCGCGCCGCCGCGCTCCTGCCATGCCTTGCGTGCGGCGCGCGAGCGCGTGAACACGGCTTCGAGCGCCGCGCCGTCGCCGGCGTCGATCGCCGCGCGCAGCCGCGCGAGCACACGCGTGTAGCCGTCGAGTTCGTCGAGCAGCGCCGCGCGGTTCGCGACGCAGACGTCGCGCCACATCTCCGGGCTCGACGCCGCGATGCGCGTGAAATCGCGGAAGCCGCCCGCCGCGTACGAGAATTTCAGTTCCGCGTCGGCCTCGCCGAGAATCTGCTCGACGAGCGCGAACGACAGCACGTGCGGCAGATGGCTGATCGACGCGAACACGCGATCGTGCTGCTCGGTGCTCATCGTGCGCACGTCGGCGCCGCTCGCGCGCCACATCGCGTCGATCCGCGCGACCGACTCGGGCGCGTTCTCCGGCAGCGGGCACAGCACGACGTTGCGGCCGACGTACAGGTCCGGCAACGCGGCCTCGACGCCGCTCGATTCGCGGCCGGCGATCGGATGCCCCGGCACGAACTGCGCGATCCGCGCGCCGAGCGCCGCGCGCGCGGCCGCGACGACGTCGGACTTGGTGCTGCCGGCATCGGTGACGATCGTTGCATCGTCGAGCCACGGCGCGATGCGCGCGAGCAACGGGCCCGTCTGGGCGACCGGTGCCGCCAGCAGCACGAGATCGGCGCCGGCGAGCGCGTCGCGCAACTGCGCATCGTCGTCGAGTGCCGCCGCGCGATCGATCACGCCGAGCGTCAGCGCGCGCTCGACCGAGCGACGCGAACGGCCCACGCCGACGACCTCGCCCGCACCGCCCGGCGCGCGCTCGCGCAACGCGCGCGCCAGCGAGCCGCCGATCAGGCCGACGCCGAAGATGACCAGTTTGTTGAATGCAAAGCCTGACACGAGAAGAGCCAAGTTACGCGCGCGGAACGACGCCCCGCACGCGGAATTCCAGATTCCGGGCCACGGGCCCGCACCCGGCGCAACCAGCGCCGGATGCCGCCCGAACCCGCCTTCGGCAGCGCCGAACGGCCTGCCCTGCCCGCCTGGCCGCCACGCCCGCGCGAGCGGGCGGCGCACCAGCGCGTCAGCGTGCGCGCGGATACGAACCGAGTATCTTCAGGAACGCGGCCTTCTGGCCGAGTTCCGCAAGCGCGGCCGCCACCGCCGCATCGTCGCGGTGCCCTTCGATGTCGATGTAGAAGTAGTACTCCCAGGTGCCGACGCGCGCCGGACGCGACTCGAAACGCGTCATCGACACGCCGTGCCGCGCGAGCGGCTCGAGCAGCTTGAACACGGCGCCCGGCTCGTTCTTCACCGACACGATCAGCGACGTCTGGTCGTGACCGCTTTGCCCGGCCGGCTGCTTGCCGATGATCACGAAACGCGTGCGGTTGTGCGGATCGTCCTGGATCAGCGAGAACGCGATCTGCAGGCCGTAGTGCGCGGCCGCGCGGTCGCCCGCGATCGCGGCGACGGTCGGATCGGCCGCCGCGAGGCGGGCGGCCTCGGCATTGCTCGCCACCGCCTGCCGCTCGAGCTGCGGCGCGTTCGCCGCGAGCCACTGCTGGCATTGCGCGAGCGCCTGCGCATGCGCGCAGACACGCTTCACGCCGTCGAGCGTGCCGCTTTGCGTCAGCAGGTTGTGGTGGATCGGCAGCGCCAGCTCGCCGCTGATCAGCAGTTGCGTCTGCAGCAGCAGGTCGAGCGTGCGCGATACGGCCCCTTCGGTCGAATTCTCGACCGGCGCGATGCCGAACGCGGACGCACCGGCCTCGACCGAGCGGAACACCTCGTCGATCGACGGGCACGGCAGCCCTTCGATCGACTGGCCGAAATACTCGAGCATCGCCTGTTCGCTGTACGTGCCGACCGGCCCGAGGAATGCGACGTGGATCGTCTGCTCGAGCGCGCGGCTCGCGGCCATGATCTCGCGCCAGATGGCGCTGATGTGCTCGCTCGCGAGCGGCCCCGCGCTCATGTCCTGCAGCCGTGCGATCACCTGCAGCTCGCGCTCCGGCCGGAACACCGGCGCGTTGAAATGCTTCTTGACCTCGCCCACCTCCAGCGCCACCGCGGCGCGCTGGTTCAGGAGCGCGATCAGCTGCGCGTCGATCGCGTCGATGCGATCGCGCAGCGGTTTCAGGCGGGAATTCAGTTCGTCGTCCATGCGTTTTGCCGTGCTGTTTGAGCAGCGCCGCCGTCAGGCGCCGCGCTGCTCGAAGTCCTTCATGTACTCGACGAGCGCTTTCACGCCCTCGAGCGGCACCGCGTTGTAGATCGACGCCCGCATGCCGCCGACGGACTTGTGGCCCTTCAGCTGCAGCAGCCCGCGCGCCTTTGCGCCGGCGAGGAAGTCTTCATTGCGCGTTTCGTCGGCCAGGAAAAACGGCACGTTCATCCGCGAACGCGCTGCCGGCTCGACCTTGTTCAGATAGAAGCTGCTCGCATCGATCGTGTCGTAGAGCAGCTTCGCCTTTTCGATGTTGCGGGCCTCGATCGCCTCGAGGCCGCCCTGCCGCTTCAGCCACTGGAACACGAGGCCCGCGATGTAGATCGCGTAGGTGGGCGGCGTGTTGTACAGCGAGTTGTTCGCGGCGACGGTCTTCCACTCGAACGCGGACGGGCAGATCGACAGCGCGCGATCGAGCAGATCCTCGCGCACGATCACGACCGTCACGCCGGCCATCCCGATGTTCTTCTGCGCGCCGCCGAACAGCACGCCGTATTTCGCGACGTCCATCGGGCGCGACAGGATGTGCGACGAGACGTCCGCGACCAGCGGCACGTCGCCGAGATCGGGAATCTCGAACGTCTCGACGCCGTCGATCGTCTCGTTGGTGCACAGATGCACGTAGGCCGGATCGTCCGACAGCTGCCATTCGGCGCGTGCGGGCGCACGCGTGAAGCCGTCTTCCGTCTTGCCGGTTGCGGCGAGATGCGGCGTGCAGAACTTCTTCGCCTCATTGAACGACTTCTGCGACCACGACCCCGTCACGACGAAGTCGGCCGTCTTGCGCGAGCCGAGCAGGTTCATCGGCACGATCGCGTTTTCCGCGATGCCGCCCCCCTGCAGGAACAGGATCCGGTGGCTGGCCGGCACGCCGAGCAGGTCGCGCAGGTCGGTCAGCGCAGCCTCGTGGATCGACATGAACTCCTTGCCGCGATGGCTCATCTCCATCACGCTCATGCCGCTGCCGTGCCAGTCGAGCATTTCGTCGGCCGCTTGCCGCAGCACTTCCTCGGGCATCGCCGCAGGGCCGGCGGAGAAATTAAAGACGCGCATCGTGAAAACCTCGGAGGGACGCGACCGGCTCGCCGCCGGCAGACCGCGCCAGAAAAGAAATGGCCGTTTGCGCTCGCGCGCAAACGGCCATTATCGCACTGTCGTCAGGCTCCCGCCAAACCCGGCCGAACGGCCGGGGGCGTGCCCGGACGGCTTTACTTGCCCGGCTTGACTGCTGCGACTTCCTTGTCAGCCTGCGTACGCGTTGCCTGGATCGCTTGCGGCATGTACTTCTGCATCAGGCCGTTGACCACGTCGCGACCGACCTGATCCTGCACCTGGATGAACTTGCGGCCCGTCGGGCTCTTGTAGAACGTCGTCAGATCCTTGATCTCCGACGTGCTGTAGTACTTCGCGTACGCGTCGTACTGAGCCGACATCGCGTCGCTCTGGAACTGCTGCGTACCGAACACCTTGCCCGCGCCGTCGACCAGCTTCGGCACGGCGTTCTTCTGCAGCGTCGGAACGGCAGCCTGCTTCTGCTTGTCGTTCAGCGTCTTGTTTTCCGACAGCGCGTCCGACAGGATCGCCGGCACGAGTTGCTTGGCCTGCATTTCGGCGCTGTTGCCGATTGCCGACACGAGCTTCGGCGCGTCGATCGCGTCGAGCAGATCCTTGATCGCCGCCTTCTTGTCAGCGTCGATCGGCGCAGCTGCCGCGGCGGGCGCCGGTGCGGAATTCGACAGCGCTTGCGCCATCGCGAACGTCGGCACCAGTGCGGCCAGCAGGACCAGTTGCTTGAATTGCTTTTGCATCATCACTCCCTTTTGGAAATATGAATGGTTGCTCGCCGGCCGCGGCGCTTCGCGCCCGCGGCGGTCAGAGTCTCATCCGTTCTTCAGGCTTCGCCGTCCGACGCCTCGTCGGCCTCGCCATCGCCCTCTTCTGCCTCCGCGATCTGCTGCAGGCCGGAGAGCTTGGTACCTTCATCGAGACTGATGAGTGTAACACCTTGCGTGGCCCGTCCCATCTCGCGAATCTCGGAAACGCGGGTGCGAATCAACACGCCCGCCGTCGTGATCAGCATGATCTGATCTTCGGCGTCGACGAGCGTCGCCGCGACGACCTTGCCGTTACGCTCCGACGTCTGGATCGCGATCATACCCTTCGTGCCGCGGCCGTGACGCGTGTATTCGGTGATCGGCGTGCGCTTGCCGTAGCCGTTCTCGGTCGCGGTGAGCACGGTCTGCTCCTCGCTGCCGGCAACCAGCATCGCGATGACCTGCTGCCCGTCCTCGAGCTGCATGCCGCGCACGCCGCGCGCCTCGCGCCCCATCGGACGCACGTCGTTCTCGTCGAAGCGCACGGCCTTGCCGGCGTCGGAGAACAGCATCACGTCGTGCGCGCCGTCGGTGATCGACGCACCGATCAGGTAGTCGCCATCGTCGAGGCCGACCGCGATGATGCCCTTCTTCATCGGACGGCTGAATGCCTCGAGCGGCGTCTTCTTCACGGTGCCGAGCGACGTCGCCATGAAGATGAACTTGTCGGCCGAGAACTCCTTGACCGGCAGCACGACGTTGATCTTCTCGCCTTCCTGCAGCGGGAACATGTTGACGATCGGGCGGCCGCGCGAGTTGCGCGAGCCCTGCGGCACTTCGTAGACCTTGACCCAGTACACGCGGCCGCGGTTCGAGAAGCACAGGATGTAGTCGTGCGTGTTCGCGATGAACAGCGTCTCGATCCAGTCGTCTTCCTTCATCTGCGTCGCCTGCTTGCCGCGGCCGCCACGCTTCTGCGCGCGGTACTCGGACAGCGGCTGCGACTTCACGTAGCCCGCATGCGACATCGTGACGACCATGTCCTGCGGCGTGATCAGATCCTCGGTGTTCAGCTCGGTCGCGTTCAGCTCGATCCTCGAGCGGCGCGCGTCGCCGAATTCGGCCTTCACCGAAGTCAGCTCCTCGCCGATCATCGTCGTGATCCGCTCGGGGCGCGCGAGGATGTCCAGCAGGTCGGCGATCTGCGCCATCACTTCGCGGTACTCGCCGATGATCTTGTCCTGCTCGAGGCCGGTCAGGCGCTGCAGACGCATCTGCAGGATTTCCTGGGCCTGCGTGTCGGACAGGCGGTACAACCCGTCGCCCTGCATGCCGAACGCCGGGTTCAGGCCTTCCGGACGATACGCGGAACGGCCGCCCGCCGACGCGTTCTCGGCTTCGGCACGGGTCAGCATCTCGCGCACGAGCGACGAATCCCACGGCTTCGCCATCAGCTCCTGCTTCGCGATCGGCGGCGTCGGCGCGGCCTTGATGATCGCGATGAACTCGTCGATGTTCGCGAGCGCGACCGCGAGACCCTCGAGCACGTGGCCGCGTTCGCGGGCCTTGCGCAGTTCGTAGATCGTGCGGCGCGTCAGCACTTCGCGTCGGTGCGACAGGAAGCACTGCAGGATTTCCTTCAGGTTCAGCAGCTTCGGCTGGCCGTCGACGAGCGCGACCATGTTCATGCCGAACGTGTCCTGGAGCTGCGTCGCCTTGTACAGGTTGTTCAGCACCACCTCCGGCACCTCACCGCGCTTGAGCTCGATCACGACGCGCATGCCGCTCTTGTCGGACTCGTCGCGGATGTCGGAGATGCCTTCCAGCTTCTTCTCGTTGACGAGCTCGGCGATCCGCTCGAGCAGCGAGCGCTTGTTCACCTGGTACGGCAGCTCGTCGACGATGATCGCCATCCGCTGGCCGCGGTCGATTTCCTCGAAGTGGGTGGCCGCGCGCATCACGACGCGCCCGCGCCCGGTGCGGTAGCCGTCGCGCACGCCGGCGACGCCGTAGATGATGCCGGCCGTCGGGAAGTCCGGCGCCGGGATGATCTCGATCAGTTCGTCGATCGTCGCTTCGGGGTTGCCCAGCAGGTGCTGACACGCGTCGACGACTTCGTTCAGGTTGTGCGGCGGGATGTTGGTCGCCATGCCGACCGCGATGCCCGACGAGCCGTTGATCAGCAGGTTCGGGATGCGCGCCGGCAGGACGGACGGCTGCGTTTCGTTGCCGTCGTAGTTCGGCTCGAAATCGACCGTTTCCTTGTCGATGTCGGCGAGCAGCTCGTGACCGATCTTCGCCATGCGAATTTCGGTGTAACGCATCGCCGCGGCATTGTCGCCGTCGATCGAGCCGAAGTTGCCTTGCCCGTCGATCAGCATGTAGCGCAGCGAGAAGTCCTGCGCCATCCGCACGATCGTGTCGTAGACCGCGGTATCGCCGTGAGGGTGGTACTTACCGATCACGTCGCCGACGATACGCGCCGACTTCTTGTACGCACGGTTCCAGTCGTTGTTCAGTTCGTGCATCGCGAACAACACGCGCCGGTGCACGGGCTTCAGGCCATCGCGGACATCCGGGAGGGCACGTCCGACGATCACGCTCATCGCGTAATCGAGATACGAACGGCGCATTTCCTCCTCTAGGGAGGTGGGCAGGGTCTCTTTGGCGAATTGATCCATGTATCCGTATCGTTTCGGAGCGAAGACGGCGAACGCCTTTCGCGTGGGCGCTGCATGCGCAACGCAACGCGAGATTCTAACATGCGCCCATCAGCCGCAAATTCGCGACCCCTCTATATATAAATAGCAAAAATCGCGGCAGCGGCGATTCGACCGACATCGCACGCGACGCGACGTCGCAGGCCATCCCGTCACGCGTGTTTCGCGCGCACGTGTAAACAACAGCACACATTCGCGCAATTTCGCCGACACACTCTTGACAATCTCTAAAAGTTGCGGCAGGGCGGTGTTGCGCATGCACCACAAAGTTGAAGCGATCTTAGGGTGGGGAGGATTTTTTTTCGTAGGAAGGGAACGATATGGCAAAATGCCAACGCACTGAAAGTTAGACGCTGCTCGAAGTCTACACAGAGCGGTGCCGCGTTTTTTGTGCCGCACCAATGTTATACTTCGAGCAATGTATGACTTGTCACCGTCAACAGGCTCGCAGTAAACCTGCGGTAATCTCAATTTCGAGAGGAGAAATATGAATAAACTTTCAAAGCTCGCGTTCATTGCAGCTACCGCAGTTATGGCTGCATCCGCTTCGGCACAGTCGGTGCCGGCGTCGCGTCAAGCCGTCAATGACAACTGGGTGAACGGCACGGGCGAATGGGTGTGGATGAACGGCACGAACGAGCTCTGCTGGCGCGATGCGTTCTGGACGCCGGCCACCGCCAACGCGAAGTGCGATGGCGCACTGGTCGCCCAGGCACCGCAGCCGCCGGTCGCTCCGGTCGCTCCGGCCATCACGAGCCAGAAGATAACGTATCAAGCCGACGCACTGTTCGACTTCGACAAGGCAACGCTCAAGCCGCTGGGCAAGCAAAAGCTGGACGAACTGGCTTCGAAGATCGAAGGCATGAACACGGAAGTCGTCGTTGCAACGGGCTACACGGACCGCATCGGTTCGGACAAGTACAACGACCGTCTGTCGCTGCGCCGTGCGCAAGCCGTGAAGTCGTACCTGGTCAGCAAGGGTGTGCCGGCCAACAAGATCTACACGGAAGGCAAGGGCAAGCGCAACCCGGTTACGACTGGCTGCAACCAGAAGAACCGCAAGCAGCTCATCGCCTGCCTCGCACCGGACCGCCGCGTGGAAGTCGAAGTGGTTGGTACGCAGCAAGTGCAGAAGACGACCGTTCCGGCAAACTAAGCCGCGGTTTTCGACTGCTTCAAAGCCCCGCTCCGGCGGGGCTTTTTCATTGATGCCCGTCCGGGCGCTCGTCGCTTCGCCGCTCGCCTGCTTCTTATATACTCGGGTCTGACGAACCGCAGCACCGCCCTCCTCCTGTAGCCCGTTTGCCGACATGACCAACGCCGATCCGCACGAACTCCAGAAATTCAGCGACCTCGCCCACCGGTGGTGGGATCCGAATGCCGAATTCAAGCCGCTGCACGACCTGAACCCGGTCCGGCTCGGCTGGATCGATGCGCACGCGCACCTGGCCGGCAAACGCGCGCTCGACATCGGCTGCGGCGGCGGCATCCTGTCCGAATCGATGGCCGGACTCGACGCCCAGGTGAAGGGCATCGACCTGTCGACCGAAGCGCTTGGCGTCGCCGACCTCCACAGCCTCGAAAGCGGCATCATGGTCGACTACGAGGCGATCGCCGCCGAAGCGATCGCCGCGCGCGAACCAGGCACCTACGACGTCGTCACGTGCATGGAAATGCTCGAGCACGTGCCGTCGCCCGGCGATATCGTCGCCGCATGCGCGACGCTCGTGAAGCCGGGCGGCTGGGTGTTCTTCTCGACGCTGAACCGCAACCTGAAGTCCTACCTGTTCGCGGTGATCGGTGCGGAGTACATCGCGCAGATGCTGCCGAAGGGCACGCACGACTACGCGCGTTTCATCCGTCCGTCGGAACTGGCGGGCTTCGTGCGCGCGACCGATCTGCACATCGTGGAGATCAAGGGCATCACGTATCACCCGATCGGCAAGCGCTTCGCGCTGTCGAACGACACCGACATCAACTACCTCATCGCGTGCCGCCGCGGCGCGTGACCTTCCGACCGGCATGACGACTCCCCTTTCGACCGCGCGGGCAGCCGACGAACCGCGCCTGCTGCACTGCGATGCCGTGCTGTTCGACCTCGACGGCACGCTCGCCGACACGGCGCCCGATCTCGCGGCGGCCGTCAACAAGATGCAACGCGAGCGCGGCCTGCCCGAAACGTCGCTCGACGTGTTGCGGCCGCTGGCCTCGGCCGGCGCGCGCGGCCTGCTCGGCGGCGCGTTCGGCATCGATCCGCGCACGCCCGGCTACGAAGCGATGCGCGACGAGTTCCTGGCCAACTACGCGACGGATCTCTGCGTGCATACGGTGCTGTTCCCCGGCATCGGCGACGTGCTCGACGAACTCGATGCGCGCGGCGTGCGCTGGGGGATCGTCACGAACAAGGCGATGCGGCTCACGGCGCCACTCGTCGACCTGCTCGGTCTCGCACCGCGCGCCGCTTGCATCGTCGGGGGCGACACAACGCCGCACCCGAAGCCGCACCCGGCCCCGCTGCTGCACGCGGCCGACCAGTTGACGCTCGCGCCCGCGCGCATCGTCTACGTCGGCGACGACCTGCGCGACATTCAGGCCGGCAGCGCGGCCGGCATGGCGACGGTCGCGGCCGCGTACGGCTATTGCGGCGACGGCGTCGCACCGACCGACTGGCAGGCGCAGCATCTCGTCGATACGACGCAGGAACTGCGCGAACTGCTGCGCGATGTTGGGCTATAATGATTGATCTTATCCGCGGGGGCGACCTGGTTTCGACAGGGGTTGTGAAGCGGCTAGGGCATGTCGAGGACCCGTCACCTCGTTAATCAATGGGAAAATCGTAACTGCAAACGACGATACGTTCGCACTGGCAGCCTAAGGGCCGCCGTCCTCTGCCTAGTTCACTGACGGGCTAGTGTCGCAAGACCGGTAGCAATACCGCCAGAGGTCATTTACGTCAGTTAAGCCCTGTCGGCGTCGCGACGCCAGGGTCGAAAATCTAGCGAATCGCCGTAGTGCAGCGTGTTCGTCCGCGTCGCTGCGGTTAAATCAAAAGACTGGACTAAACATGTAGAACTAGTCGTGGAGCGCTTCTGGACGCGGGTTCGATTCCCGCCGCCTCCACCAAATTCCGCGCTCGTCGCACGAACCCCGCATGACGCAAGTCTGCGGGGTTTTTTGTTGCCGGCGAAACGCATGCCTCCCTCTCCTGCCGAAAAAGCGCCCAGCCACTGACGGACGGGCGGCCGGGCGGAATGCCGCCGGTACTCCGGCGGCAGGAGGTGACGGATGGTCGGCCGCCCCCGCGCAGTCACTCGCTGCACCTGACGGCGGCCAGCCCGGCTACCGCGGCCCCGGCCACGACGCGTCGTCGCGACCGGTTCGCGCCGGGCGACGCGCGGCTCAACTGCCGCGATACAGCGACTTCATTTCTTCAGCGCTGGCGGGACGCACGCCCATCGCACGCGAACCCGATGCCGATGCGCCCTGCGCCTGTGCGCCGTAGCCGCTGACGTCGGCGCCTTGCGCTTGCGCCAGCGCACGCTGCTGCTCTGCAACCCGGGCCGTCGCGGCCTGGATCGCTTCCGGATAATGCGGATCTTCGCCGCGGGCGGAGTTGTAACCGGCCTGCTGGAGCTGGACCAGTTCGGCACGAACCTGCGCGCGGGTGATCGTCGAGCCCGACTGGGCGAACGACACGACCGGGGCAACGAGCGCAGCGGCAACGACGACGGCTTGAACGAGCGACTTCATGATGACCTACCTCCAGATTTGTCTGTGTTCGCGGTGAACACCTTGTTCATCGCTGACAAACCGAAGTTTATGTAGGCAGATGCTTAAGAATAAGGCAGGTTTCTGGAAGACATCCTTCCTGAATTACGGGTTAACCCTAGATCAATGAGCGGGATGGCCAGACGTGCGTACGGCGGCTCCGCCCGGCACCCCGTTGGATGCGGGCCCGTCGAAAAGCACGAGCCCCGCAAAGCGGTAACGCTTTGCGGGGCTCGACCACCAATAGGCCCGGAATCGACGCTCGTCCACTCGCGGTCAGATGATGGGCCGTCGTGCGAAAGCACGGCGCCTCACCCCGGGCACAAACGCGCCGGTCAGCGCATTACTGGGTATCCATCGGGCACTTCAGGTTGCAGCCGTTCGGGTCACCCAGGTCGCCCTTGCGGCGCAACGCCGACTTCTTGCCGCCCTGGTATTTCTGCGATGGCGCCGACGCCGCGAACGGCATCTGCGGATGCTCGTTCAAACGAAACTGTTCGCTCAGGATGCCGCCCGGCACACCCGGGGAATTCTGCGCGGACGCAAACGGCGAAACGACGACCAGCAGCCCCGCGGTCAACGCTGCCGCGGCGTGGGGAACGGAAAATTTCATGGCGGAATGACGCCTGAACGGCGTGCTTGTTGGAACGTTGATCAAGCGCCAAGCGTAGCGCAAATCCCCCGCTGTTGCAGCGCGACCCGATCGCGTCCCCGTTACCGGGAATTGCCGTGCCGCGCCTGCGCGCCGTCGTCGCCGGCCAGCCCGGCCGCGATGCCCGTCAGCGTGCCGCACGCGGCCGGATCGTAGCCGTCCAGATGCGCGACGCGCTCGACGAAACGTGCGTCGCGCAGCAGCGCCAGTACGCCGGCGAGCGGCCGGGCGTCGAGCCGCGCACGTTCGCATGCGAAGTAATAGTCCTCGTCGACGACCGGGATGAAGTCGAGCCCGAAATGATGCGCGGCCGGCTCGACGCCGAAGCCGAGATCGGCCATCCCGCTCGCGACGAATGCCGCGATCGCCGAATGCGTGAGCTCGGCCGATGCATAGCCGTCGACGCGCTCCGGATCGATGCCGATCGCACGCAGCGCGAGGTCCAGCAACATGCGCGTGCCCGACCCCGGCTGCCGGTTGACGAAGCGGATGTCGTTGCGCGCGAGATCCGCGAGACCGCGGACCTGCTTCGGGTTGCCACGCGGCACGAACAGCCCCTGTTGACGACGCGTCAGGTGGATCAGCACGTGGCGCGTGTCGTCGAGCCACGGCCGGTAGATCTGCGCGCACTGCGCGCGGAACGCGCCGCGCGGCAGATGGAAGCCCGCCAGGTCGCATTCGCCGCGCGAGAGCGCCTGTACGGCCTCGATGCTCTCGCGATACTTGATGTCGACGGCCGCCTGCGCATCGACGAGCGCGGAGACGAGCGTCGCGACCGCGTAGCCGTGCGACGCATGGATGCGCACGGCGCCGTCGCGCTGCGCGAGCCGCCGGTTCAGGTCGCTCGCCACTTCGGCCGCCAGCGTGCGCAAATTCCCGTCGAGCCGGCTGCGCGCGAGGCGCTGCGCATCGACGACCGCCTGCCCGAGCGCCGACAGCGTCGAGCCCTTGCCGCGTGCCGTTTCGATCAACTCGCCGCCGATGCACGCTTCCAGCGCGCGGAGCATGCCCCACGCGTGCCGGTACGACAGCCCCTTGGCCTGTGCCGCCTGCGCAATGCTGCCCGTGTCGGCCACGAGTTCGAGCAACGGCGCGACGTCCGACAGGCTGGCCGACCGGCCTTCCGTGTCGCGTACGGTCAGATACGCGTCGCATTCGATCCGAATCAATTATGCACTCCGATTTCCTATTGCGACCGCGGAATGTTCCGCTTATGGTTGATAAAAATCAATCAGAACGAAGTCGAGATGCGCACTATATGAACTGCAAGCGCATATGAGATTTTGGAGGAGCATAACCGATGTCCCCGAATTCCCCTGCGCCCGACGCGCTCGTCGAGCGTCATGCGCGCGCCGGCCGGTCGCTCGTCGCGATCCTGCACGCGATCCAGGACGACGCGGGCTACGTGCCGCCGGGTTGCGTCGCACCGCTCGCCAAGGCACTCAACCTGTCGCGTGCGGAAGTCCACGGCGTACTGACTTACTACCATCACTTCCGCACCGCGCCGCCCGCGCGCGTGACGATCCAGATGTGCCGCGCCGAAGCGTGCCGCAGCATGGGTGGCGAAACGCTCGCCGCCCATGCGGAGGCGCGCACGGGCTGCCGGTTCGACGCGGCACACGGCGATGCCGCCGCTGCGCGCGCGCCGGACGCCGTCGCGCTCGAATCGGTGTACTGCCTCGGATTGTGTGCGCAGTCGCCGTCGCTGACGGTCAACGGCGTGCTGCACGCGAAGGTCACGCCGGAGAAATTCGACGCGTTGCTCGCCGACGCGGTCGCCCACTCGCAGGAGGCCGCATGACGACCCGCATCTACGTTCCGCGCGATTCGTCCGCGCTGGCGCTCGGCGCGGACGCGCTCGCCGCCGCGATCGTCGCGGAGGCCGAACGGCGCGGCGTCGCGATCGAACTGGTCCGCAACGGCTCGCGCGGGCTGCTGTGGCTCGAGCCGCTCGTCGAGATCGGCACGGCCGCGGGCCGCGTCGGCTATGCAAACCTGTCGGCCACCGACGTGCCCGCGCTGTTCGACGCCCACTGGCTCGAGGGCGGCACGCACCCGAGCAGCGTCGGCCTCGTCGACGCACTGCCCTATCTCGCGCGCCAGCAGCGCCTCACGTTCGCGCGGATCGGCCTGACCGACCCGCTGTCGATCGACGACTACCTGCGGTACGAAGGACTCGCCGGCCTGAAGAACGCACTGTCGCTCGACGGCGACGCCGCCTGCGAGACGCTGATCGAATCGGGGCTGCGCGGCCGCGGCGGCGCGGCGTTCCCGGCCGGCATCAAGTGGCGCACCGTGCGGCACGCGCACGCCGCGCAGAAATACATCGTCTGCAACGCGGACGAAGGCGATTCGGGCACGTTCTCCGACCGCCTGATCATGGAGTGCGATCCGTACTGCCTGATCGAAGGGATGATCATCGCGGGCATCGCGACGGGCGCGACGGTCGGCTACATCTACGTGCGCAGCGAATACCCGCACGCGATCGCGACACTCGAAGCCGCGATCGTCCGCGCGCGCGAAGCCGGCTGGCTCGGCGAGCACGTGCTCGGCTCCGCGCACGCGTTCGAGCTGCACGTCGCGAAAGGCGCGGGCTCGTACGTGTGCGGCGAGGAAACCGCGCTGCTCGAATCGCTCGAGGGCAAGCGCGGCGTCGTGCGCGCGAAGCCGCCGCTGCCGGCGCTCGCGGGCCTGTTCGGCCAGCCGACCGTCATCAACAACGTGATCACGCTCGCGACGGCGCCGGTGATCTTCGCGCGCGGCGCGGCGTTCTACCGCGACTACGGGATGGGCCGCTCGCGCGGCACGCTGCCGTTCCAGCTGGCGGGCAATATCCGTCAAGGCGGCCTCGTCGAACTCGCGTTCGGCGTCACGCTGCGCGAACTGCTGTTCGACTTCGGCGGCGGCACGGCCAGCGGCCGGCCCGCTCGCGCCGCGCAAGTCGGCGGCCCGCTCGGCACCTACCTGCCCGACCATCAGTGGGACGTGCCGCTCGACTACGAGGCGTATGCGGCGATCGGCGCGGTCGTCGGTCACGGCGGCATCGTGCTGCACGACGACACCTCGAACCTCGCCGAACTGGCCGAATACGCGATGAAGTTCTGCGCGATCGAATCGTGCGGCAAGTGCACGCCATGCCGGATCGGCTCGACGCGCGGTGTCGAGACGATCGCACGCATCCGCGACGGCGACACGTCGGAGCGTCAGGTCACGCTGCTGCGCGACCTGTGCGACACGATGCTGGCCGGCTCGCTGTGCGCGATGGGCGGCATGACGCCGTACCCGGTGCTGTCCGCGCTCGACCATTTCCCCGAAGATTTCGGGCTCGCTGCCGGCAAGGATGCCGCAGCGGGTCCGGTCAAGGCCGCGGCCTGACCCAGAAGGAGCCCTGCATGTCCCTCGACACGAACAACGTCCGCCAAGGCGGCTGCGGCTCGGGCCAATGCGCGTGCAAGAGCGCCGCTCAGGCGCGTGCCCGCGATCCGTTCGACGATACCGACTACGGCACGCCGCAACGGCATGCCGACACCGACGTCACGCTCGAAATCGACGGTCAGCCGGTGACGGTGCCGGCCGGCACATCGGTGATGCGCGCGGCGATCGAGGCCGGCGTCAACGTCCCGAAGCTCTGCGCAACCGATTCGCTCGAGCCGTTCGGCTCGTGCCGGCTGTGTCTCGTCGAGATCGAAGGCCGGCGCGGTTATCCGGCGTCGTGCACGACACCCGCGGAAGCCGGCATGAAGGTGCGCACGCAGTCGGACCGGCTGCAGTCGCTGCGTCGCAACGTGATGGAGCTGTACATCTCCGACCATCCGCTCGACTGCCTCACCTGCCCCGCCAACGGCGACTGCGAATTGCAGGACATGGCGGGCGTGGTCGGGCTGCGCGAAGTGCGCTACGGCTTCGACGGCGCGAATCACCTGAAGGACCGCAAGGACGAATCGAATCCGTATTTCACGTACGACCCGTCGAAGTGCATCGTCTGCAACCGCTGCGTCCGCGCATGCGAGGAAACGCAGGGCACGTTCGCCCTGACGATCGCCGCGCGCGGTTTCGAATCGCGTGTCGCCGCGGGCGAAAGCGAATCGTTCATGGCATCGGAATGCGTGTCGTGCGGCGCGTGCGTCGCCGCATGCCCGACGGCCACGCTGCAGGAAAAATCCGTCGTGCAGCTCGGGCAGGCCGAACACTCGGTCGTCACGACCTGCGCGTACTGCGGTGTCGGCTGCTCGTTCAAGGCCGAGATGAAGGGCACGCAGGTCGTGCGCATGACGCCGCACAAGAACGGCCTCGCCAACGAAGGCCACGCGTGCGTGAAGGGACGTTTCGCCTGGGGCTACGCGACGCACAAGGACCGCATCACGAAGCCGATGATCCGCGAGAAGATCACCGACCCGTGGCGCGAAGTGAGCTGGGACGAAGCCCTCACGTATGCGGCTACGCAATTCCGCAAGCTGCAGCAGAAGTACGGCCGTGACTCGATCGGCGGCATCACGTCGTCGCGCTGCACGAACGAGGAAACCTATCTCGTGCAGAAGCTCGTGCGTGCCGCGTTCGGCAACAACAACGTCGATACCTGCGCGCGCGTGTGCCATTCGCCGACCGGCTATGGTCTCAAGACGACGCTCGGCGAATCGGCCGGCACGCAGACGTTCGCCTCGGTCGGCCAGGCCGACGTGATCGTCGTGATGGGCGCGAACCCGACCGACGGCCACCCGGTGTTCGGCTCGCGGATGAAGCGCCGCGTGCGCGAAGGCGCGAAGCTGATCGTGATCGACCCGCGCCGCATCGACGTCGTCGACGGCCCGCACGTGAAGGCCACGCACCACCTGCAACTGCGCCCCGGCACCAACGTCGCGATCGTCAACGCGCTCGCGCACGTGATCGTCACCGAGGGGCTCGTCGCCGACGCCTTCGTCGCCGAACGCTGCGATACCCGCGCATTCGAGCAATGGCGCGAATTCGTGTCGCGCGACGAGAATTCGCCGGAGGCGACCGCCGACGTGACGGGCGTGCCGGCCGAACGCGTGCGCGAAGCCGCGCGCCTCTATGCGACGGGCGGCAACGCGGCGATCTATTACGGGCTGGGCGTCACCGAACACGCGCAAGGCTCGACGACGGTGATGGGCATCGCGAACCTCGCGATGGCGACCGGCAACATCGGCCGCGAGGGCGTCGGCGTCAATCCGCTGCGCGGCCAGAACAACGTGCAGGGGTCGTGCGACATGGGCTCGTTCCCGCACGAACTGCCCGGCTACCGGCACATCAGCGACGCGGTCGTGCGCGCGCAGTTCGAGCAGGCGTGGTCGGCCACGCTGCAACCGGAACCGGGGCTGCGCATCCCGAACATGTTCGACGCGGCGCTCGACGGCAGCTTCAAGGGGCTCTACTGCCAGGGGGAGGACATCGTCCAGTCGGACCCGAACACGCAACACGTGGCGGCCGCGCTGTCGGCGATGGAATGCATCGTCGTGCAGGACATCTTCCTGAACGAGACCGCGAAATATGCGCACGTGCTGCTGCCGGGTTCGACGTTCCTCGAGAAGGACGGCACGTTCACGAACGCCGAGCGCCGCATCTCGCGCGTGCGCAAGGTGATGCCGCCGCTCGCGGGCTACGCGGACTGGGAAGTGACGCTGCTGCTGTCGCAGGCGCTCGGCTACGACATGCACTACACGCATCCGTCGGAAATCATGGACGAGATCGCGCGGCTCACGCCGACCTTCTCGGGCGTGTCGTACGAGAAGCTCGACGCGCTCGGCAGCATCCAGTGGCCGTGCAACGAGCACGCGCCGGACGGCACGCCGACCATGCACATCGACGCATTCGTGCGCGGCAAGGGCCGGTTCGTGATCACCAAGTTCATTCCGACGCCGGAGAAGGTCACGCAGCGCTATCCGCTGATCCTGACGACGGGCCGCATCCTGTCGCAATACAACGTCGGCGCGCAGACGCGCCGGACCGAAAATGTCCGGTGGCACGAAGAGGACCGCCTCGAGATCCATCCGCACGACGCCCAGGATCGCGGGATCCGGACCGACGACTGGGTCGGCATCGAATCGCGCGCCGGGCAGACGGTGCTGCGCGCGCTCGTGACGGAGCGCATGCAGCCGGGCGTCGTATACACGACGTTCCACTTCCCGGAATCGGGCGCGAACGTGATCACGACCGACAGTTCCGACTGGGCGACGAACTGCCCCGAATACAAGGTGACGGCCGTGCAGGTGCTGCCGGTCGCGCAACCGTCCGACTGGCAGCGTGCGTATGCGCGTTTCAACGCGGAGCAGATCGACCTGCTCGAGCGCCGCGCGGCCACGCCCGACACCGTGACGACAGGCAAGTGAGGCAGCGATGGATCAAGGACACCTGATCGACATGGCCAACCAGATCGGCGCATTCTTCGAATCGATGCCCGATCGCGACGAAGCGCTGGCCGGCATCGCCGACCATCTCCGGCGCTTCTGGGAACCGCGGATGCGCCGCGCGTTGCTCGCCGCGCTCGACGATCCGTCGAGCGAAGGCGCGCAACGCGCGGCACCGATCGTGCGCGACGCGGTCGCCGCGCATCGGGCCTCGCTCGCGCCCGCCGCCGCGAGCGTCTGACCGCACCGCTACGCGGACTGCGTCATGCCCGCGAACCAGGTTTCGCAGTGGCGCAGCAGCGCGTTCGCGTCGGTTGCCGTGCGCCCGCGCACGGCAACATAACCGTCGGGCCGCAACAGGTAGAACGACGGCCGCGAGCGGCCGTATTCCTGCGCCAGGCCGGCGGCGCCATCGCCTGCGGCATCGGTGACGCGCCACGCGCGCACCGCTTCCGGCATGATCCGTTCGAGCCCCTGCACGAGCGCCCGCGCGTCGGCCGGCTTCGGCGGCACCTCGCCGGTATCGGCATCCGCCGGTTCTTCCAGCAGCAACAGCGTGAAGCTCGCCGGATCGTGAAGATCGTATAACCGCGCCGTCCCCGGTGCGCGGCCGAGCGGCCCGTCGAGCACATGCACGAGTGCATCGGGTGCCCGCTCGCCCGCGCGCGGGCCGCCGTCGAGCACGTGCTCGAGCGTGAGCGGACTTTTCCGGTACTGCACGCCGAGCTCGCTGACCGTGCGCCGCACCGCGTCGCGCATCGGCCCGAACGACGCCAGCAGCGGTACGACATGATCGCGCAGCAGCCGCATCGCACCGCGCTCGGCTTCGACCATCTGCGTGACGAATCCGGTCTGCCGCAACACGTCGCGCTCGATCGGATGGCGTTCCGCGTGGTACGTGTCGAGCAGCCGCTCGGGCGTGCCGGCGCCCAGCACGCGCGCAAGCTTCCAGCCGAGATTGAACGCTTCCTGGATGCCGGTGTTCATGCCCTGCGCGCCGGCCGGGCTGTGGACGTGCGCGGCGTCGCCCGCGAAAAAGACGCGGCCGTGACGCAACCGGTCGACCATCCGGCTATGCAGGTGAAAATAGGACGACCACGCGAGATCGCTCGGGGAGATCGACACGCCGGCACGGTGACGCACGATCGCGTCGCACTCCGCGAGCGTCGGCGTCGGCGCATCGGACGACGCGTCGCTGCCGGGCGGACGGTCGGCCACGAGCCGGTAACGGCCGTCGCCCATCGGAAACAGGCCGGCCATGCCGTCGGACGACGTGAACAGGTGGATCTCTTCGTCCGGCCAGTCGGGGATCGCCGCGAAATCGGCAAGCAGGAACGTCTGTTCGAACGCCTGCCCGGCAAAGCCCAGGCCGAGCAGATGCCTGACCGTGCTGTGCGCGCCGTCCGCCGCGATCAGGTACGACGGCGCGAACGACTCGTCGCGGCCGTCCGCGTGGCGGATCGACACGTCGAGCGACGTGCCGCCCGCGTCGCACGCGGTCAGTGTCGCGCCGCGCTCGACCGTCACGCCGAGCTGCGCCAGGTGTTCGGCCAGCAGGCGCTCGGTGATGCTCTGATCGAGAAACAGCAGATACGGATAGCGCGTTTGCAGCGGATCGAAATCGAGCCGCGCGATCTCGCGGCCGTCGGCATGCAGCGCGGCCGCATGCGCGCGATGACCGAGCGCGAGAAACGGTTCGACCGCGCGATGCTGCTCCAGCAGCTCGAGCGTGCGCGCCTGGATGCCGATCGCGCGCGAATACGGCGCGGGCGCCGCGAGACGATCGATGATGCGCACCGGCACGCGGGCCCGCGCGAGGCTCATCGCCGCGGCGAGACCGGTCGGCCCCGCGCCGACGATCAGCACGGGCGGGATATCGGACAGTGTGTCAGCCATGAGAACCTCGATGACACGCGACCCTGCCAGTCTACGCCGCTCCGCGTGACGGGGCCATATGCCGACCGGCCGACCGGCGCCCCCCCCGCGCGGTGTGGGAAAATACGCGCTTTCCGTCAGTTTTCGCGTCATGGATTCCGCATTCGACCGGGCGTACGCCGCACACCGCGCAGGCCGCCTCGCCGAGGCCGAGCACGGCTATCGCAACGCGCTCGCCTCCGACCCCGCCAACGCCGACGCGCTGCACCTGTTCGGCGTGCTGCGGCACCAGCAGGGCCAGCATGCCGAAGCGGCCGACCTCGTCGGCCGCGCGGTCGCGCTGCGCCCGGACGATGCCGCGCTGCAGCTCAATCTCGGCAACGCGCTGAAGGCGCTCGGCCGGCTCGACGAAGCGATCGACCGCTTTCGCAACGCGCTGACGCTCGCGCCCGAATTCCCGCTCGCGCACTACAACCTCGGCAATGCGTATGCGGCGCTGCAGCGTCACGACGACGCGATCGATGCGTTCGGCCGCGCGCTGCGGCTCACGCCCGACGACGCATCGATCCACAACAATCTCGGCAACGCGCTGAACGCGCTCGGCCGCCATGACGATGCGCTCGCCGCGTTCGGTCGCGCGCTCGAACTGCGGCCCGGGCATGCGGGCGCGCACAACAACCTCGCGATGGCGCTGAACGCGATGGGCCGCGCCGACGACGCGATCACGCACTTCCAGGCCGCGATCGCCGCGCAGCCGCGCTTCGTCGCCGCGCATTTCAATCTCGGCAACACGTTCGACGCGGTCGGCCGGCATGCGGAGGCGGCCGCCGCGTTCGAAGCGGCGCTCGCGCTGCACCCGCCGTTTCCGCTCGCGCTGTTCGGGCTCGCGAACGCCCTGTGCGCACAGGGGCGCCACCGCGACGCACTGCCCTACTACGAGCGCGCGGTCGGTCTCGATCCGTCGTTCGGCCTCGCGTGGCTGAACCTCGGCAACGCGCATCACGCGCTCCGCGCATACGAGATGGCACTGCGCGCGTTCGACCAGGCACTGCGCGTCGCGCCCGATCTCACGCTCGCGCGGCTGCACCGCGCGGTCACGCTGCTGACGCTCGGCGACTTCACGCGCGGGCTGCCGGCCTACGAAGCGCGCCACGAGACGCCCGGCGCGACGTCGCTCGGCACGCTGCCGCGCTGGCAAGGCGAGCCGATTGCGTCACGCACGCTGCTGATCCGTGCGGAACAGGGGTTCGGCGACACGCTGCAGTTCGTCCGCTTCGTGCCGCTTGCCCGCGCACGCTGCGCGCACCTCGTGCTCGAAGTCCAGCCGGAACTCGTGCCGCTGCTGGCGCCGGCCGCGTCGCGCTGGCGCGTGACGCTCGTCGCACCGGGTGCCGCCAGGCCGCCCGCGGCGGATGTTGCCTGCACGCTGATGAGCCTGCCGTTCCTGCTCGGGCTGCAGCCGGACGACATCGTCGGCGGCTCGCGCTACCTCGATGCGCCCGACAGTGCCCGTCGGCGCTTTCGCGGCTCGCTCGGCGGGCAGTCGAAGCGCAAGTTCGGGCTTGCCTGGTCGGGGCGCCGGCAGGCGCAGGAAAACCGCTCGATGCCGTTCGATGCGCTCGCGCCGCTGCTCGCGCTGCCGGACATCGACTGGATCGTGCTGCAACCCGCGCTCGACGACGACGAACGCGCGCGCGTCGACGCGCATCCGCGCGTGCATCGCTTCGACGGCCGGTTGAACGACTTCGCCGACACGGCTGCGCTGATCGAGCGGCTCGACGGCGTCGTCACGATCGACACGGCCGTCGCGCACCTCGCGGGCGCCCTCGGCAAGCCGCTGTGGGTCATGCTGCCGTTCGCGCCCGACTGGCGCTGGTTCACCGGCGACGACTGCCCGTGGTATCCGCAGGCCCGGATCGCCCGCCAGCCCGCGCCGGGCGAATGGCTCGACGTCGCGGCCACGGTTGCCGGCCAGTTGCGACGCGACGCCTGAACGCAGACGAAAAAAGGGAGCGCGGTGCGCTCCCTTTTTCAATGCGATCCACGCGGCCCGTGCCGCGCGACGGAATGGTGCCCGTCAGGCCGCCTTATACTGGTTGCGCGCTTCGGACGTGCGATACAGCACGAGCGTCGCGATCAGCCCGCAGATGGCCGCCACGCTCAGCCACAGTCCCGGCGCCGCCTTGTTGCCGGTCTGGTGGATCAGCAGCGTCGAGATCGCGGGCGTGAAGCCCCCGATCGTCGTCGCCAGGCTGTACGCGAGCGAGAAGCCGGCCGTGCGCACGTCGGCCGGCATCACTTCGGTCAGCGCGACGACCATCGCGCCGTTGTACGACCCGTACAGGAACGACAGCCACAGCTCGACCGCGAGCAGCCTCAGGAACGACGGATCGCCGACGAGCCACAGCACGGCCGGGTAAGCCGTCAGCAGCGTCAGCACGGTGAACGCGATCAGCACGGGGCGGCGGCCGACACGGTCGGACAGCGCGCCGGACAGCGGCAGCCACACGAGGTTCGAAACACCGACGCAGACGGTCACGACCAGCGCGTCGAGCGACGACAGGTGCAGCACTTCCTTGCCGAAGGTCGGCGTATACGCGGTGATCATGTAGAACGACACCGTCGTCATGATCACCATCCCCATGCCGGCGACCACGACGCCCCAGTTGTCGAGCATCGAGCGCATGATCTCGCCCATCGTCGGGCGATGACGCTTCGCGAGGAATTCGTCGGTCTCCTTCAGCGAACGGCGGATCAGGAACAGGAACGGCACGATCAGGCAGCCGATCAGGAACGGGATGCGCCAGCCCCACGCGGTCATCTCCTCGGCAGGCAGTACGCGATTCAGCAGCACGCCGACGAGCGCGGCGAACACCACCGCCACCTGCTGGCTGCCCGACTGCCACGACGTATAGAACCCCTTGTGGCCCTTCGTCGCGATCTCCGACAGGTACACCGACACGCCGCCGAGTTCGACGCCGGCCGAGAAACCCTGCAGCAGCCGGCCGAGCAGCACGAGCACCGGCGCGAGCACGCCGATCGTCGCATAGCCCGGTATCGCGGCCACCGCGAGCGTGCCGATCGCCATCAGCCCGAGCGTCAGGATCAGCCCCTTGCGGCGGCCGTGATGGTCGATGTATGCGCCGAGCACGATCGCGCCGACCGGCCGCATCAGGAAGCCGGCGCCGAACACCGACAGCGACAGCATCAACGACGCGAATGCGTTGCCGCTCGGGAAATAGGTTTTCGCGATGGCCGACGCGTAGTACCCGTAGACCATGAAGTCGTACATTTCCAGGAAGTTGCCGCTGACGACCCGGAACACGGTGCGGACTTTCGATTCCTGCGCGATGGCGTGTGACGCTGTGGACATGTTTTTCTCGCTCAGCTCGGATGGCGCGAATGCGCGCCGCATGGACCCGGCGATGCGCGCCGCGCCGGGCCGGCGCGCACGGGCATCGCTGCCCGCCGGTGGCGCATCGCACAACGACGCTTGCACCGGCATGGTTCGCGAATGATGCCACGCGAAGCCGACATTTGCCTTGGAGCGCCGCTGTCGTTGCCTTCGTGGCATTCGCCTCGTACGAGTCGCCCTGAAACGGGCAAAAGAATCAGATTGATCTGATCGACCGGCCTTCGCCGGCTGACCACAATGTCACGATTTGCGACGACATGTCCGCGCCGCCCTCATGACCCACTCGCCTCTTGTCCCCGTCGAAGGCGCGCTCGCCCGCCCTCGCGTCGCCCCGCTCGACCACGTGCCGCCGTTCGGCCGCGATTGGAAGTTTCGCGGCGCACCCGGTGCACGGCCCAGCAAGAACTGCCTCGCGACGCTGACGACGTCCTGCATCGACGTCGACCGGCCGCACCGCGAGTGCCGCTGGCAGCCGACGACGGCGGCCGGATCGCTTGCCGCGCCCGTCGTCGCCGGCCGGCGCGTCCCGCGTCCTTCAGGCAACCGCCGGGACCGGCGCGCGATATACGCAACCTGCTGGAGCATCGGCGCGTTCGGCATCATCGGCTGGCTGATCGCCGCGCATGAACCGTTCACGGGTTTCGGGCCTGCATACGCGCTTCAAGCGACCGACGGTGCGCGCGACCATGCAACGTTTTCGACCGGTACCGTACGGGTCGCGCCGGTTCAGCCGGACACGCCGGCGCACACTTCACCGCGGCACACGGCAGCAGCGCCAACGGCGAAAACTGCGGCGCCGCGATCGGCCGCGCATCGCGATACGCGTCGCCCGGCGCCGCTTCAACCGCAGGCAAGCTCCGGTGTCCAGCGCGCTGCGACGCCACCACCGGCATCCCCGCATCGAACCGCCGGCTCGCGCATGGCAGCGGCGTCGGCCCGGACACCAGGCACCGCGCATGTGGCGGCGCGCCGTCCATCCGGCACCGAACCACCGCGCGCCCAAACACGCGATCGGCTCGCCCCGCCACCACATGCAACGGACACACGCGAAGCCGGCGCCACGCCGGACGATCCGCTCACGCTCATCGCGACGGCAAACGCGCTGCGCATCACCCAGCCTGAGCGTGCCATGCACGCCCCCGCCGCCGGGTTCGACTGGACGTCCCGGCTGTCCCACCGCCGACTGACCGATACGCCCGACGCGTTCGCACACTGACGACGCCCCATCCCGGACCCGCCCAACAAAAAACCCGGCGAAGATCGCTTCGCCGGGTTTCGGTCGTTTTCGCCGTGCGTCCGACGAACCGTTACTTGTGCGCGGGCAGCCCCGATTCGGTCTGCTTCTCGAGTTGCCGCACCTGCTCCTGCAGATCGCGCAACTGCATCTGCGCGGCACGCTTCTCGACCTGCAGCGCCTGCGTCTGTTCCTGCGCCGACTTCTGGCGCTGCGCGACTTCGGCCTGCTGGCTGCGCGCGACGCTCAGGTCCGCCTGCAACTGCTGCGCGCGGTTCGCCTGCAGCGCGATCACGCGTTCGAGAAAGGCTTTCTGCGCCTGCAGTTCGGTACGGCGGATCTCGATATCGGCGAGTTGCACGGTCTGCTGGACGAAGTTTGCGTAGACCATCTCCGCGCGGTTCTTTTCCTGCGACCGGATCACGCGCCACAGATTCTTGTCCTGGAACAGCGCGACGTAGTACGTCATCTCGCGCGGATCGAACATCAGGCTCGCGCCGTAGCTGCCGTTGTACGTCGTGCGCATTTCGACGATCCGGCCGTCGTGCAGCATCCGCGTCAGCTCGGCGACGTTGCCTTGCGCGGTTGCGTCCGTCGCGGCCGGCGCCGGCGCCTCGGCACCGCTCAGGCTCGTGACTTCCGGGCGCGTTCCGGCGACGGGTGCGGTCGCGTCGGCCGACCAGGCCGCGCCCGCTTGCGCGCAGGCAGCCAGCGCAACGATCCACGCAGCGCATCGTGCAGGGGAAATATTTCGGAAAGCCAACGTCGGACTCCGGCGAACGAATCGGAACTCGCGATTATCGTTCAAAAAGAAACGGCCGCATCTCGAATTTATCGGGAAGCGGCCGGCCTTCGGACAACGCCGGAAATACGGCTGGCTACAGACGCGTTTCACGCGCCGCGCGCAGGAATGCATCGAGCAGCGGCGTGCAGTCGAGCAACTCCGCGCCGCCCGCACGATGGAACTCGGGGTGCCATTGCACGCCGACGACGAACGGCGAACGACGGTGGCGGATGCCCTCGATGATCCCGTCGCCGGCCGACACGGCCTCGATGTTCAGGTCGCGGCCGAGATCGCGGATCGCCTGGTGGTGGATCGAGTTGACGATCGCTTCGCTGCGCCCGGGGAACATGCTCGCCAGCGTCGACGTGTCCGGGAAGCGGATCGCGTGACGATGCTGGTCGTAATGCTCGCTCACGTGCGCATTCGCGGTCGGCACATCGGTGGCGATGTCCTGGTACAGCGAGCCGCCGAACGCGACGTTGATCAGCTGGCAGCCACGGCACACGCCGAGGACGGGTTTGCCGGACTCGACGAATTCATGCAGCAGCTCGAGTTCGTACATGTCGCGCACGCGATCGCCCGGCCATTCGGGGCGCACATCCGAGGCCGCGTAGGTTTGCGGCGACACGTCGGCCCCGCCTTGCAGCAGCAGGCCGTCGAGATGCTTCGCGTAGTCGCGCAGACGGATGTTGCTCGGGTGGATCATCCCCTGGTGGCCGACGGTCGGAATCATGAACACGAGCACGTCGCGCGACATCACCCAGTGGGCGATCGATTCCTCGAGATACTGCAGCGTCTTGCCGCGCAGCCCTTTCGCACCCGGTTCCGGATGGAAGATCCGCGCCGACACGCCGATGCGCAGCGTGCGTTGCGTGATGCGCTGGCCGGCGCGATCGAACAGCCGGCGCGCCCGCGCCGCGACGATCCGGCCGAACACCGACCATGGCGTATCGCTCTGCTTCAGGTAGGCCGGCGGCGCATTCTGCGCGCTCGCGGGCGGCGGCCGCGACGTTTCGAAATCCGGCGGCGCACCGAAGCCGGGAGGCGGCGCACCCGGCTTCGGCGGTGCGACCGCGCCATCGGGGGCGCCGGGCGCACCGGGCTCGGACGCGGTTGTGACCGGCGACGCGCCGTCCACGGCGACGTTCTGCGCGGCGGCTTGCTCGGCCGGCGCATCGGGCGTTTTCGCCGGCTCGGGACGGAGGGAATCGGAGGAAGCGGAAGAGGTGCCGGGCAGACCGGCCGGGGAAGGCGTGTGTTCGCTCATGACGATGGTCTGGTACGTCGCTCACGCGTATGGATAGACGAGGATTCATTATGCTTCAGTGCACGATCGCGCGGCAAACCTGCAACATCCTGTCGCCATTGTTGCAAGTGGTTGCCGGCGGCGCCGGGGCGTGTCCCCCGGCCGCGCGCCCGCATCGACGGCGTCTCGTTGCCCGCACTGGACATCAGTGATATATCACAATAATATCCAGACATCGTCCACACCTCCCGATCGCCCGCGCCATGATCGCGCCCCGCCCGGCCGCCGCGCCGCTCCTCGCATGAATACCCTGACCGACGTCACCCGCGACCGGTTCGCCGCGCCGGCGGCCAGCCTCGCCGACCGTGCGTATGCGCTGATCCAGCGCGACATCATCACGATGCGCCTGAAGCCGGGCGCCGCGCTCAACGAAGCCGACCTCGTCGCGCGCACGGGGATCGGCCGCACGCCGGTGCACCAGGCCGTGCATCGGCTCGTGCTCGAGGGGCTGCTGTCGGTGATGCCGCGCAAGGGCTTGATGGTGCAGCCGCTGTCGCTCGACGACATCGTCGCGGTGATCGACGTGCGGCGCATCAATGAAGCGCACTGCGCCGAACTCGCCGCGCGCCACGCGACGCCGGACGATCTCGCGCGCCTGGCCGCGCTGCTCGACGACGGACAGGCCTGCGTCGACACGCATGACGTGGAGGGGATGATGGAACTCGACCGCGCGTTTCACCAGGCGATCGCCGCGGCCGCGCGCAACGCGGTCCTCGCCGAGATCCTGCGCGCGCTGCACGAGCGCTCGCTGCGCTTCTGGTTCGTCACGCTGTCCGAACCGCATCATCTCGCCGACGTCCAGCACGAACACCGCGCGTTGTTCGACCGGCTGTCCGCCCGCGACGCCGCCGGCGCGCGCGACGCCGTCGAGCGCCATATCGATTCGTTTCGCTCCACCCTTCTTCAACATCTTCGCCCCTGAGCCGCTCATGACCACGTTCACGCCGTTCCCCCCGCTCGCCCAGCTCGCCGCCGACCTCGCGGCCGGCCGCACCACGAGTCGCGCGCTCGTCGATACCGCGCTCGACCGGATCGCCGATCCGTCGGGCCAGGGCGCCGTCGTCTTCACCGAAGTCGACGCCGACAACGCGCGCGCGGCCGCCGACGCGCACGACCGGCTGCGCGCCGCGGGCACCGTGCTGTCGCCGCTTGCGGGCATCCCGGTGTCGGTGAAGGACCTGTTCGACGTCGCGGGCCAGGTGACGCGCGCGGGTTCGCGCGTGCTCGACGGCGCGCCGGCCGCGCGCACCGATGCAGTCGCCGTCGCGCGGCTCAAGCGTGCGGGCGCGGTGCTGGTCGGCCGCACCAACATGAGCGAATTCGCATTCTCGGGGCTCGGGCTGAATCCGCACTTCGGCAATCCGCGCTCGCCGTACCATCGCGACGTGCCGGGCGATGCGCGGATTTCCGGCGGTTCGTCGTCGGGCGCGGCCGCGTCCGTCGCCGACGGGATGGCCGCCGTCGCGCTCGGCACCGACACGGGCGGCTCGATCCGCATTCCGGCCGCGCTGTGCGGGCTGACGGGCTTCAAGCCGACCGCGAGCCGGATCCCGACGCAAGGCGGCGTGCCGCTGTCGACGACGCTCGACTCGTTCGGCCCGATCGGCCTGACGGTCGCGTGCTGCGCCCTCGTCGACCGGATGCTCGCGGGCCTCGAGCCGCACGTGCCGGCCGCCCGGCCGCTCGAAGGCGTGCGGCTCGGCGTGCTGACGAACTACGTGACGGATGGCGTCGACGCCGACGTCGCGGCCGCGCTCGACACCGCGCTCAAGCATCTCGAAGCCGCCGGCGCGATCGTCACCGACGTGCGCTTCGCCGCGCTCGACCGGCTGCCGGAGATCAACCGCTTCGGCTTCTCGCCGATCGAGGCGTACGCCTGGCATCGGCCGCTGCTCGCCCGACATCGCGACCAGTACGACCCGCGCGTGCTGACGCGGATCCTGAAGGGCGAACCCGCGAGCGCGGCCGACTATCTCGACCTGCTCGCCGCGCGCGCCGCGATGCTCGACGAAGCCGCGCACACGGTCTGGGCGCGCTTCGATGCGCTCGTCGCGCCGACGGTGCCGGTCGTGCCGCCGCGCATCGCCGACCTCGAAACGGACGACGACGCGTTCACGCGCACCAATGCGCTGATCCTGCGCAACCCGAGCGCGTTCAACTTCCTCGATGCGTGCGGACTGTCGCTGCCGTGCCATCCGCGCGACGCGGCGCCGGTCGGCCTGATGCTCGCGGCGGCGCCGCATCGCGACGACGCGCTGCTCGCGATCGGCCAGGCGGTCGAGGCCGTGCTGAACACGATCCGCTGACCGCATCGCCGATCGCCGGCGGGCGATGCGCGCGGTGCGGCAGGTTGCCGCACGCGCGCTGTCAGTTTCGTGCCAGACCGTTCGCGCTAAAATCGCGCGATTGTTTTCCGGACCGACCGACGAGGAACCCCGCCGACATGAACGACTACACGCTTGCGCTACGCCGTGAACGCCGCCTGCTGATGCTGCTCGGATGGGCGTGCATCGCCCTGCTGGCCGGCGCGCTGTACCTGCAGTACGTGAAGAACGAAGATCCGTGCCCGCTGTGCATCATCCAGCGCTACTTCTTCTGCGCGATCGGGATCTTCGCGTTCCTGGCCGCCGGGATCCGCAACTGGCGCGGCATCTGGGTGCTCGAGCTGCTGATCGCGATCGCCGCGGCCGGCGGTGTCGGCACGGCCGCGCGGCACCTGTCGATCCAGATGAATCCGGGCTTCAGCTGCGGCTTCGACACGCTGCAGCCGATCGTCGACAGCCTGCCGCCCGCGCAGTGGTTCCCCGGCATGTTCAAGGTCGCCGGGCTGTGCGAGACCGTCTACCCGCCGATCCTCGGCATCCTGCTGCCCGGCTGGGCGCTGATCGGCTTCGCCGTGATCCTGGTCGCGGTCGTCGCAAGCCTCTGGCGTCATCGCCGCAAGCTCGCCCGCTGACCGGCCGCTGTCGCGGCCGCCGGCAAGTGCGGCCCGGCCGATCGGGCCGCACGCCGGCGACGCGAACCGCCGCTTCCGCCCGCCCTGCCGGCCGGCCGCGCGTAAACCCCTACTCCGCCGCCGCCCGGATCGCCGGGCGAACGCGCGTCGCGCAACCGACGCGCCCCCGCCCCGTCACGCGTGCGTTTCGGCCCGATGCGCACGCATCGGCGCCCCGATCCCGCGCGGCGGGCCTATGATCGACATGATCGCCTCCTGATAGCCCGGATCACTGCCCGGCCATGTTCGCGCCGCGCGGCGATGCTATCTTCGGGACTGGATGGCGATCTACGTGCGCGAGGCCAGGCGGTCTCACCACCCCTGCGTAACGCGCGCCCGATCCGCAATGTCGACTGGATTCCTCATGACAACGCAAACCATCCGCATCCGTCACCCTCATGGCGTCCGCGTGTCCGGCGGCGCCGTTCGCGCGCAGCGTCGGCGCGCTGCCGTCGTCCCGCATCAGCCGTGCGGCCGGCCGGCCCGGCTCCCGTCCGTCATCGCCACGCCCGCCGGCCCGCGCCGCGTGTCGTGCCGCGTCGTTCCGAACGGGGTGTGCTGATGGAAGCCTGGCTCGGCGATCTGCAGCAACTGCTCGCGCACGGCGAAGCGGCCGTGCTCGTGACGGTCGCGCATACCGACGGCTCCGCGCCGCGCGAGGCCGGCACCAAGATGCTCGTCACGCGCGACACGGCCCGCCATACGATCGGCGGCGGTCATCTGGAATGGAAGGCGATCGAGATCGCGCGACACCTGCTGAAGGATGGCGCGCACGTGCCGCACGCGCGCCGGCTCGAACGGCTCGCGCTCGGCCCGAGTCTCGGCCAGTGCTGCGGCGGCGCCGTGGTGCTCGCGTTCGAGCGGCTCGACGTCGGCGATCTCGGCTGGATCATGTCGCTCGCGAAGCGCGTCGCGGCCGGCGCCGCGACCGTGCGTAGCGTATCATTCGGCCCCTCGCCGGGCGCGCCGCTGTTGAGCGAGCCCGAATCGGAAGCCGCGCGGGCCGACTGCCTGCTGTGGGAAACCGGCGGCGTGTCGCTGATGACCGAGACGATCGCGCCGTTTGCGTTCCCCGTCGTGCTGTTCGGCGCCGGGCACATCGGCACCGCGCTCGTGAAGGTGCTGGCGACGCTGCCGTGCCACGTGCGCTGGATCGACGGGCCCGCTGCGGTGTTCCCGCCGGCCGACGCGCTCGCCGGCATCGGCAACCTCGCGATCGAAGCGGCCGCTGCCCCGGCCGACGCGGTCGACGCCGCGCCGCCGCAGTCCTACTTCGTCGTGATGACGCACGACCATGCACTCGATTTCGTGCTGGCCGAACGCATCCTGCGGCGCGGCGACTATGCGTACTTCGGGATGACCGGCTCGCAGGCGAAACGCGTACAGTTCGATCATCGCCTCGCGGCGATCGGCATCGACCCGGCCCAGGTCGCGCGGATGCGCTGCCCGATCGGCGTCGAAGGCATCATCGACAAGGCGCCCGAAGTGATCGCGATCTCGGTGGCCGCGCAATTGCTGCAGGCCGTCGAGGCGAATGCGTCCGCGCAGGCTTCCCCTACCTACTGACCGACCAAGAACGACGCCATGACCCCGACATTCAAGGACAAGATTGCCCGCGCGCCGAAAGCGGAGCTGCACATCCACATCGAAGGCTCGCTCGAGCCCGAACTGATTTTCGCGCTCGCGCAGCGCAACGGCGTGAAGCTCGCGTACGACTCGATCGACGCGCTGCGCGCCGCGTACGCGTTCACCGACCTGCAGTCGTTCCTCGACATCTATTACGCCGGCGCGAGCGTGCTGCTGACCGAGCAGGATTTCTTCGACATGACGGCCGCGTACTGCGAACGCGCGCTCGCCGACCACGTCGTCCATACCGAACTGTTCTTCGATCCGCAGACGCACACCGAGCGCGGCGTACCGATCGAGACGGTCGTCGCGGGCATCGAGCGCGCACTCGCCGATGCCGAACGGCGCGGGCTGTCGAGCAGGCTGATCCTGTGCTTCCTGCGCCACCTGTCCGAAGAGGACGCGCTCGCGACGTTCGAATCCGCGTTGCCGCTGTTCGAGCGCTATCGCCACCGGCTGATCGGCGTGGGCCTCGATTCGTCCGAGCTCGGCCATCCGCCGGCCAAGTTCGCGCGCGTGTTCGAGAAGGCGCGTGCGCTCGGGCTGAAGCTCGTCGCGCATGCGGGCGAGGAAGGCCCACCCGCCTACATCCACGAAGCGCTCGACGTGCTGAAGGTCGACCGGATCGACCACGGCGTGCGCAGCATCGAAGACGCGGCGCTCGTCGAGCGCCTCGCGAAAACGCGCACCGCGCTGACCGTCTGCCCGCTGTCGAACCTGAAGCTGTGCGTGTTCGACGACATGACGAAGCACACGCTGAAGGCGCTGCTCGATCGCGGCGTCGCGGTGACGATCAACTCCGACGATCCCGCCTATTTCGGCGGCTACGTCAACGAAAACTACTTCGCGACGGCCGAAGGGCTGCAGCTCACGGATGCCGAAGTCCATGCGGTGATCCGCAACGGCTTCGAGGCGTCGTTCATCGAACCGGCGCAGCGCGACGCACTGTACGCGCGCCTCGACGCGTACTGGCAGGCCGCGTGACGGCCCGCATCGAGGAACGCTAGACAGATGAGACACGGCAACGGCATCCGCTTCGCGCCCGCCGGTTCGGCCTTGCGCCGGGCCGGGCGCGGGCGTGCGCGCGCGGCGACGGCGCCGTCCGGCGTCGTGCGCCGTTGCCCGCCGTCGCGATGCGCCGTTGCGTTCGCCGCCGCATCGGTCGCGAGCGCGAGGGCCGCGAGGATCGCCGGCGACCACCGGCTGGCGGCTTCGGCCGCCACGTTCGCCCGCGCAATCGCCTCCGGTCGTGCCGCACGCAGCGTGCCGCCGCCGCTCGCGAAGCACCCGGCCGCCCCCGTGCGGCGCCGATCGTTTTCTTCTGTTCGCCTTACCTTGATGCAGGACCATTCGTCATGACGCAAACCGCTTTCCGTTCCCAGCTGCTGACCTTCAACGGCGACCCGGCGCAATCGAGCCAGGCCGCGAACCACGAGACCGACGGCCTCCTGATCGTCGCGGACGGCAAGGTCGTCGCGGCCGGCCCGTATGCGCCACTCGCGGCAACGCTCGCGCGCGACGCGGTCGTCCACGACCTGCGCGACAAGCTGATCGTGCCCGGCTTCATCGACACGCACATCCACTACCCGCAGACGGACATGATCGCGTCGCCGGCGCCCGGCCTGCTGCCGTGGCTCGACAAGTACACGTTCCCGACCGAGCGCCAGTTCGGCGATCCCGAGCATGCGCGCGAAGTCGCCGATTTCTTCGTCGACGAGTTGCTCGCATGCGGCACGACGAGCGCGCTCGTCTACTGCACGGTGCACAAGCAGTCGGCCGATGCGCTGTTCGCGGCGAGCGACGCGCGCGACCTGCGGATGATCGCGGGCAAGGTGCTGATGGACCGCAACTGCCCCGAGTTCCTGCGCGACACCGCGCAATCGGGTTACGACGACAGCGCCGAGCTGATCGACCGCTGGCACGGCAAGGGCCGCCAGATGTACGCGCTCACGCCGCGCTTCGCGCCGACGTCGACCGAGGCGCAGCTCGAGGCGTGCGGCGAACTCGCGCGCCGCCATCCGGACATCTTCGTGCAGAGCCACGTCGCGGAAAACGTCGACGAGGTGAAATGGGTGGCCGAGCTGTTCCCCGGCCATCGCAGTTATCTCGACATCTACGACCGCTACGGGCTGCTGCGCCCGCGCGCGGTGTACGGCCACTGCATCCACCTCGACGACGAGGACCGCCGCCGGATGGCCGAGACGCGCACGGTCGTCGCGCACTGCCCGACGTCGAACTTCTTCCTCGGCAGCGGGCTGTTCGACTTCGACAAGGCCGGCGAATACGACGTACCCGTCACGCTCGCGACCGACGTCGGCGGCGGCACGTCGTTCTCGATGCTGCAGACGATGAACGAGGCCCACAAGGTCGCGCGGCTGTCGGGCCACCACCTGACCGCGACGCGGATGTTCTGGCTCGCGACGGCCGGCGCCGCGCAGGCGCTCGATCTCGCCGACACGGTCGGCACGCTCAAGCCGCGCACCGAGGCCGACTTCGTCGTGCTCGATCCGCAGGCCACGCCGCTGCTCGCGCGCCGCACCAAACGCGCGGATTCGCTCGAGGAACTGCTGTTCGCGTTCGCGCTGCTCGGCGACGACCGCGCGGTGTACCGCACCTACGCGGCCGGCGAGCTCGTCCACGAACGCGGCGCCGCGCGCCGGCCGGCCGCCGCGTAACGGTAACGCCGCGCCGGTACGCAGCCCCGGCCGGCACGGCCCGATCGCGGCCGTACCGGCCGGGCAGCCAGGCGCGCCCTCGCCGACCGGGCTCCCACGCCCGGCCGGCCGCCTTCCCGCACGCAATGCGTCGTGCTAGAATTCGCCGCTCATTGGGGAGTAGCCGCTCCGCTCGATGTCCCGCGCCCCCGGCGCGCATCGTGACGGAGGCGTCCGTCAACAGACTTGGCCGTTCGGCCATGGCGGACGCAGCCACGCTGGCCTGGCGAGACCGATGGTTCACAGTGCGCCGCATCAGGGCCCGGCGCGCCGTGGATCGTCGCTCGCACGCACAACATCGGCCCGTGGAACCCCATACGTGTCCCAAGCCTTCCTGATCTCCACCGGCGCCGTCGCCCTCGCTGAAATCGGCGACAAGACCCAACTGCTTTCCCTCGTCCTGGCCGCGCGCTATCGCAAGCCGGTGCCGATCATTCTCGGCGTGCTCGTCGCGACGCTCGTGAACCACGGTTTCGCGGGCGCACTCGGCGAATGGCTCGGCGCGCTCGTCACGCCGTCGATCATGCGCTGGGCGCTCGCGTTCTCGTTCATCGCGATGGGATTGTGGATTCTCGTGCCCGACAAGCTCGACGCCGACGAAGCCAACGCCACCCGCTCGCGGCTCGGCGTGTTCGGCGCGACGCTCGTCGCATTCTTCCTCGCGGAAATGGGCGACAAGACGCAGATCGCGACCGTCGCGCTGGCGGCGCGCTTCCAGGACTACATCGGCGTCGTGGCCGGCACGACGTTCGGGATGATGCTCGCGAACGTGCCGGCGATCCTGCTCGGCGACCGCTTCGCGCACCGCCTGCCAACCCGGCTCGTGCACGGGATCGCGGCCGTGCTGTTCGTCGTGCTCGGCGCGCTCGCGCTGCTGGGTGTCGGCGTCTGACGGAACAGGATGACCGGCGCGGCCGGGTAGCCGCGCCGGGATGGGCACCGCGTTACTTCGCGACGGCCGCGCCCGAAGCCGGCGCAGCCGGCACCGCGCGCTCGTTGGCGGCCGGCGTCGCCGGCCCGCCGCGCTTGTCGACCGGCAACCGGACCGAGCGGACCGCGCCGTTCGACAGCGGGAAATCGGCGAGCGCGCTGCGCGCGAGGAACGGCATCGCATACAGCAGCGTGCCGTTGTCGCCGGTCGTGCGCGCGGACACGTTGTACACCTCCTTGCCCGTCGCGCGCTCGGTGATGCGGATCCCGAGCGTGTAGTCGAACACCTGGTACGTCTGCGCGACATAGCCGGCCGGCATCGGCCCCCAGGGCCCCCACGGGCCCCACGGCCCGCGCCGCCAGTACGGCCCGGGCGCAAACCACGGGTCGTAGTAGACCGGCTGCGGCACCGTCACGAGATCGCTGCCCACCGCATAGGTCAGCCCGACGAGATAACGCGCCTGCGCCGGCGGCACCTGCCGGAACGCATACGCGGACAGTTCGTTGGCGACGATCGGCTCGTAGGTCGACTGCTCGATGCTGTTCTTCTGCGCCTCGGTGCGCGTGAACGCATAGGTGCGTGTCGCGTCGCTGCCGCTCCAGTCGGAGAAGGCCGTGACCTGGGTCGTCACATAGCTGGTGCAGCCCGTCAGCAGCGCCACGCACAGCGCCGCCGCCCAGCCCGCACCGCGAAAAATCCATTCGCGTTTCATGTTGATCCTCGTCGATCCGTCACCCGTTCGTCGCACCGCGCGAACCGCAACGGGATGCCGATAATACGCGGACTGTCGAAAGCGGTAAAAAGTTCGCCCGGCACGCGGCCGCAAGCCTTTGTACAATGGCCCGGTTCGCCCGGCCCGCGTAACGGGCCCGTTCCCCACCCCACCGATCTCGACGACCATGTCCGACAACGCCTCCTCCACCGTGATCCGCCGCGCCGACTACACGCCGCCGGCATTCCTCATCGATTCCGTCGCGCTCGAATTCGATCTCGCGCCGGCCCGCACGATCGTCAGGAACACGATGCGCGTGCGCCGCAATCCGGACGCCGCGCCCGCGCCGCACCTGGAGTTGATGGGCGAAGCGCTCGAATTCGTCGGCGCGTCGCTGGACGGCGCGCCGCATGGCGCCGTGCGCGCGCACGAGCACGGGCTGACGGTCGAGAACGTGCCCGACGCGTTCGAGCTGACGCTCGAAAGCGCGTGCGCCCCCGACCAGAATACGACGCTGTCGGGCCTCTACGTGTCGAGCGGCAATTTCTTCACGCAGTGCGAGGCGGAAGGCTTTCGCCGCATCACCTACTTCCTCGACCGCCCCGACGTGATGGCGTCGTACATCGTCACGCTGCGCGCCGACAAGACCGCGTACCCGGTGCTGCTGTCGAACGGCAACCTCGTCGATTCGGGCGACCTGCCCGACGGCCGCCACTTCGCGAAATGGGAAGACCCGTTCCGCAAGCCGAGCTACCTGTTCGCGCTGGTCGCCGGCAAGCTCGTCGCGATCGAGGAAAAGATCACGACCGGCTCCGGCAAGGAAAAGCTGCTGCAGGTGTGGGTCGAGCCGGCCGATCTCGACAAGACGCGTCACGCGATGGATTCGCTAATCCACTCGATCCGCTGGGACGAAAGACGCTTCGGCCTCGAGCTCGATCTCGACCGCTTCATGATCGTCGCGGTCGGCGACTTCAACATGGGGGCGATGGAAAACAAGGGGCTCAACATCTTCAACACGAAGTACGTGCTGGCGAACCCCGAGACCGCGACCGACACCGATTTCGCGAACATCGAATCGGTGGTCGGCCACGAGTACTTCCACAACTGGACCGGCAACCGCGTAACCTGCCGCGACTGGTTCCAGTTGAGCCTGAAGGAAGGCCTGACGGTGTTCCGCGACCAGGAATTCTCGGCCGACATGGCCGCGGGCGACGACGTCGAATCGGCGGCCCGCGCGGTCAAGCGCATCGAGGACGTGCGCGTGCTGCGCCAGCTGCAGTTCGCCGAGGATGCCGGCCCGATGGCACACCCGGTGCGCCCGGAAAGCTACGTCGAGATCAACAACTTCTACACGATGACGGTCTACGAGAAAGGCTCGGAAGTCGTGCGGATGTACCAGACGCTGTTCGGCCGCGACGGCTTCCGCAAGGGAATGGACCTGTACTTCAAGCGCCACGACGGCCACGCGGTGACCTGCGACGACTTCCGTCACGCGATGGCCGACGCGAACGGGCGCGACCTCGCGCAGTTCGAGCGCTGGTACAGCCAGGCCGGCACGCCGCGCGTGTCGGTGCGCACCGCGTACGACGCGGCCGCGCGCCGTTACACGGTCACGCTCGCGCAGGGCTACGGCGACGCGTCGCCGGCCGCGCGCGAAACGCAGCAGGGGCCGCTCCTGATTCCGTTCGCGATCGGCCTGATCGGCCGCGACGGCCGCGACCTGCCGCTGCGCCTGGACGGTGAAACGGCCGCTTCGGGCACGACGCGCGTGCTCGACTTCACCGACACCGAGCAGACCTTCACGTTCGTCGACGTGCCGGAAGCGCCGCTGCCGTCGCTGCTGCGCAACTTCTCGTCGCCGGTGATCGTCGAGTACGACTACAGCGACGACGATCTCGCATTCCTGCTCGCGCACGACAGCGATCCGTTCAACCGCTGGGAGGCCGGCCAGCGCCTCGCGACGCGCGCGCTGCTGACGCTTGCCGCGCGGGCGGCCGCGAACGAACCGCTCACGCTCGGCGAGAACTTCATTGCCGCGTTCCGGCGCGTGCTGACCGACGCGACGCTGTCGCCGGCGTTCCGCGAACTCGCGCTGACGCTGCCGTCGGAAACCTACCTCGCCGACCAGATGGCCGAGGCCGATCCGGCCGCCGTGCATCGCGCACGCCTGTTCGTGCGCCGCCAGCTCGCGACCGCGCTGCGCGCCGAATGGCTCGCCGCGTACGAGCAGCACCAGACGCCGGGCGCCTACGAGCCGACGCCGGAGGCCTCCGGCCGCCGCGCGCTGAAGAACCTCGCGCTCGCGTATCTCGCCGAACTCGAGGATCCGGCCGATGCGGTGCGCCTCGCGACCGCGCAGTACGACGCGGCGAACAACATGACCGATCGCGCGGCCGCCCTCGGCGCGCTGCTGTCCGCCGCCGCCGCGGGCGCGAACGAGCCGGCCGATCGCGCGCTCGACGACTTCTACCGCCGTTTCGAGAAGGAGGCGCTCGTGATCGACAAGTGGTTCGCGATGCAGGCGGCGCAACGCGGCACGGCCGCGCAGCCGACGCTCGCGAAAGTGCGCAAGCTGCTCGCGCATCCGGCGTTCAACCTGAAGAATCCGAACCGCGCACGCTCGCTGATCTTCAGCTTCTGTGCAGCCAACCCCGCGCAATTCCACGCGGCGGACGGTTCGGGCTACGCGTTCTGGGCCGAACAGGTGCTCGCGCTCGACGCGATCAATCCGCAGGTCGCCGCACGCCTCGCGCGTTCGCTCGAACTGTGGCGCCGCTTCACGCCGGCGCTGCGCGACCGCATGCGCGGCGCGCTCGAGCAGGTCGCGGCCGGCGCGAAGTCGCGCGACGTGCGCGAGATCGTCGAGAAGGCGCTCGCCTGACGCCGTCGCCCGCGCCGCATTCGCGCGATGAAGCCGGCGCCGCCCGATGCGGCGCCGGCTTTTTTATTGCACGGGCGCGGCCGGCACCGAGCCGAATGACGGGGTCTGACCGCTCGGCCTGCCGCCGCGCCGGTACGCACCGCGCCCCCTCCGCCGCCGGAAACCGGGCCGGCTCGGCCGCCCGGCGATGTAACCGGACGAAAAAAGCCGGCGGCGCGGGAAGCGCGACAGGTAAAATTGCGGCCATTCAAGGATTCTTTGGCCTTTCGGAGTCTGTCATGTCCATTGCCCGCCGCACCACGCTGTCGAAGTTCCTGATCGAACAGCAACGTGAGACCAACAACCTTCCCGCCGACCTGCGCCTGCTGATCGAAGTCGTCGCACGCGCGTGCAAGGCGATCAGCTACAACGTGTCGAAGGGCGCGCTCGGTGAAGCGCTCGGCACCGCCGGCAGCGAGAACGTCCAGGGCGAGGTGCAGAAAAAGCTCGACATCCTGTCGAACGAAATCCTGCTCGACGCAAACGAGTGGGGCGGCAACCTCGCCGCGATGGCATCGGAAGAAATGGAAACGTTCTTCCCGATCCCGGCGAACTACCCGCGCGGCGAATACCTGCTCGTGTTCGATCCGCTCGACGGCTCGTCGAACATCGACGTGAACGTGTCGATCGGCACGATCTTCTCGGTGCTGCGCTGCCCGGACGGCAAGCAGGCGACCGAAGAATCGTTCCTGCAACCCGGCACGCAGCAGGTTGCGGCCGGCTACGCCGTCTACGGCCCGCAGACGGTGTTCGTGCTGACGACCGGCAACGGCGTGAACTGCTTCACGCTCGACCGCGAAGTCGGCTCGTGGGTGCTCACGCAAAGCAACATGCAGATCCCGGCCGACACGCGCGAATACGCGATCAACGCGTCGAACGCGCGCCACTGGTACGACCCGGTCAAGCGCTACGTCGACGAACTGAACGCCGGCAAGGACGGCCCGCGCGGCGACAACTTCAACATGCGCTGGATCGCCTCGATGGTTGCCGACGTGCACCGGATCCTGAACCGCGGCGGCATCTTCATGTACCCGGCGGACAAGCGCACGCCCGATCGTCCGGGCAAGCTGCGCCTGATGTACGAAGCGAACCCGATGTCGTTCATCGTCGAACAGGCGGGCGGCGCCGCGACGACCGGCACGCAGCGCATCATGGAAGTGCAGCCGACGGGCCTGCACCAGCGCGTGCCCGTGTTCCTCGGCTCGAAGAACGAAGTCGAGCGCGTCACCGGCTATCACGACGAAGCAAAATAATTGCACTGCAGCACTGGACGGAGGCGTGATGCGCAAGTACAATCTCGCCTCTTGATGTGGCCCTGACCGGTCGCATCACAGTGAAGTGAAAGCGGGCAGTCCGCCGGATCGAGGGTTTCGCGAAACAGCAGCAGCAAGCTGAAAAAAGTTCGCAAAACCTATTGCCAAGATCTCGGATTTGACCATATAATTTCATTTCTCTGCTGCCGGTGTAGCTCAGTTGGTAGAGCAGCGCATTCGTAATGCGAAGGTCGTAGGTTCGACTCCTATCTCCGGCACCAAGACATAAAGGCCTGACAAGCATCGCTTGTCAGGCCTTTTCTCTTTTCCGGCGCCGAAATCGTGCGCCCATCCGGTATCCGTATCCGCCCCGCTTGCGGGCATCCCCCGACTCACGCACCGCGTGCGGCCGATTACAATCGCCGGACCACTCCGCCCTCTTCCCCGCCTCATGCGCACCTGGCGTCTCGAGCGACCGACTCTCAACGCGCAGCTGGATATCTCCCGCGCGACGCGTCTCGTCGCCGCGATCGGCGGCCACGAGGCGAACGCGTTCGCAGCCGAAGTCCTGAAGCTGTTCGACGCTGCGCTGTCGATCACGCAATGCACGATCTTCGCGTACGAATTCGGCAATCGCCCGCGCACGATGTCGGTTGCCGATCATCGCGGCGGCCGCTACCTGCGCGACGTCGCCGACACCTACGCACGGCACTTCTACGCACTCGACGGCAACCAGCCGATCGTATCGGCCGCCCATCGCGACACGCACCGCCACGACCTGCTGCTGCATCAGCAAGCGGGCGACGAGATCGCTCACGAAGCGTATCGCGCGGCCTGCTATCGCGGCCCCGACGTATCCGACCGGCTGGCGCTGCTGGTGCAGCCCGACGATGCGACGTGGCTGTCGATCAACCTGTACCGCGCCCATCGCAGCGGCGCGTTCCAGCCGCGCGAGATCGCGGCGATCGAAACGCTCGCGCCGCTGATCGCGCAGGCGGCGAAGCATCACTACGCACTCGCCGGCGCGATGCAGGTCGGCATCCCGCAACGGATGCTCGCGCGATTGCGCCATGCGTGCCCCGAACTGTCCAAGCGCGAACTCGACGTGCTGCGCGGCGTGCTCGAAGGCCAGACCGCGCGCGAGATCGGCGAGACGATCGGCGTGAAGGCATCGAGCGTCGTCACCTATCAGAAGCGCGCGTATCGGCGCCTCGGCATTTCGAGCCAGCGCGAACTGTTTGCGCTGTGCATGCAGCCCTGACCCGTTTCGGTTCGCGACGAACGTAGCGCCGCCACGCCTGCCGCGCCCGCCGTACCCGAAATGGGGACAACGGCGACACGCCCGGCTTCCATACTGCATCGACCCGTTGCCCATCGCATCGCCGATGCGCGCACGTCGAGTCAGACCACCGTGGAAGCCAACGATGACCATCGCGTTCAAACCCTATCCGTTCGTCGCCGCGCGCCATTCCGCGCATCTGCCGGACTGCGTCGACGGCATCGATACGCACCGGCATCGCGTCGCGATCGTCGGCGGCGGCCCCGTGGGCCTCGCCGTCGCGCTCGGCCTCGCGAATCACGGCATTCGCAGCGTGTTGATCGAAGCCGACGATTCGGTCTGTCACGGCAGCCGCGCGATCTGCATTTCGCGCCGCAGCCTCGAGATCATCGAACGGCTCGGCGCGCTCGACGATTTCCTGCGCACCGGGCTGCCATGGACCGGCGGACGCAGTTTCCATCGCGACGACGAAGTGCTGCACTTCACGATGCCGCAGGACGAGAACCAGAAGCTGCCGCCGATGGTGAACCTCGCGCAGTATCACATCGAGCAGTTCCTGCTGGACGCCGCGCGACGCCGCGCCGATTTCATCGAGATCCGCTGGCAGACGAAGGTCACCGGCGTCACGCGACAACCGGACGGCGTACGCCTGGACGTCGACACGCCGCTCGGCGGCTACGCGCTCGACGCCGACTGGGTCGTCGCATGCGACGGCGGACGCAGCACGATGCGCGACGCGCTCGGTCTGTCGCTCCGCGGCACGCGCTACGAGGGCCGCTATGTGATCGTCGACATCGCGCTCGACAGCAACCGGCCGACCGAGCGCCTCGCGTACTTCGATCCGTCGTCGAACCCGGGCTCGACGGTGCTCGTCCACAAGCAGCCCGACAACGTGTGGCGGATCGACTACCAGTTGCGCGACGACGAGGATGCCGACGCGGCCGTGAAGCCCGAGCACGTGATCCCCCGCGTGCAGAACCTGCTCGACATGATGGGCGAGCGCGGCCCATGGTCGCCGATCTGGATCACGATCTACAAGGCGAACGCACTGACGCTCGAACGCTACCGGCACGACCGCGTGCTGTTCTGCGGCGACGCCGCACACCTCGTGCCGATCTTCGGCGTGCGCGGCGCGAATTCGGGCATCGACGATGCCGACAACCTCGCGTGGAAACTCGCGTACGTGCTGCGCGGCATCGCGTCGGACGCACTGCTCGACAGCTACTCGGACGAACGCGTGTTCGCGACGCACGAGAACCTGCGTTACGGCACGAAGAGCACCGAGTTCATGGCGCCGCCGTCGTTTGCCTTCGAACTGATGCGCAAGGCCGTGCTGACGCTCGCGCGCCGGCATCCGGCACTGCGTTCGCTGATCAACCCGCGCCAGACATCGGCTATCGCGTACGCGAAGTCGCCGCTGAATGCCGCCGAGCGCGACACGTTCGCGGCCGGCCCGGCGCCCGGCACGGTACTCGTCGAATGTCCGCTGACGCTGTACGCGCCACTCGGCGGCGGCACGCGCAGCGGCCACCTGACCGATCTCGTCGCGCCGCGCTTCACCGCGTTCTGCTTCACGCGCGATGGCGTGCCCGATCCGTCGCTCGCCGATCTCGAGCGGCGCGTGCAGGATGCGCACGTGCCGTTCACGCTCGTCACGCTCGCACGACAGGCGGGGCCGCGACACCCGGCCTGCGCCGGCCATGACGACGACGGCCGGCTGTTCGACCTGTACGGCGCACGCGACGGCACCGTCTATCTCGTGCGACCGGACGGGCACGTACTCGGCCGCTGGCACGACGCGCGCGCCGACGATCTCGCCGCCGCGCTCGACCGCGCGCTCCACCCGCCCACGTCAACCGAGACCGACCTTCAGGAGACCGCATGATCACGGATATCGAACGCGACACGCTCTACACCGACCTGTGCCGCACGATGACACGGATCGGTGAAACCGACGCACCGCTTTTTCTCGCCCGCTTCGCACTCCTGTCGATTGAGACGATAGCCGATCCCGCGATCGTCGCACGACTGATCGCCGATGCTGGCGAAGGGCTGCCCGATGCAAACGTTCCGGCGGCGGCACGCGGACAGCGGGACGCCTGACCGGCCAGGTCCGTCCCCACCCATTTCTTACATATTCATTTCACGACGTGTCGCAGCCAGACGAATTCCCCTGGAAAATCCGCTTAAGGGTGCATAACATTACTTAACGATCCTGACCCGTCTATCGCGTTACATTGCGTGGGCGGCGCGGCGGGTCGCATGTCGCTTTCATCCAGCTTGCGGCACACGACAGCCGTTGCCCGGTCATTTCGACTCAACCCAAGGAGAGGACCACCATGACTCATGGCTTGATTATGTGGCTCATCATCGGCGCGATCGCCGGCTGGCTTGCCGGGCTGCTCGTGAAAGGCGGCGGCTTCGGACTGATCGTCGACATCATCGTCGGGATCGTCGGCGCGGTGATCGGCGGCTGGCTCGCCGGAGTACTCGGCATCAGCGTCGGCAGCGGCTTCATCGGCTCGGTGATCGTCGCGGTCGTCGGTGCGGTGATCCTGCTGTTCGTGATCCGGCTATTCAAACGAGCGGCCTGACGCTTCTCTCCACGCGCCTTCGGGCGCGTTTTCGCATCAGGCCGGCGCGCGGCCCGTTTGCCGCGCGCCGCCCGTTCGATCACCGCTTCGCGTGCTGCAACCCGCCGTCGAGCACGTCGGTCGTCAACACCCCGCTGCGCGCTTCGCGTGCACGATCGCGCCCGATCCATACGGTGCGCGGCATGTTCCCCGCCATCCCGCATCCAGTGCCGCGCGCAAACGCTCGGGCACCGGTTCCGCGTGCGCATATCGCGCGAGCGCTTACGCGAGCGCCGCACCGTTGTCGTCGTACGCATCCATCACGACCATCGCGAGCTACCCGTCCGGATGAAGGCGCTGTCATGCGACCCGATGCGCGAATGGAACACGTCGCACCCGCCGGAGACAACGCCGCGAACGACTTCACAGCGACCATTTCAGTTCTCCGTAGAAGGTACGGCCCGGATACGGATGGAACACGTAGTAGCGGCGATCCGTCAGGTTGTCGATGCCGAGCGATGCGGTCCAGTGACGATCGAGGCGATAGCGTGCCTTCAGGTCGACGACCGTAAACGAGCTCGTGCCGCCGTACACGTCCGGATTCACATCGCTGTTGTCGAGCGTGTTGAACTGGCGGCCCGAGTAGCGCACGCCGACGCTCGCGAGCCAGTGCTCGTCGAAGCGATAGGACGCCAGCAGGTTCGCGCGCATGCGCGGAATGCGCGGGAAGCGCGAGCCGACGTAGGCAGGATTCGCGGCATCGGCGAGGATCTGCGCATTGCTGGCCGATACGTTCGCGTCGATCGCGAGCCCCCTCAGCCCGACGTTTTCGCCGCTGAACGCGAGCTCGACACCGCGTACGCGCACGCGGTCGACGTTCGAGACGTTGGTGACGGTCGTCGCGCCCGACACGGTCGTCTGGCTGTAGATCGAATCGCGCAGGTCGCTCTGGAACACGCTCGCGCGCACGACGCCGACACCGACGTCGCGCTCGGCCGTGAAGTCCCAGTCGATCGCCTTTTCCGGCCGCAGGTTCGGGTTGTTGTTGACGATCGCATTGTTCGAGATCGTGCCCTGGAACAGCTCGCCGACGGTCGGGAACCGCGTGCCGGTCGCGAACGACAGCCGGAAGCGCCACACGTCCGTCGCGTCCCATTGCAGCGCAACCTTCGGCGACAGCGCGTTCGCGCCGCGATCCGCATAACCGAGCGTGCCGCCCGCGTTGCCGAGCGCGCCGCCGTAAGCATCCCAGCGCTCGTAGCGCAACCCGAGCGTCGCGAGCCAGCCCGGCGCGAAGCGCCACGCATCCTGCCCGAACAGCGCCTGCGTGCGCGTGTCGCCGCGATAGACGCTCGCGAGCGACGTGGTCGGCCCGGCCAGCCAGTCGGCCGTGTTGTACGTGACGTTGCGCAGGAAGTAGTTGTCGTAGTGGTAACCGAACGTGAACGTGTGGCCCTTCACTGCCGGCGCCTCGGCCTTCAGGTCGAGCGTGCGCCAGCCGGTGCCGTCGCCCTGGAACAGCGTGCCCGCCCCGCCCTGCACGGTCGAGGCCGCGCGCAGCACGTCGCGCGACACGTCGTACGCGGACACGACGCCCGACAGCCGCCAGCCCGAATCGAGCCGGCCGTTCAGGCCCAGCGCGTACAGCCAGTTCTCCTGGTCGCCGCGTTGCGGCGCGAACGCGTTCGGCGCAACGGTCATGTTCCGGCCGCCGATCGACACGTTGCCGCCGTAGACCGGGTTGCCGGCCGCGTCGCGCAGGAAGGTTTCGCCGTGCTGCCGGTAATGGTTCTCCCAATGCCCGAGCGTGAGCGTCGCATCGACGCGGTCGGTGAACGCGTAGCCCATCCGGACCGTCTCGTTGAGCTGCTCGGTCCGCTCGATCGTCTGCGCGCCGACGATCGTCCGCGGCTTGCCGTTCGGCCCGATGTCGGTCGCGGCGCCCGTGACGGGTACGGCGGTGCCCAGCTTCGGGGTGTAGGCCGAATTGGGACTCGCATACTGCATCGGCTGACCGTTGTTCTCGAGCCGGTCGAGCGACAGCGCGAACCAGAACCGGCCGACGCGGTCGGCGATCCGCGCGGTCTGATGATTGCCGCCGAAGCTGTCCGCGAATCCGTAGCCGTCGTGATAGCGCTGCGTGAAGAATTGCGTCGACAGCGATGCCTCGAGCTTGTCCGGGCGCCGCGTCGTGAGCAGCACCGTCGAGCCGATCGCGTTGCCGGGATACAGCGCGGAAAAGGGGCCGTAGAGCACGTCGACGCGTGCGATGTCGTCAGGCGGAATCAGCGACCAGCGCGGCGGGTACGCATAACTCGACCCGAGCAGGTTCGACAGCAGCACACCGTCCGCGTACACGAGCCCGCGTGCGCTCTGCAGTTCGTTGAAGTCGCGGCCCGCGAACACGCTGTTGCGGTCGCCGATATAGCGCTTGCGGACCATCAGGTTCGGCGCGTACTTCAGCGCGTCCTCGGTGGTGACGTTGGTATGCGACTCGATCTGCACGCGCGTGATCGACGTGACGACGGCCGGCGTATCCGGATCGACCGGCTGCCGCTGGGCAGTCACGCTGACGGCGGTCAGCGTGTCGCGGGCCGGTGCCGGCGGCACGGCGGCGCTGGCCGGGCGCTCGACACCGCCGGGGACCGCATCGGCGGGCGCATCGACCGCGGATGCGGCGTGCGCGGCGGGCCACGCAAAAGCGGCCGCGCATGCGAGCGCGAGCCGGCCGCGCGGCAACCGCGCGACGTGGGTAAACGACATGAAGTGAATTCCTGAAAACGTGATCGGACACCGCCGGGCACGCGCGCGCGCCGCGCACGCACGACGCGGCGCGCGGACCGGGCCGCGGACGGCACGCGCGCCGCCGGGGCGCGCACGACATCAATCAGATCGGGACGTTTTCAGGCGGGGCCCGCGGCTGCGCGAGACGAATGCGCTTGCGGGGAAAATCGGGAACGGCCGGCGCGGCCACGCGATACGCGAACGTCCGCACGAAGCCCGGCATGTCGGGCAGGCGCGTGCCGAGCGCGAGATTCGCCGCGAAGCCCGGGCAGTACACGCAGTGCGGCACGCCGGCATGGTCGAACGACGACGTGTCGCGGTCGTCGCCCGCTTGGGCGAGCACGACCTGGCGCGCGCCCGCTGCACTGCACAACTCGAGCGTGAGCGCGCCCGAACCGCTCGACGCAAGACGCGCGTAGCCGACGACGGGCGACAGTACGTTCAGTACCAGCGCCAGCCATACGAGGCCGATCCATCGCGTCGTTCGTCTCATCGCGGTCCAGGAAAAAGTGCGCGCAAGTATAACAAGCGACCCGATTGTTGCTGAATGCGCAGGAGGCAATAGCGGCCATCACACCTCGCGCCGCAGCGCATGTGCCGTTAATACAACAGAGACAAAATCTAACGATTCGCCACTGGCATAAATCCAAGCACGAGGTTGATAATCATCGAACCTGCTGGAGAAATGACCATGGACGAAAGACCCACTCGCATGCCACCGCCCGAGCAAGTGATGAGCCCGGATCCGGAACCCGTCGGCGTGGAATTCCTCGCCGAATTGCCCGAGCACGTGCGGGCATTCTTCGACGAGCAGCACAAGCTGTACTCGCCGAAGTGAACGCCTGTCCGGTTCTGTAACCGCCACGTGTCGATCATCGCTATCGTGCGGTTCATCACTGCGCATCGCGCGCCATTCGCCTCGCACCCGGGCCGCAACAGCCTGACGGTGCCGGATCAGCTCGCCTGCTGATTCTTCTGTCGCGTCGCTACGCCGCGCGACTGTCTTCGTCTATCCTTCTGGTTTTCCACCTCCGGTCCGCCCGGCTCCTCCGATCATTCCGATGAAGCAAGCCATTCGTGCCAGCGTCGCTGTCGCCGCGCTCGGTGTCGCCCTCTTTTCGTCGCCTCACATTGCCCGCGCCGACGGCGACGACACCGCGCTCACCAACCTCGTCGCACTCGCGTCGCAACGCCTCGCGCTCGCCGAACCGGTCGCGCGGTGGAAGTGGGCGAATCAGAAGGCGATCGAGGACCCGCCGCGCGAAGCAACCCTGCTTGCGTCGGTCGAAAAGCGCGCGACGCAAGCCGGCGTCGATCCGGCATTCGCACGGACGTTCTTCGAGGACCAGATCACCGCGAGCAAGGACGTGCAGAACGCACTGTTCGCGACCTGGCGCACGACGCGGCCGCCCGAGGGCACACCGCCCGACCTCGCGACCAGCACGCGCCCGGCGCTCGACCAGCTGACGCAGAAAATGCTCGCGGGCCTCGCGCAGGTCGCGCCGCTGCGCAATGCGCCCGATTGCCAGGCACGCCTCGCGCGCAGCATCACGAACTGGAAAACGCTGACGCGCTACGATTCGAAGCAGACACAAGCACTCGACACCGCGCTGTCGCACGTCTGCTCGGCCGGCGGCGCCAGCGCGATCGGCTGACGCGGCCGGCGCCGCGCGCCCCCTCAACCTGCCGGCGTAAGCGCGGCGAGCGGAATCAGTTGCAGCCCGCGCGCGAGATGCGTCTGCAGCAGGCGATGGGTAAAGGGTTCGAACGTGCCGTCCGCCGCCTCGGCGGCGAGCCGCGCGGCCGCATCGAGCGATTCGGCCGTGCCGAGGTAGCGCCAGCCGTCGATCACATGCAACAGGCGGCGCTCGCCGTTCGCCTCGAACGCAACGGCGCCGTCGAACGGCCAGTGCGCATTGCCGCCACGCACGCCATCGGCCGCGGGGCGCCGGTTGTACGACGGCCGCAGTTGGGCGATCCATTGCGCTTCCGCCAGCATCGCGCCCAGTTCGTTGCCGGTCTCGCGCCATTCGACGCGCCGCACCTGCTGGGCCAGCCGCATCTCCTTCGACGAACGGCGCTCGCCGGTCAGCAGCGCGCGCAGCCGCTGCCGCACCCTCACGCTTCGGCCCACATACAGCGGCGCGTCGCCCTCCCCGAACAACGCATAGGCGCCGCAGCCGGCGGGCGCGGTGTCGAGCCACGCCTCGGTCAGATCGCCGCCCAGGCGGAAGTGGCGCGTCGTGCGCGCGATCTGGTCGCGCAACCGCTCGAGCGGCACGATGTCGTGCAACTGGCGCCAGAACTGCCACAGCAGATCGGCATCTGCCAGCGCGCGGTGGCGCGCAGCCGGAACGAGACCGTGCCGCTCGATCAACGCGTCGAGCCCGTGCCGCGATTCGCGCGGGAACAGCGCGCGCGACAGCCGGACCGTACACAGCACATCGGGATTGAACGCCAAGCCGGCGCGCTCGAATTCGGCGCGCAGGAAACCGCGATCGAAACTCGCGTTGTGCGCGACGAACAGCTTGCCGTCGAGCCGCTCGAACAGCGCCGGCGCGAGCGACGCGAACGACGGCGCGTCGCGCACCATCGCATCCGAAATGCCCGTCAGTTGCTGGATGAACGGCGGAATCGCCTGCTCGGGATTGACGAGGCTCGTCCACGTCGACACGCCAAGCGGACCGATTTCGACCACGCCGATTTCGGTGATGCGGTGCTCGGCGGGCGAGCCGCCGGTGGTTTCGAGGTCGACGAAGACGAGCGGTTGTTCGCTGGCGGGATCGGACGGACGAGAATCAGACATGAAAAGACAGGAAAACGATGCTTCCGTGAGTATGCACCGGCAAGCATGGCCACGGCCAGCGCGGACCGAAGCGATTCGTCCCCGGAAAACAAAAAGCCCCCGCGATGCGGGGGCCGGACGTGATCGGCAATGCGTGGCGCGTCAGACCGCCTGGATATTCGCTGCCTGCTTGCCTTTCGGCCCGACTTTGACGTCGAACGAAACACGCTGGTTTTCCTTCAGCGTCTTGAAGCCGTCCATCCGGATTTCGGAAAAGTGCGCAAACAAATCTTCACCACCATTGTCCGACGTAATAAAACCAAAACCTTTAGCATCGTTAAACCATTTCACGATACCGGTATCCATGTCTTCGTTCCCCACTCGATTAGATCAAAAAAGCTATTTTTATAGCCGTTTCCCGAAATCCCGAAACATTGCGCCAGCACCCGCACCAGCACGCCGCCCGAGGACGGAGTGCTGACTTTATAAATTGGACAATCCGGGCGCGTCAAGAAGATTTTTGACGTTAGTTTTATCGAAAAAGCGCTAATACCACTGGAATCGGTACACCACCGCCTTTGATTAATTGATTCGCATCAAAAACCTGTCAATATTACCGGGAGCGGATCGGCGATAATCCCGACGATGAAATTCCTACCGGGGACAAATCAGCTCGGTAAATCCCTCGGGTTTTTTCCGGGTTGCGAAAATCCGGGGACGTTGAGATGCTGACACCACGCCGACAGGAAGGAGAGGGTCATGTGGCTGGACGGAATCAAGCGCTTCGCGAGCCGGCTCGGACGCGTACGCCGCAAGTCCCGCGCCCTGGCCGAGTCCGCGCGCGAAGCGCCGTGCGACACCGAATTCGATACGACCTGGCACGGCGACCACTGGCAGAACCTGCTCGCCTCGCCACTGGATGCCCGTCACTACGTGATGGAAGACTGGACCTATACACCGCCGCCGACCGATGCCGAGGAAGCCGCGCCTGCGCCCAAGCGCAAGCGGCGCTCGTACGCGCAGTAGCGCACGGACCGGCGGGGCAAAAAAAAAGCGCGACTGGGAAGTCGCGCCGACAAAGGTTTGGAGATCTTTTCCGTCAACGAAAAAGTCTGCTTCGGAAAGCAGAGATCGCAGTATAGCGAGAGAACAACCTTTCATTAGCCATGCTCCACACAAACCTCTATTGCCGATGTGTCAATAATCGCGCTACGGCCTCCCTCGCCGGCCGCTGACCAGGTGTCGCGATCGCGCAACGCCCGTTACGGAGTCCTGAACGCCATTTTTCTTCGCTGCACCGCCGCAAACCCTTGATGTGCAACCGTTTACGCGCATCCCACGATCTTTGCGGATTCCAAAATACATTATTGCTTAAAGCGTCACCCTCCTCCGCTTCACGCACTCCGTACACTGCAGATGGCTTTCTGACAAGCGCACCGCCGCTCTGCCGGTCACAGCGTCACGCACATCAGCCCGGTCCGGCAGCAGGTTCGATCGACATCATCCTGTTTGGAGACAGATCCATGAAAAAAACCCTGATCGTCACCGCGTTGTCGGGTGTATTCGTTACCGCCGCACACGCACAAAGCAGCGTGACGCTATACGGCCTGATCGACGCCGGCATCACCTACACGAACAATCAGGGCGGTCACAGCGCCTGGCAGGAAACGAGCGGCTCGGTCAACGGCAGCCGGTGGGGCTTGCGCGGCACCGAGGATCTCGGCGGCGGCCTGAAAGCGATCTTCACGCTGGAAAACGGTTTCGGCATCAACAACGGCGCGCTGAAGCAGAACGGCCGCGAGTTCGGCCGGCAAGCATTCGTCGGCCTCGCGCACGACAGCTACGGTTCGCTGACACTGGGCCGGCAATACGACAGCGTCGTCGACTACCTCGGGCCGCTGTCGCTGACCGGCACGCAATATGGCGGCACGCAGTTCGCGCACCCGTTCGACAACGACAACCTGAACAATTCGTTCCGGATCAACAATTCGGTCAAGTACCAGAGCGCGAACTACGGCGGCCTCAAGTTCGGCGCGTTGTACGGGTTCTCGAACTCGACGGCGTTCGCGAACAACCGCGCGTATAGCGGCGGCGTGTCGTACAGCTACCTGGGGTTCAACTTCGCCGCGGCCTACTTGCAGCTGAACAGCGACGTGAACGCGCTCGCGCAGGCCGCATCCGATCCGGGCGCGGTGACCGGCGACTGGACCTTCGCGTCGCGCGTGCAGCGCACCTGGGGGGCCGGCCTGAATTACGGCTTCGGCCCCGCCACGGTCGGCTTCGTGTTCACGCAGACGCGCCTGACCGGCATTCGCGCGATCAGCGCGGGGCAATCCGGCGTGTCCGGCGGCATCACGGGCCTCGGCGGCACCGCGCGCTTCAGCAACTATGAAGTCAACGGCCGTTACGCGTTGACGCCGGCCCTGTCGCTCGCCGGCTCGTACACGTACACGCAGGGCCGCCTGGCCGGCGACAAGCCGACCTGGCACCAGTTCAACCTGCAGGCCGACTATGCGCTGTCGAAGCGCACCGACGTCTATCTGCAGGGTGAGTTCCAGAAGGTCAACAACGACGGCCTCGACCTCGGTGCCAACATCAACGGGCTCGGTGCCGCATCCTCGACCAACAAGCAGATCGCGGTCACGGCCGGCATGCGCCACCGCTTCTGAGCGAAACCCGCCCACAAGCCGGATGACGAAGCGCCCCGCCGGGGCGCTTTTTCGTTGCCGCGCCGTGCGCGCGGGCCGTGGCTCAGGCGGTGCCCCGCGCCGGATAGCGGACGTCGAGTATGTCGATCGGCTGCGGGCCGGCCGGCGTCATCAGCGTGACGGTATCGCCGATCTTCGCCTTGATCAGCGCACGTGCGACCGGCGAAATCCAGCTGACGCAGCCATGGTCGAGATCGACCTCGTCGATCCCGACGATCGTGATCGTGTGATCCACGCCATCCGGCGTCTCGTAATCGACCGTTGCGCCGAAGAACACCTGGTCGACATTCTCCTGCCGGCTCGCGTCGACGACTTCGGCGAGGTCGAGCCGCTTCGTCAGGAAGCGAATGCGGCGATCGATCTCGCGCAGCCGCCGCTTGCCGTAGATGTAGTCGCCGTTCTCCGACCGGTCGCCGTTCGACGCGGCCCACGACACGAGCCGCACGACCTCGGGGCGCTCGACGTCGATCAGGTTCAGCAGCTCGTCCCTCAGCCGCTTGTGGCCGGCCGGCGTGATGTAGTTCTTCGCCCCCGCCGGAATCGTGGGTTGAGCCTGGTCGAGATCGTCGTCGTCACCGTCCGACTCTTTGACAAACGCCTTGTTCATGATGCGGGTTCAACGTGGATGACTGATGCTCCAAGGGTACACGAAGGGCCGCCGCGAAGGCCATGCCGCCTAATTCGCGAATAAGGCTTCCCTTTTTATACAACCCTGCTATAATTTCGCTTCTGCGTGCGGCTGTAGCTCAGTTGGATAGAGTACTTGGCTACGAACCAAGGGGTCGTGGGTTCGAATCCTGCCAGCCGCGCCACTTTTTCGAGGGCCTTCCCAACCGAAGGCCCTTTCAGTTCGAAGCAGTAGAAGTTTTGTTTTGCGTGCGGCTGTAGCTCAGTTGGATAGAGTACTTGGCTACGAACCAAGGGGTCGTGGGTTCGAATCCTGCCAGCCGCGCCACTTTTTTGGGGGCCTTCCCATCGCAGAAGGTTCCGACAGTTGAAGCAGTACCGTTTTGCGTGCGGCTGTAGCTCAGTTGGATAGAGTACTTGGCTACGAACCAAGGGGTCGTGGGTTCGAATCCTGCCAGCCGCGCCACCTTAAAAGGGCTTTCCTTCGGGAAAGCCCTTTTTTCTTTTCAGCTACCCCTCTTCGCTCGCGCGCGTTGCCGCAGGTTCATACCGCTGCCGACATGAAAACGGCGGCCATTGGCCGCCGTCCGTCGATCGCCCGCACACCGAGCCCGTCAGTAATCCTGCCGCTCCCGCTCGATGCGCATGCCACCGTCGTGGCGCGCATGCGCTCCGTCGTCGGTCGAACGCTCGCGCATGATCCGCATCACGTCCGGATTGGTGCGCACGCGCCGCATCACGTTCGCGAGGTGCACACGGTCGCTGACCTGGATCACGAAGCGCAGCACCGTCGATTCGTGCGTCAGATCCTCGTCCATCGCGATATGCACGATGTTCGCGTCGGCCGACGTGATGTCCGCCGCAACACGCGCGAAGATGCCCTTCGTGTTCTTCACAAGCGCCTTCACCGCGACATCGAACAGGCGGCCCGGCTGCGGCGCCCATTCGACATCGATCCAGCGGCCCGGATCGCGGCGATGGATACGCTGCGCGACACGGCAATCGGTCGTATGAATCGCCATCCCCAGGCCGATGCCGATGTAACCCATGATCGCGTCGCCCGGAATCGGCCGGCAGCAGGCCGACAACTGCACGGACATCCCTTCGGTGCCGGTGATCACGACCGGCGGCGCATGGTGCGCGGCATGCCGTTCGGATTTCGGCAGATCGTCGTCCGCGTCGCGGCCGCTCATCAGCACCTCGATGCGCTTGGCCATCACCGCGGCGACGCGGCGGCCCAGGCCGATATCCGCGAAAATTTCCTGACGGCTCTTGTTGCCCGTCCACTGCACGAGCTTCTCCCACACTTCCGGCGCGACGTCGGCCAGCGCAAGACCATAACCCTTCAGGCTCTGGTCGACGAGCCGCTCGCCCAGCTGGACGGACTCGTTCAGGCGCATCGTCTTCAGGTAGTGGCGAATCGCCGAACGCGCCTTGCCGGTACGCACGAAACCGAGCCACGCGGGATTCGGCTTCGAATACGGCGCGGTGATCACCTCGACGATGTCGCCGCTCTTCAGCTCGGTGCGCAGCGGCAGCAGCTCGTTGTTGATCTTCACGGCCACGCACTGGTTGCCGAGATCGCTGTGGATCGAATACGCGAAATCGAGTGCCGTCGCGCCGCGCGGCAGCGCCATGATCTTCGACTTCGGCGTGAACACGTACACCGCGTCGGGGAACAGGTCGATCTTCACGTGCTCGAGGAATTCGCTCGAATCGCCGGCTTCGCTCTGGATGTCGAGCAGCGACTTCAGCCACTGGTGCGCGCGCTTCTGCACGTCGCTGAGATCGGCGCTGCCGTTCTTGTACAGCCAGTGCGCGGCGACCCCGGCCTCGGCGATCTCGTGCATCTTGCGCGTGCGCACCTGGAACTCGATCGGCGCGCCGAACGGGCCGACGAGCGTCGTGTGCAGCGACTGATAGCCGTTGATCTTCGGGATCGCGATGTAGTCCTTGAACTTGCCGGGCACGGGCTTGTACAGCGCATGCAATGCGCCGATGCACGTGTAGCAGTCGAGCGGACTGTCGACGACCACGCGGAAACCGTACACGTCGAGCACCTGCGAGAACGACAGCTGCTTGTCACGCATCTTGCGGTAGACGCTGTAGATGGTTTTCTCGCGGCCGGTGATCTCGGCGTCGATCTTCGCGTCGGCCATCGCGCGCTGCGCGGCCTCGAGGATCTTGCTGATCACTTCGCGGCGGTTGCCGCGTGCGGCCTTCACGGCTTTCTCGAGCGTCGCGTAGCGATGCGGGTTGAAGTTCGCGAAGCTCATGTCCTGCAGCTCGCGATACGTGTTGTTCAACCCGAGCCGATGGGCAATCGGCGCGTAGATGTCGAGCGTTTCGCGCGCGACGCGGCGGCGCTTTTCCATCGGCACCGCGCCGAGCGTGCGCATGTTGTGCAGGCGATCGGCGAGCTTGACGAGAATGACGCGCACGTCGCGCGCCATCGCGAGCAGCATCTTGCGGAAGTTTTCCGCCTGCGCTTCCTCGCGGCTGCGGAATTCCATCTTGTCGAGCTTCGACAGGCCGTCGACCAGCTCGGCGACCTTCGGACCGAACCGCTCGGCCAGCTCGTTCTTGGTCACGCCCTGGTCTTCCATCACGTCGTGCAGCAGCGCGGCCATCACGGCCTGCGCGTCGAGCTTCCAGCCGGCGCAGATTTCCGCGACGGCGACGGGATGGGTGATGTAGGGCTCGCCGCTCTGGCGATATTGACCGAGGTGGGCTTCGTCGCTGAAGTGGAACGCCGCCTTGACCTCTTTGATTTCGTCCGGGGCGAGATACTCGGCCAGCACGGTGGTCAGTTTCGCGATCGAAACGACACCGTGCTTGCGCGGCTGCTCCGGAGTGGCGGTCGGCCCGAACAGATGCCGGAAGGACTGTTCGAGGACCGCGTCGATGTACTGGCGCGCAGGCGACTGGGCCGTGGCTTCGGTGGTCGAATCCGCGGAGGCGGACGATGGGGTGGTGCTCATATTCGCCTCCAGGTCGAGTCGTTGCGCGCGTGGATTACATGGCTGGAACGGGCCGGATGCGCGTTACACCGGCACCTTCTTCAGCATCTCGACGCCGACCTGGCCGGCAGCGATTTCGCGCAGCGCGACGACGGTCGGCTTGTCGCGGCTTTCGATCTTCGGCGTATGGCCTTGCGCGAGCTGCCGCGCGCGGTAGGTGGCGGCGAGCGCCAGTTCGAAGCGGTTCGGGATTTGCTTCAGGCAGTCTTCGACGGTAATGCGAGCCATGTTGGTAATTCCTTCTGAATATAGTCCTTATTCTACCTTATGTCCCTCGTCCCCCGCGTCATTCCGCGTGGGGCAGATGGATGCCGAGCTCGATGAACAGCTCCGTGTGTCGCGCGTACTGCGAAGCAAAGCGCAGGCGCGTCGCGGCGACGATGCATTCGAGCTCCGCGAGCGCACGCTCGAAATTCTCGTTGATCACCACGTATTCCGCTTCCGACGCGTGCGCGATCTCGCTGCCGGCAGCCAGCAGGCGCCGCGTGATCACGTTCGGTTCGTCCTGGCCGCGCTTCTTCAGCCGCTCCTCGAGCGCATCGAGCGACGGCGGCAGGATGAAGATGCCGACCGCGTTGCGGAACTGCTTCTTCACCTGCAACGCGCCCTGCCAGTCGATCTCGAGCAGCACGTCGTGGCCGCTCTTCATCTGCTCTTCGATCCAGACGCGCGACGTGCCGTAATAGTTGCCGTGCACTTCCGCGCTCTCGAGGAATTCATGCGCCGCGTGACGCGCGCGGAAATCCTCGACGGTCGTGAAGTGGTAATGCTGGCCGTCCTGTTCGTTCGGGCGCGGCTTGCGCGTCGTGTACGAGATCGACAGGCAGATGTCGCGGTCCTTCGACAGCAGCGCATTCACGAGCGTCGACTTGCCGGCGCCCGACGGCGCAATGACCATGAACAGGTTGCCGGGGTAGACACCCGCGTGAAGCGTATGCGTGTCGTGAGTGGGGTGGATCATGTTGCGTTACTCCAGGTTTTGCACTTGCTCGCGCATCTGCTCGATCAACAGCTTGAGCGCCATCGACGCGTCGGCCAGTTCCTTCGCCGCCGCCTTCGAGCCGAGCGTATTCGCTTCGCGATTCAGTTCCTGCATCATGAAGTCGAGGCGCTTGCCGACACGGCCGCCCTTCTCGATCACATGACGCGTTTCGTTCAGGTGCGCGGTAAGTCGCGACAGCTCTTCCGCGATGTCGATCCGGATCCCGTACATCGTCACTTCCTGACGGATGCGTTCCGCGGCTTCCTCGCGCGTGACGATCGTCGCGCCGCCTTCGGGCGCCGCGAGGCCGAGCGCTTCCTGCAGGCGCTCGACGATCTTCTGCTGATGCTTGGCGATCAGCTCCGGCACGAGCGGCGTGATGCGCGCGACGATCGCTTCCATCTCGGTGACGTTCGACAGCAGCATCGTCGCCAGTTGCGCGCCTTCGCGCGAACGCACGACGACGAGCTCGCCGATCGCTTCCTTGCCGCACGCGAGCACCGCGTCGCGGATCGCTTCCGCCGACACGCCGCTTTCGGCGAGCACGCCCGGCCAGCGCAGGATCTCGCCCGCGCGCAGGCGGCCGACGCCCGGGAACGAATCGAGCACCGCACGCTCGAGATCGGCAAGCTGGCCGAGCGCCGACTGGTTCAGCGCGCCCGCGCCGATGCTCTGTTCGCCGCGTTGCAGGTTGATGCGCACGTCGACCTTGCCGCGCGACAGCTTGTTCATCAGCATTTCGCGCAGCGCGGGCTCGCACGCGCGCACGTCGTCCGGCATCCGGAAATTGAGGTCGAGGAAGCGCGAGTTCACGGTGCGCAGTTCGACCGACACGCTGGTGCCGCCGTTGCCGGTGGCCGTCGCGAGTTCGCGCGTCGCGCTCGCGTAGCCCGTCATGCTGTAGATCATGGTTCGTCTCGCCGTCTGGGTGCCCTCGCGGGCGGGGATGTGTCGAGGCGCCCGGCGCATCGGAAAACGCGGGGCGGGAAGCGCGCATTATCCCATTTTTGCGGACCACCCCGCCGGGCAAGCCCGCCGTTCGGCGCTAAAATCGGGGTTTCCTCTCCTTCCGCGATTTCCCCATGACGTCTTCCGTTTCCCGCCCGAGCGGCCGCCGCGCCGACGCACTGCGCAAGGTCGCCCTCACGCGCCACTACACGAAACACGCCGAAGGCTCGGTGCTGGTCGAATTCGGCGACACCAAGGTGCTCTGCACCGCGAGCGTCTCCGAACGCGTGCCCGAGTTCCTGCGCGAGCGCGGGCAAGGCTGGCTGACCGCCGAATACGGGATGCTGCCGCGCGCGACGCACACGCGCAGCGACCGTGAAGCCGCGCGCGGCAAGCAGACCGGCCGCACGCAGGAAATTCAGCGCCTGATCGGCCGCGCGCTGCGCGCGGTGTTCGATCTCGAGGCGCTCGGCCCGCGCACGATCCACATCGACTGCGACGTGATCCAGGCCGACGGCGGCACGCGCACCGCGAGCATCACCGGCGCCTTCGTCGCCGCGCACGATGCCGTGTCGACGCTGATCGCGGCCGGCAAGCTCGCGCGCTCGCCGATCACCGACCACGTCGCCGCGATCTCGGTCGGCGTATACGAAGGCGCGCCGGTGCTCGACCTGGACTACGCGGAAGATTCGCAGTGCGACACCGACATGAACGTCGTGATGACGGGTGCCGGCGGTTTCGTCGAAGTCCAGGGCACGGCCGAGGGCGCGCCGTTCTCGCGCGCCGAGATGAATGCGCTGCTCGACCTCGCGCAGGGCGGCATCGCCGAGCTCGTGCAGCTGCAGAAGGATGTCCTGGGCGCCGGCCATGCCTGACGATCGCACCCTCGCGCCGCTGTCGCGCATCGTCCTCGCGTCGAACAACCCGGGCAAGCTGCGCGAATTCACCGCGCTGTTCGCGACGGTCGGCATCGAGATCGTCCCGCAGGGCGATCTCGCCGTGCCCGAAGCGGAAGAGCCGTTCGGCACGTTCATCGAGAATGCGCTGACGAAGGCGCGTCACGCGTCGCGGCTCACCGGGCTGCCGGCGATCGCCGACGATTCGGGCCTGTGCGTGCGCGTGCTGCGCGGTGCGCCGGGCGTCTATTCGGCACGTTACGCGCAGCGTGCGGGCCGCGACAAGGGCGACGCGGCGAACAACGCGTATCTCGTCGAGCAACTGCGCGGGGTCGACGACCGGCGCGCATACTATTGCTGCGTGCTCGCGCTCGTACGCCACGCGAACGATCCCGAGCCGCTGTTCGCCGAAGGGCGCTGGGCCGGCGAGATCGTCGATACGCCGCGCGGCGAGCACGGATTCGGCTACGACCCGTATTTCTACCTGCCGGCGCTCGGCGCGACGGCCGCGGAACTCGATCCGGCCGTGAAGAACACGCACAGCCATCGCGCGCTGGCGCTGAAGGCGCTGCTGGCGCGGCTCGCGGAGGAAGCATGAGCATGCCCGTTACCCGTTCGCCGCAGGGGGTTGCATGAGCCAGGCCGCGCAAACCGGCGCGCGCGTCGTCGCGACCTTCACGTCGCCCGGCCAGGTGCGGCTCACGTCGCTGCCGCCGCTCGCGCTGTACGTGCATTTCCCGTGGTGCGTGCGCAAGTGCCCGTATTGCGATTTCAACTCGCACGAATGGAAAGGCGAACGATTCCCGGAAACCGAGTACCTCGATGCACTGCGTGCCGATCTCGAGCAGGCACTGCCGCTCGTGTGGGGGCGGCAGGTGCATACCGTGTTCATCGGCGGCGGCACGCCGAGCCTGCTGTCGGCGGCCGGCCTCGACCGGATGCTGTCCGACGTGCGCGCGCTGCTGCCGCTCGACGCCGATGCCGAGATCACGCTCGAGGCGAATCCGGGCACGTTCGAAGCCGCGAAGTTCGCGCAGTTCCGCGCGAGCGGCGTGAACCGCCTGTCGGTCGGCATCCAGAGCTTCAACGAAACGCACCTGAAGGCGCTCGGCCGGATTCACGATACCGCGCAGGCGCGCGCGGCCGTCGAGATCGCCGCGAAGAACTTCGACAACTTCAACCTCGACCTGATGTTCGCGCTGCCGAACCAAACGCTCGACGAATGCCGCACCGACATCGAGACCGCGCTGTCGTTCGCGCCGCCGCATCTGTCGCTGTATCACCTGACGCTCGAGCCGAACACGCTGTTCGCGAAGTTCCCGCCCGTCGTCCCCGACGACGACGCGTCGGCCGACATGCAGGAGTGGATCCACGCACGCACGGCCGAGGCCGGCTACGGACGCTATGAGGTGTCCGCGTATGCGAAGCCGAATCATCAGTGCAAGCACAACCTGAACTACTGGCGCTTCGGCGACTACCTCGGAATCGGCGCGGGCGCGCACACGAAGCTGTCGTTCCCGAACCGGATCCTGCGGCAGGCGCGCTACAAGCATCCGGCGACCTTCATCGAGCAGGCGAAGGCCGGCACGGCCGTGCAGGAAGAGCGCGAAGTCGGCGCCCGCGACCTGCCGTTCGAGTTCATGCTGAACACGCTGCGGCTCGTCGAGGGCTTCCCCGTGCACAGTTTCGCGGAGCGTACGGGCCTGCCGATGAGCACGATCGAGCCGGCGCTGCAGGAAGCGGAGCGACGCGGGCTGATCGCGCGCGATTTCGCGCAGATCGCGCCGACACCGCTCGGCCAGCGTTTTCTCAACGACCTGCAGGAATTGTTCCTGCGTGACGATTGACGGGATGAACGAGGCGGCATTTCGGTTACAATGCCGCCTCGTGTGGAAGCGTGGCCGAGCGGTTTAAGGCACCGGTCTTGAAAACCGGCGACGGGAAACTGTCCGTGAGTTCGAATCTCACCGCTTCCGCCAGGAAGTTCGCCAAACCCCGTCCATTCATCGAATGACGGGGTTTTTGTTTGGCGGTTTGCCCGTGCGTGCGTGCTCCTCACGTTCCGACGCGTCGCGCCGGATGCCGTTACAATCCCGCGCTCCGATTCGCGAAACGGGAAACCCACTTCATGAAGCCCCTCATCGTCTCGTCGCTCGTCGCCATGCTGGCCGCCGTCAGCACGCATGCGGCCGCCGACACCGGGTCCGGCAGCGGCGCGCAGGCATCGTGCGCGATCGCAACCGTCAGCGGCGTCGGCGGTTCGCCGCGCGGCCTGAGCGAATACCTCGCGAGCCCGGCACCGTACAACTACCTGAAGGACAACGATCTTCAGTGCAAGGTGTCGGACGACGGACGCACGTCCAATTGCACCGGCGTCACCTACCTGCGCAACGAACAGGTCAGCGTGTACGACGATTCCGATCCGGCGACGCTCACCGTCGTCGCGCGCGTGGAACTCGACCACGGCCAGAAATACCCGGTGATCATCGTCGTGCAGCGCAAGGATGCGCGCTGCAAGCCATGACGCCGCCTCGCACGCGCCGCTTCCAATCGGGACGGAACGTGCCCGAATGCCGCGCCGGAAGCCTCCCGGCCCGCCCCGCGATCACCTAGAATTCGTTCAACACGGCGACACGACCGCCGCCGCGTACTCGATGCCGCACGCGCCACCCCTGCGCGCGGCACACGGAGATCGCCATGACCGAACTGTCGAGCGCGACGCAACCCGTCGATTACGAAGGCTTCGAGATCCATGTCGTGCCGGCCGCCGTGCCCGGCAGCGACACGCGCCATACCTACACCGGCTACGTGTGCCATCCGGGCGCGAACCCCGCGCTGCCCGGCCATGCCGTGGCGTTTCACGCGGATGGCGAGGAAAGCTTCGCGACCGTCGACGAGGCCGTCCATGAAGCCGTGCACATCGGCAAGAGCATCATCGACGGCACGCACCCCGACCTGTCGGTACTGTCGCTCGTCACGCACGGCTTCTGAACCCGGTGAAAGGCCTCGCGGGCGATCGCGCGGCCGGCTGGCCGCGGTGCGCACCGGCGGGCCGTCATGCCCGGCCGGACGATCGCGGCGTGCCGTTCAACCTTGCGCCACGCACGCAGCCGCCACGCGTCGCGTTACATCGCGATGCGCGATGCGACCGCCCGGCCGTCATCATCGGCGATCACAGTGTCCGGCCTCGCGTGCTATGCGTTTCTCCCCATATCGTCTCGCGCCGGGACGCCTATCATTTTTTTATAGTCCCTTCCGGCCGTCACCTCATGCGCCCCCCTCTCCGTCCGCGCGTCGCCCGGCTGCGTGTTGCCGCGCTGGCCGTCGCCGCCCTGCTTGCCGCGTGCACGATCACGCCCCCTTCGTCGCTACACTCGGTGCTGACGATTCCGTCGATCGTCCGCAGCGGCAACCTCGACCAGTATCGCGTCGAAGTCGCGCACCGCGTCGCCGAGCGCAATCCGTCCGGCATGCTGCGCGGCACGCCGCAGGCGATGCTCCGATCGCTCGTCGTCGTGTCCTTCACCGTCGACGGCAGTGGCCGTCTCGTCAACGCGTCCGTCTATCGCAGCAACGGCGACAGCGAGGCCGAAGCGCTCGCCCTCGCATCGCTGCGCCGCTCGACGCCGCTGCCGGCGCCGCCGCCGCGGCTGCTCGACGGCAACGGCCGGCTCGAACTGATGGAAGGCTGGCTCTTCAACGACGACGGCCACTTCCAGCTGCAAAGCACGGCGTCCGCGCAGGCGCAATCGATCGACTGACGCGCCGCCGCCGCGCGATTGCCGGCCTGCCGCGGCGCTGGCTATAATTTTCCGCACCCGCGCGGCCATCACGCCGCGCGCGCGTTCGCGCGCTCCACCCGGCACGCGAGCCGACCACGCCGGCACCGGGCGGCGGCGACCTACCCGTCTCCATCGTCGACCGGCGGGTGACGTCCGCGTCACGGCGCGCGTCCACGCCGCCCTCGCGTCATCCGCAGCACCCGCATCATCCGCTCGGCCGCACCCGGCAGGCGCCCGCCTGTCCGGCCGCACCCCCGGCCGACCGCCCCAACGACAAAACGGAGACATCCATGTCCGCATCCCCCCCGACCGTTGCTCACGCAACCGGTTCGGCCGGCGCCGTCAGCCACCGGCGCATCGTGTTCGCGAGCTTCATCGGCACCGCGATCGAGTTCTACGATTTCTATGTGTACGCAACGGCCGCCGCGCTCGTCATCGGCCCCGTATTCTTCCCGCATGGTTCCGCGACCGCACAGGCGCTGTCCGCGTTCGTCACGTTCGGCATCGCGTTCATTGCCCGCCCGATCGGCTCGTTCCTGTTCGGGCACTTCGGCGACCGCATCGGCCGCAAGTCGACGCTCGTCGCGTCGCTGCTCGTGATGGGCGTGTCGACCACCGCGATCGGCTTCGTGCCCGGCTACGACGCGATCGGCACGCTCGCGCCGGTGCTGCTGTGCGTGCTGCGCTTCGGCCAGGGCATCGGCCTCGGCGGCGAATGGGGCGGCGCGGCGCTGCTCGCGACCGAGCACGCGCCGCGGGGCAAGCGCGGCTGGTTCGGGATGTTCCCGCAACTCGGGCCGTCGGTCGGCTTCCTGATGTCGAACGGCCTGTTCTTCGCGCTCGCGCTGTCGCTGTCCGACGAGCAGTTCCGCAGCTGGGGCTGGCGCATTCCGTTCCTCGTCAGCGCGGTACTCGTCGCGCTCGGCCTGTACGTGCGGCTGAAGATCACCGAGACGCCCGCGTTCCAGGCCGCGCTCGAGCGCAACGAACGCGTGCGCGTGCCGGTCGCGACGCTCGTCACGCAACACTGGCAGCCGACGCTGCTCGGCGCGCTCGCGATGGTCGTCTGCTATACGCTGTTCTATATCTCGACGGTGTTCTCGCTGTCGTACGGCGTGACGGCGTTGCATATTCCGCGCCAGAGCTTCCTCGGGCTGCTGTGCCTTGCCGTCGTGTTCATGGGGCTCGCGACGCCGCTGTCCGCCTGGGCGTCGGACCGCTTTGGCCGCAAGCCGGTGCTGATCGCCGGTGCGATCGCCGCGCTGCTGTCGGGTTTCGCGATGGAGCCGCTGCTCGGCAGCGGCTCGATGCCGCTCGTCGCGCTGTTCCTGACGATCGAACTGTTCCTGATGGGCGTGACGTTCGCACCGATGGGCGCGCTGCTGCCGGAGCTGTTCCCGACCAACGTCCGCTATACGGGCGCGGGCGTGGCATACAACCTCGGCGGGATCCTCGGCGCGTCGATTGCGCCATATATCGCGCAGCTGCTGGCGGCGCGCGGCGGGCTGTCGTGGGTTGGCGGCTACGTGTCGATCGCGGCGGCGATCAGCCTGATCGGCGTGCTGCTGATGCGCGAAACGCGCGACGCATCGCTCGTCTGAGCCTCCGGGGCGACCCGGGTTGTGCGGCGGCAGGCGCTGCCTATACTCGATCCTGGGCGCGCCGTTGCGCGCCCGGGGATCCCGCCCCGAAAGGAGCCGCCGCCATGACCATCCGCCTCGGCAATGCCGATCTCGTCCTGATCCTCGCACTCGCGCTGGGTGGCGCGCTGCTGCTGGCGCTGCGGTTCCGGCCGAAGACGTGGCGCGGCCTCGTGTTCGAGGCGCTGCTGGCGAATCTGGCGGCTGTCGCCGCCGTCATCACGGTCGAGGCGCTGCTGGCCTGAACCGGCCGGCGGCCCGGCCTTCAGGCGGTCAGTCGCGCGCGCTGCGCGCCATAGGCAGGGGCGACCGCATCGATCGCATCCAGCGCCTCGTCGACGGACGGCATCGCGCCGGGCTCGCCGATCGACAGCGCGTTCGGCGCACCGCCGATCCCGCAATGGTGGCGCGACGTCGCGACGAAAATCATCACGGTCGGCCGCCGCAGCGCGTGCGCCATATGGACGAACCCCGTATCGACCCCCACCACCAGCGCGGCCCGGCCGAGCGCCGCACCAAGTTCGCGCACCGTCATCGCCGGTAACACGATCGCGCCCGGCGCGCGCGCGGCGATGTCCTGCGCATCGTCACGCTCGGCGCTCGATCCCCACGGCAACAGCACCCGCACACCGCTCGCCATCATCTGCGTGGCCAGCGCGGCCCAATGGTCGGCCGGCCATTTCTTGTCGGGATTCGACGTCGCATGGAACAGCAGCATGAACGGTCCGCCGTCGGTCACGGCCGGCGGCAGGTTCGCGTCCTGCGGCGGAACGATGCCGTATGACGCGATGCCTTCGGGCCGGTAGCCGAGCGCCTCGCCAGCGCTCACGCGCATCCCGTGCCACGCGTCGCAATCCGGCCGCGGGCCGAAACGATGCGAATACGCGAAGCGCGCGCCCGCTTCGCCGAGATCCTGCGTCTGGTAGCCGACACGGCGCGCGGCGCGTGCCAGCGCCGAGATGATCGCGCTCTTGTAGACCCCATGCAGATCGATGACCGCATCGTAGCGATGCGCGCGCAACGCGCCGATCGACGCCGAGATCGCCTTCAGGTCGCCGACATTCCGCAGCTTCTTGAAGCGACGCAGCGGCGCGCACAGCACGGCGCTCACGCCCGGATGCCAGCGCACGACCTCGGCACACGATTCGTCCACGGCCCAGTCGACCGCCACGCCGGGAAAGGCACGATGCAGGTCCGCGACGACAGGGAGCGTCTGGACGACGTCGCCGAGCGACGTCACTTTCACGATGAGGATGCGTTTCACGTTTGCGGGGAAGAGCCAGCCATTTGGGGATGCTAACGACGGATGCCCGTCGCGGACATTACTTCCTGATTACATTTGCAACGAAATGCTACAACCTTGCAAAACATTGTCACCCGACTGCGCGGCCCCGGTTCTTTCTATAATCGATCCTTTGCCTGATGGCCCCGCCGATGCCACGCCCCGCGCTTCCCGCCCTGTTTCCCGCCCTCACCCGCCGCTCGCTGCGAATCTGGCGCCAGTACGGCGTCTTCTGGCTCGGCGCGATCGTCGTCGGGCTGGCAGCCGTACTTTACGCGCGGCTGATCGACTGGGGCTACGAGTCCTTCCGCGCGATGCGCGAGCACGCCGCATGGTTGCCGCTGCTGTTGACGCCCGCGATCGCCGCCGCGTCGGTATGGCTCACGCGCCGGTTCTTCCGTGGCGCCGAAGGCAGCGGCATCCCGCAGGTGATCGCGACGCTGCATGCGCGCCCGAGCGCGTTCGGCGCCCGGCTGCTGACGCTGCGCATCCTGTTCGGCAAGGTGCTGATTTCGTTCCTGGGCATCCTGGGCGGCTTCACGATCGGCCGCGAGGGGCCGACCGTGCAGGTCGGCGCGGCGCTGATGTTCAACCTGCGGCGCTTCTACCCGCGCTCGAACGCGCAGATCGAACGCCAGCTCGTGCTGGCCGGCGCGGCGGCCGGGCTGTCGGCCGCGTTCAATACGCCGCTCGCCGGGATCGTGTTCGCGATCGAGGAGCTGACGCGCAGCTTCTCCGCGCGCGCCAGCGGCGTGCTGATCACCGCGATCATCCTCGCCGGCGTCGTCGCGCTCGGCCTGAACGGCAACTACACGTACTTCGGCACGATCGACACGGGCCTCCACTTTCCGAAGCTGCTGGCGGTCGCGGTGCTGGTCACCGCGATCGTCACGGGCATCGCCGGCGGCCTGTTCTGCTGGCTGCTGCTGAACACGGGGCGCTGGCTGCCCGCGCGGCTGCTGGGCCTGTATCGCGAGCGGCCGATCACGTTCGCCGCGCTGTGCGGCTTCGCGATCGCCGTCGTCGGCCTGGTGTCGGGCGGCACGACCTTCGGCAGCGGCTACGCCGAGGCGCGCGGCCTGCTCGACGGCAGCCAGCACCTGTCGGTGTTCTATCCGTTCCTGAAGATGATCTCGATGGTCGCGTCGTACCTGCCGGGCATCCCGGGCGGGATCTTCGCGCCGTCGCTGTCGATCGGCGCCGGGTTCGGCAACCTGCTGCACGTCGTGTTCAACAACATGAGCCTGCCGATGCTGATCGCGCTCGCGATGGTCGGCTATCTGGCGGCCGTCACGCAGTCGCCGATCACGTCGTTCGTGATCGTGATGGAAATGATCAACGGCCATGCGCTCGTGATTTCGCTGATGGCGACCGCGCTGGTGTCGAGCCGGGTCTCGCGCTTTTTCGCGCCGCCGCTCTACGAAACGCTCGCGCAGCGTTATCTCGCGCCGCCCGCGGCGGCCGCCGCACCCGCCGCGGCATCGGCGGCGAGCACGGCGGCTGCGACCGGCGTGACCGAGCCGCAGGACGCCGCTGCCGCGCCCGCCGATCCGCTCGACACGTTGCGCGACGAAGACGGCGACGAGGCTGTCGCTGCGACGCCGGGCGCCCCCACGGCGCACGCGCCGGCTCCGGACGGCACCGAACCGGCCGCGCCCGGCGCGAGTGGCCCCGCGCAGCCGGGCCCGCGCGACGCTCAGTAGATCACGACCGGTGCGGGCCGGTAGTAGACGGGCCGCGCCGGCACGACGACGCACCCGGCCAGCGTGATCGCGACGAGCGCGACGGCGATGACGGTTCTTCTCATCACGCGCCTCCGTCACGCCCAGTGGCCACGGGTCCAGAACCAGTTCGGACCGCGCTGGTCCCAGTGGCCCGGCACCCATTGCATGCCGACGCGCTCGGCTTCCCAGTGGCCGCCGATCCACACGTAGCGGCCATGGTCCCAGTGCCAGTGCCCGCGCTCCCACACGTAGCCCACGCGCGCGGTCGGCACGACCTCGTAGCGCACGGGCGGCGGCGCATTCGGCGCAACGACGACGATCTCCTCGGTGCGCACGGCAACCGGCTCGGCGACGACCACACGGCCCTGCGGCGCGATCACGGGTGTGCCGACGAGAATCTCGTCCGCCTGCGCGGCAAACGGTGCGACGACGGCTGACAGGCCCGCGGCAAACAGCGCGAGCGAAACGATACGACGTTGAACAGATGAGACAGCCATCACAACCTCCTGGTTGAACAAATAACGCGAGCGTATTCGTTCAATGCGGGAGGGGCGGTTACGGCCGACAGGCGCCGTGTTACGGCGTGCCCGAAAGTGCAACAGGGCGTAAGACGCGCACGACGGCGGGGGCCGCCGTGCGGAGGGACACCGGCAAGCGTCAGGCTTGCGGGATCTCGATCTTCACTTCGAGGACTTCGAGGTCGTCCTGGCGCTCGAGGCTCACGCGGATGTCATCGTTCGAAATATGGACGTACTTCGAGATGACGGCGACGAGTTCCTTCTGCAGCGCCGGCAGGTAATCGGCCGGCGGCCGGCCGCCGACCCGCTCGTGCGCGATGATGAGCTGCAAGCGCTCCTTCGCGACCGATGCGGACTTTTTCTTCTCGCCGAGGAGAAACGAAAGGATGGACATGGGCGGCCTCCGTTACTTGCTGCCGAAGAGGCGCTGCAGCAGGCCCGGCTTCTGGTAGTCGGTGAAGCGCAGCGGCTTGTCCTCGCCGAGGAAGCGAGAGACGACGTCCTTGTACGCTTCGGCGACGTCGGTGCCGTCGATATGCACCGCCGGCAGACCCTGGTTCGACGCGTGCAGCACGGCTTCCGACTCGGGCACCACGCCGATCAGCTTGATGCGCAGGATCTCGCTGATGTCCTCGAGCGACAGCATCTCGCCTTCGCTCACGCGCTTCGGGCTGTAGCGCGTGATCAGCAGGTGTTCCTTGATCGGCTCCTTGCCTTCGGTCCCGCGCTTCGTCTTCGACGACAGGATGCCCAGAATGCGGTCGGAGTCGCGCACCGACGACACTTCCGGGTTCGTGACGATCAGCGCCTCGTCCGCGAAGTACATCGCGTGCAGCGCGCCGGCCTCGATACCGGCCGGCGAATCGCAGACGATGTATTCGAAATCCATCGCGACGAGGTCGTTCAGCACCTTCTCGACGCCGTCGCGCGTCAGCGCATCCTTGTCGCGCGTCTGCGACGCCGGCAGGATGAACAGGTTCTCGCACTTCTTGTCCTTGATCAGCGCCTGGTTCAGGTTCGCTTCGCCCTGGATCACGTTCACGAGGTCATACACGACGCGACGCTCGCAGCCCATGATGAGATCGAGGTTGCGCAGGCCGACGTCGAAGTCGATCACGGCCGTCTTGTGGCCGCGCAGCGCGAGACCGGACGCAAAGCTCGCGCTCGTCGTCGTCTTGCCCACGCCGCCCTTGCCCGAGGTCACCACGATGATTTTTGCCATTTACCCAATACCCTGTGTTCGTCAATGAGAGCCGATCGATCCGGAGCGTGCCGCGTGAATTTACGTCAGGCGCAGCGGTTCGATCATCAGTTTTTCCTCTTCGAGCCGGATCTGCACCGATTTGCCCAGTACGTCGGCGGGCAGCGGGTTCTCGGTTGTTCGATAGATACCCGCGATCGAAATCAGTTCCGGTTCGAGACACGTGCAGAAAATGCGCGCGTCGTGATTGCCGTGCACGCCCGCGAGTGCGCGGCCGCGCAACGGCGCGTAGATGTGGATATTGCCTTCCGCGATGATCTCCGCGCCGTGACTGACCGGCGCGAGCACCACGAGGTCTCCTTTCGCGTAAATCTGCTGCCCCGAACGCAACGGCCGGTCGATCACGAGCGTCTGGCCGCCCGGCTGATTCGATGCCGGCGCCTGCTCCGACGCCGGTTCGGGCGTCGCAGCGGCGGCCGCGGCGACGACGGCCTCGGCGATCGGCGACGGTTCCGCGCCCTCGGCCGGCTTGGCGGCCGGCACGCGGCGATCGCGCGCCTCGAGCAGCGGCAGGCCGGCTTCCCCCGCCCAGCCCTGCGTGGCCAGTGCGACCACGCCCACCGGGCGCATCCGCACGTCGTTCAGCATCTGCCGGATGTCCGCGAGCGCGACGCGTTCGCCGTCAGCCAGGCGGCGGACGTCGATCGCGACGACATCGTCGGCGAAAAACTCGGGAGTCGCTTCGAAGCGCTTGACCAGTTCGGCACGCAACGCATCGAGATCGGTCGTCTTCACGGTGAACAGCAACGTATCGACCGATCCGCTGCGCAGCTCGAAGAATGGCGATTTTTTAAGCGACATGGACACTCTGCAAAAATTTTTTGCGTATTTTACAGGCGTCCACGCGTGCGGCCATTATTTTTGGGACTCGGGGTGGCGGCGGCCCGGGCGGGCAAGCAACCGGCAACGCGGCAGGCAAGCGGGCGGCGGAGCCCTCATCGCGCCGCGCGGCCCGCGTTTCGACGGGGCGTCAGTGCTTCACCTGCGACACGAACAGCGATTTCATCGCGCCCGGCATCCGCGCGACCGGCGCATGTTCACCGGTGTTGCCGAAACCCGCGCGCTCGTAAAAACGGATCGCGTTGCGGTTCGCATCGGCGATCCATGCATAGACTTCGCTCGCGCCGCGCTCGGCGAGCCAGGCGGTAGCCGTCTCCAGCAGCAGCACGCCGCCGCGCAGGTGGCGCACCGCATGCGCGACCCACAGTTCGCTGACGAACGCGCGCCGATCGGGCGTGTTGTCGAAATACGCGCCGATCATGCCGGCCGGATGGCCTTCGGTGTACAGCAGGAAAGTCGTCGACTCGTCGGACACGGCGCGCAGCGCGGCAATCGCCGACGCCGCGTCCGTTTCGACAGTCAGCAATTCGGCCTCCGGCGCTTCGCCCGGCGCATAGGGCTCACGCAGCGATGCGGCGCGGAGTTCGCGATACACGCCGCCCTGGTCGGCAACGATACGACGAACGGTCAAGGTCGAACTCATGCAGGCACAGCCCCCTTCGGACAGCAAGCTATTAGCTTCAACCGAAAGCGGGGCATGAGTCAAATCGTTATTTTCAAATGACGGCGCGGATCGAAAGGCAACAGGTGTCACCCGCGGCGACATGAGCCGACCGGTGTGCAGGTGCAGCATCGGCATGCCGATGCGCATCGACGGACAACCGTCGACGCTTCGCCGCTCGACGTCTCGCCCGGTTCGCCTTGCAATGCGCGGCAGTCGCGTTTCGAAGTGCACCGCCCGTCATGTTCGCCACCGTAATGTTGCGTAATACGAGCAACCCAAAACGTGTTCCGACCTTGCCCGCGTCGCTTCGTTTATTGCGACGCAACATTTGTTGCAGGCGAGCAGGATCGATGTGCGCGCACGCCACACCTCCCGATTCGTCTGACCAGCGCGCGGGATGCGCCGGCCGATCCGGTCTCCACCGGATGTTTCAATCAGCGCGTGCCGGCCCTTTCGGGCGCGACTCGCGCGCGGCCCTCCGTTTGGAGTCGCACGCCTAGCGCCGGTGTTTGGCAAGCGCGCGCACGGGTCGTATAACAGGCAGAACCGGGCAACGATCCGGTGGCGCCGCGCGTGTCGCGGGCCGACGAGGATTCGAACAACCGTGCATGCGGCCGCCCATCGGGCCCGCTGACTGGAGGGAGACAATGGCAATGACCGACGGATCGGCCGCGAGCTGGTCGGATGGCAAGCGTTACCTGTGGCTGCTGGGCGCACTGACGATCACGCTGCCGATCCTCGCCGCGCAGCTCGCGCTGTCGACGGGCCTTCACGTGTTCTGGTGGTTCGGCCCGCTGTTCGCGTTCGGCGTGATTCCGGTCCTCGACACGCTGATCGGCGACGATCGCGACAACCCGCCCGAGGCCGTCGTGCCGCACCTCGAACGCGAGCGCTATTACCGGTTCATCGTCTATCTGGCGACTTGCGTCGAATACGTCGCGTTCTTCATGTGCGTATGGATCGTCGGCACGCACGCGCTCGCGTGGTACGACTACGTCGGCTTCGCGCTGTCGCTCGGCGCCGCGACGGGCATCTCGATCAATACCGCGCACGAGCTCGGGCACAAGACCGACCGCTTCGAACGCTGGCTCGCGAAGATCACGCTCGCGCCGGTCGCGTACGGCCACTTCTATGTCGAGCACAACCGCGGCCACCACGTGCGCGTCGCGACGGCCGAGGATCCGGCGAGCGCGCGCTACGGAGAGTCGTTCTGGGCATTCCTGCCGCGCACCGTGACCGGCAGCATCCGCTCGGCATGGCGGCTCGAGAAGGCGCGCCTCGAACGGCTCGGGCGGTCGCCGTGGACCTGGCGCAACGAGGTGCTGCACGCGTGGGCGATGACGGTCGTCGTGTGGGGCATCGCGATCGCGATGGCCGGCAAGGTCGTGATCCCGTTCCTCGTGATCCAGGCCGTCTACGGCGCCTCGCTGCTCGAAGTCGTGAACTACGTCGAGCACTACGGGCTCGGCCGCCGCAAGCTGCCGAGCGGCCGCTACGAACGCTGCACGCCGCAGCATTCGTGGAACAGCAATCACGTCGTGACCAACCTGTTCCTGTACCAGCTGCAGCGGCACGCCGACCATCACGCGAACCCGACGCGCTCGTACCAGGCGCTGCGCCACTTCGACGATTCGCCGCAACTGCCGGCCGGCTACGCGACGATGATCCTGTTCGCGTACGTGCCGCCGCTCTGGTATCGCGTGATGAATCCGCGCGTCGTCGCGCACTACGGCGGCGACATGGCGCGATCGAACATCAAGCCGTCGATCCGCGACCGGGTGCTGGCGCAGTATCCGGCCGCGGCGTGATATCGGCCGGGGACGGCGCCGCGGCCGTCATTGCATGGCCGCGGACCCAAAACGAAAAACCCCTTGATCCTTCCGGATCAAGGGGCTTCGTATTTTGGCGGAGAGGGTGGGATTCGAACCCACGGTACGGGGAAACCGTACGCCTGATTTCGAGTCAGGTACATTCGACCACTCTGCCACCTCTCCTTCCTTACTGCATTTCGCGTTTGGTCATTTCCGCGAAAGAAAAGATTATAAAACGATCTCTTCTTGGCTGACAAGCCCTTTGTGCAAAATTTTTTGCGAGGGCTTCGCAGGCCTGCGTTACGACGCCTGTGCCGGCGCGTCGATGCGCGCCATGCCGCCCATGTACGGACGCAGCACGTCCGGCACCGTGACCGAACCGTCCGCGTTCTGGTAGTTCTCCAGTACCGCGACGAGCGTGCGGCCGACGGCGAGACCCGAACCGTTCAGCGTATGCACAAGCTCCGGCTTGCCCTGCGCGTTGCGGAAACGCGCCTGCATCCGGCGCGCCTGGAACGCCTCGGTGTTCGAGCAGCTCGAGATCTCGCGATAGGTGTTCTGCGCGGGCAGCCACACTTCGAGGTCGAACGTCTTCGCGGCCGAGAAGCCCATGTCGCCCGTGCACAGCGTGATCACGCGGTACGGCAGGCCGAGTTTCTGCAGGATCGCTTCCGCGTGGCCGACCATCTCGTCGAGCGCCGCGTACGACGTTTCCGGCGCGACGACCTGCACCATCTCGACCTTGTCGAACTGGTGCTGGCGGATCATCCCGCGCGTGTCGCGGCCGTACGAACCGGCTTCCGAGCGGAAGCACGGCGAATGCGCGGTCAGCTTGATCGGCAGCGCGGACGCGTCGACGATCGACTCGCGCACGGTGTTCGTCAGCGAGATCTCGGACGTGGAGATCAGGTATTGCGTGACCGTGTTCTCGGCGCCGCCCTTCTCGACGCGGAACATGTCGTCCGCGAACTTCGGCAGCTGGCCCGTGCCGTAGAGGATCTCCGGGTTCACGATGTACGGCGTGTACGTCTCGGTATAACCGTGCTGCTGCGTGTGCGTGTCGATCATGAACTGCGCGAGTGCGCGGTGCAGGCGCGCGATCGGACCGCGCAGCATCGTGAAGCGCGCGCCGGCGAGCTTCGCGCCCGTCTCGAAATCGAGGCCGAGCGGCGTGCCGACATCGACGTGATCCTTCACCTCGAAATCGAACTGGCGCGGCGCGCCCCAGCGGCGCACCTCGACGTTGTCGGCTTCGTCCTTGCCGACCGGCACGCTTTCGTGCGCGACGTTCGGCATGCCCAGCATCAGGTCGGACAGGCGCGCCTGGATGTCGCCGAGCCTGGCTTCCGACGCCTTCATGTCGTCGCCGATCCCGCCGACCTCGGCCATCACGGCCGACGTGTCCTCGCCCTTCCCCTTCATCGCGCCGATCTGCTTCGACAGGCTGTTGCGACGCGCCTGGAGCTCTTCGGTGTGGGTCTGGATCGCGCGGCGTTCCGCTTCGAGTGCGGAAAACGCGGCGACGTCGAGGGTGTAGCCGCGATCGGCGAGGCGCTTCGCGACGCCGTCGAGGTCTTTGCGCAGCAACTGGATGTCGAGCATGGGAGGACTTGGAAAATCGTTGTGTAAGACGGGAATTCTAACGCACCGCGCGGCCGCCACGGCACCGGCCGAACGGACAATGCGCCAAACGGGCGGCGGCCATGGCAACATGGCCTTGCCGCCCCGTAGGCCGGCGGCCGGCGAATCGCGGTATGCCCGACCGTTGCGGATCGCAAAACCGCGGCGCCGGCGGACGGCAACCGATCGGGCGAAGCACCCGGCTTCGCCTCACCGCCCCCCAGGGAACCCGATGACCATCGAACTCGACAAGGATGTCCGCGACCGCGCAATCGCGTCGCTGCAACGCTATTTCACGGAAAACATGGACGAGCCGATCGGCAACATCCAGGCCGGCGCGCTGCTGCACTTCTTCGTCGAGGAAATCGCACCGGCGATCTACAACCTCGCGATCGCCGATGCGCAGGAACGCCTGCACGCGCGCGTCGCCGAGCTCGACATCGAATGCCACGAGGAGCCGTTCGAATACTGGAAGAAACAGCAGCCGGGCCGCAAGCGCTGACGCAACGGCGGCGGCGGCGGCGGCCGAACCGGCCCGCGCAACACGCGGTCAGTCCTTCTTGCCGGCCTCGCGGTCGAGTTCGCGCAACCACGCGAGCTTGTCGGCGATCTTCGATTCGAGCCCGCGCGGCACCGGCTGGTACCAGCGCGGCTCGCGCATCCCGTCCGGCAGGTAGGTCTCGCCGGCCGCATACGCATTCGGCTCGTCGTGCGCGTAACGGTACGCGTGGCCGTAGCCGAGTTCCTTCATCAGCTTGGTCGGCGCGTTGCGCAGATGCACGGGCACCTCGCGCGACTTGTCCTGCTTCACGAACGCCATCGCCTGGTTGAACGCGTTGTAGCCGGCGTTGCTCTTCGCCGCGCACGCGAGATAGATCACCGCCTGCCCGAGCGCGAGTTCGCCTTCCGGCGAGCCGAGCCGCTCGTAGGTTTCGGCCGCGTCGTTCGCCACCTGCAGCGCGCGCGGATCGGCGAGCCCGATGTCTTCCCATGCCATCCGCACGATGCGTCGCGCGAGATACTTCGGGTCGGCGCCGCCGTCGATCATCCGGCAGAACCAGTACAACGCGCCGTCCGGGCTCGACCCGCGCACCGACTTGTGCAGCGCCGAGATCTGGTCGTAGAAGTTGTCGCCGCCCTTGTCGAAGCGCCGTGCGTTCAGCGTCATCGCGCTGCTGACGAAATCGGCGTCGATCGTCGCGACACCAGCCGACGTCGCCGCCGTCTGCGCCTGTTCGAGCAGGTTCAGGAAGCGGCGCGCATCGCCGTCCGCATAACCGACCAGCGTATCGATCGCCTTGTCGTCGAACGCGAGGCCGTCGAGCGCGATTTCCTGCGCGCGCTTCAGCAACTGCCGCATCTCGTCGTCGTTCAGCGACTTCAGCACGTACACCTGCGCACGCGACAGCAATGCCGAGTTGACCTCGAAGCTCGGGTTCTCGGTGGTCGCGCCGATGAAGGTCACGAGACCCGACTCGACGAACGGCAGCAGCGCATCCTGCTGCCCCTTGTTGAAGCGGTGGATCTCGTCGACGAACAGGATCGTATGGCGGCCGGTGCGGTTCAGCGTGTCCTTCGCCTGCTCCATCGACTCGCGGATGTCCTTCACGCCGCCGAGCACGGCCGACAGCGCGATGAACTCGCAGTCGAACGCGAGCGCGGTGAGGCGCGCGAGCGTCGTCTTGCCGACGCCGGGCGGCCCCCACAGGATCATCGAATGCGGCTTGCCCGATTCGAACGCGAGCCGCAGCGGCTTGCCTTCGCCCAGCAAATGCGTCTGGCCGATCACCTCGGCGAGCGTCTTCGGCCGCAGCGCCTCGGCGAGCGGGCGGCGCGGCTCGACTTGAAACAGGTCGGACATGAACCCTCGCTCCACATCAAACGATGGCGGCCGAACCGGCCGCCGGACCCGACATTATGACAGCCGCGCGACGGCGCCGCCGCGCCCAGTGCCCACGCCCGATGCCCGCAGGCGGAAACGACACGGGCCCGCCGTCACCGGCGGGCCCGTTGCGAAAACGCGGCGCGCGGCGCCGGTCAGCCGGTGATCACGTCGGCGCCCTTCGGCACCACGAACTTGAACGTATCGCCCTTCAGCGGCGGGTTCGTCTGGATGTTCGTAAACGTCAGCAGCGTGACGTTGCCGAACACGTCGTGCAGTTCCATCGCGGCGAGCGTGCCGTTCCGGAAACCGATGCCGATCCGCTGGAACTGCGTGTCCTGCGCCTTCGGCAGCATCTCGAGCCACTCGATGCCGCCCTTCTCGCCGGCATCGCGCAGCGTGTAGTTCTTGTCGAGATCGTTGCTGCCGAACAGGATCGCGGCAGGGCTCGCGCCCAGCGCGCCGTTCAGCTTGCGCTCGGTGACCTGGTTCAGGTCGCGGTCGAACACGTACAGCTTGTCGCCGTCGGCCTGCAGCACCTGCTGGTACGGCTTCTGGTACGTCCAGATGAACTTGCCCGGCCGCGCGAACACGAACGTGCCGCTCGAATTGTCGGTGGGCTTCGGCGCGGCCTGCGCGGCGCTCGCGCCCTTGGCCGGCGCCTTGACGATCTGCTGCGTGAAATCGCCTTTCGCCGAACGCACCTGCGACACGAAGGCCTTCAGTTGCTCGGTGCCGCCCGCGAACGCGTGCGTCGCCGCGAGCATCAGCGATGCGCCGGCAAGCGCCGCGCCGAGCCAGCGCCGCGTCGAACGAAGGGACATTGCGAACGAAAGTTGCTGCATATTGCGGTTTTCTCCGTGGGTGGCCGGCGCGGCGGGCGCCGCGGACTCATTCCGCGTCGCGCGCCGGCACAAGAATTTCGCGGTTGCCGCTCGACGACATCGCCGACACGAGCCCCGATTGTTCCATCTGCTCGAGCAGGCGAGCCGCGCGGTTGTAGCCGATCCGCAGATGACGCTGCACGAGCGAGATCGACGCGCGGCGGTTCTTGATGACGATCTCGACCGCCTGGTCGTACAGCGGATCAGACTCGCCGCCGCCTTCGCCGGTTCCCGCGCCGGCCGAACCCTCGTCGCCGTCGGCGGTGCCGCCTTCGAGCAGGCCCTCGACGTAGTTCGGCTCGCCCTGCTCCTTGAGCTTCTCGACGACGCGATGCACTTCGTCGTCGGCGACGAACGCGCCGTGCACGCGCACCGGCAGCCCGCTGCCGGGCGGCAGGTACAGCATGTCGCCCATCCCGAGCAGCGATTCGGCGCCCATCTGGTCGAGAATCGTGCGCGAGTCGATCTTCGACGACACCTGGAACGCGATCCGCGTCGGCACGTTCGCCTTGATCAGGCCCGTGATCACGTCGACGGACGGACGCTGCGTCGCGAGGATCAGGTGGATGCCGGCCGCGCGCGCCTTCTGCGCGATCCGCGCGATCAGTTCCTCGACCTTCTTGCCGACCACCATCATCAGGTCGGCCAGCTCGTCGATCACGACGACGATGTTCGGCAGGCGGCCGAGCGGTTCGGGATCCTCGGGCGTCAGGCTGAACGGATTCGGGAGCTTCTCCTCGCGCTTCGCCGCCTCGTCGATCTTGTTGTTGTAGCCGGCGAGGTTGCGCACGCCGAGCTTGCTCATCAGCTTGTAGCGGCGCTCCATCTCCGCGACCGTCCAGTTCAGCGCGTGGCCGGCCTGGCGCATGTCGGTGACGACCGGGCACAGCAGGTGCGGAATGCCTTCGTAGACGCTCATTTCGAGCATCTTCGGATCGATCAGGATCAGGCGCACCTGCTCGGCGGTGGCCTTGTACAGCAGCGACAGGATCATCGCGTTGATCCCGACCGACTTGCCCGAACCGGTCGTGCCGGCCACCAGCAGGTGCGGCATCTTCGCGAGATCCGCGCACACCGGCTTGCCGCCGATGTCCTTGCCGAGGCTCAGCGTCAGCGCCGACGGGGCGGCCGCATACACCTCGGAACCGATGATCTCGGACAGGTGCACGGTCTGGCGGCGCTGGTTCGGCAGCTCGAGCGCCATGTAGTTCTTGCCGGGAATCGTCTCGACGACGCGGATCGACACGAGCGACAGCGAGCGCGCGAGATCCTTCGCGAGATTGACGATCTGGCTGCCCTTCACGCCGGTGGCCGGCTCGATCTCGTAGCGCGTGACGACCGGGCCCGGATACGCGGCGACGACGCTCGCCTCGACGCCGAAATCCTTCAGCTTCTTCTCGATCAGGCGCGACGTGAATTCGAGCGTATCGGCGGAAATCGCTTCCTGCGTCTTCGGCGCGGGATCGAGCAGCGACACCGGCGGCAGCGTCGAGTCGCCCGGCAGGTCGGTGAACAGCGGCACCTGGCGCTCGCGCTCGACGCGCTCGGACTTCGCCGGCGTGACGACCGGCGGCACGATCGTCACCGGCTCGTGATCCTCGATGCGCACGCGCTCCTCTTCGACCTTGCCCTCGCGGCGCACGGCCGCGGCCTCGCCGAGCTTGCGGTCGCGTTCGGCCTCGCGGCGCAGCTTCGCGACGTTGACGGCGGACAGGATCGCGCCGCCGACGCGCTCGGCGACCGACAGCCACGAGAAGCGGAAATACAGCGACAGGCCGATCGCCAGCGCGATCAGCAGCAGCAGCGTGCCGCCGGTGAAGCCGAACGCGTGCGACATCGCACCCGCGACGGCTTCGCCGACGACACCGCCCGGCGCGCGCGGCAACTGCACCTTCAGCGACCACATGCGCAGCGCCTCGATGCCGTCGCACGCGAGCACGACCAGCACGAACGCAAAGATTTCGGTGAGCCAGCCGATCGGCCGCTCGGGTTCGTCGGGAATCGCCTCGTGGCGCGTGATGCGGCGGTAGTTGACCGCGATGCGCCGCCCGAGCGGCACGATCAGCCAGTAGGCGGACAGGCCGAACAGCAGCAGGATGATGTCGGCCGTCCACGCGCCGACGCGGCCGGCCCAGTTCGAGATGTGATCGACCTGGGCGGCGTGCGTCCAGCTCGGATCGCGCCGGCTGTAGCTCAGCAGGGCCATCACCAGAAAGGCGCAGAGCGCGACCTGGAGAATCCAGCGGATCTCCGTGAGGAGCTTCGACATCCGGTGCGGCAACGCCTGTGCCTGGGCGGAATAAGGAGCTTTTGCCATGAATCCGTATAAAGAGGACGGGCCGTGCGCCCGCCTGTCGTTCGATCCCGCTTATTGTAAACGCTGCACCGTGCCGCCAAGTGTAAATGACGGTTACATAACGGGGACGGGATGCCGAAGCGGCCGCCTGCGCACGCTTGGGGCGGGGCGGGCGTGCCAGCCCCAAGCGTGCGGCAACCGGCCGCCTCGGGCCCGCCGGACGCCCGTTGCCGCCGCGCCGGCACCGCCGGGCCGCCCCGACACGCTATCGCGACGATTGAAACTCTCGTTCGGCAACGCAGCAACGGGGCCTTTATAATGCGCGTCTGATACCCATCTATGACGGCATCCCGGTCAACCCGGATCGTACGGCGAGCCCTACCCCGCCCGCCGCGGCCGCCTTTTACGGATTCGCACATGTCCACGCCCAAACACGCCAAAGTCCTGATTCTCGGTTCCGGCCCCGCCGGCTACACGGCTGCCGTCTACGCGGCTCGCGCCAACCTGTCCCCGGTGCTGATCACCGGCATCGCGCAGGGCGGCCAGCTGATGACCACGACCGACGTCGAAAACTGGCCGGCCGACGCGAAAGGCGTGCAGGGTCCGGAGCTGATGGCGCGCTTCCTCGAGCACGCCGAGCGCTTCAACACCGAAATCGTCTTCGACCACATCCACACCGCGAAGCTGCACGAGCAGCCGATCCGCCTGATCGGCGACTCGGGCGAATACACGTGCGACTCGCTGATCATCGCGACCGGCGCGTCCGCCCAGTATCTCGGCCTGCCGTCCGAGGAATCGTTCATGGGCAAGGGCGTGTCGGCCTGCGCGACCTGCGACGGCTTCTTCTATCGCGGCCAGGAAGTCGCGGTGATCGGCGGCGGCAACACGGCCGTCGAGGAAGCGCTCTACCTGACGGGTATCGCGAAGAAGGTGACCGTGATCCACCGCCGCGACAAGTTCCGCGCGGAGCCGATCCTGATCGACCGTCTGCTGGAAAAGCAGAAGGAAGGCGTCGTCGACATCAAGTGGGATCACGTGCTCGACGAAGTGACGGGCGAGGATTCGGGCGTCACGGGCCTGCGCATCAAGAACGTGAAGACCGGCGCGACGGAAGACCTCGCCGTGCAGGGCGTGTTCGTTGCGATCGGCCACAAGCCGAACACCGACCTGTTCCAGGGCCAGCTCGAGATGAAGGACGGCTACATCCTGACGAAGAGCGGCCTGCACGGCAACGCGACGTCGACGAGCGTCCCCGGCGTGTTCGCCGCGGGCGACGTGCAGGACAACGTGTATCGCCAGGCGATCACGAGCGCGGGCACGGGCTGCATGGCCGCGCTCGACGCGCAGCGTTACCTCGAAAGCCTGCACGACAAGAAGTAAGCCGCGAGCCTTGCCGCGCCGGGCGCTACAATGGCGTCCGCTGCCGCGAAGCGGGCCCGACCGGAAAGCCGCTGCCGCCGTGCAGCGGCTTTTTTTTGCCCGCGCGCCCGAACGCGCCTGCCCTGTTACCGAATCATGGCGAAGAACCATCCCCATCCGAGCGATCCCGCGAAGCGGAAGATCGCTGCCCGCCCCGCGAACCCCGCGCCGGCCGCCCCGCCGCCCGCGCCCGATCCGGCCGCGCTGCGCGGCCAGGGCCTCGCGGGCCTCAGCGCATTGCGCCAGTCGCTGCAAGGCGAAGCCGATCGCCGCGAACGCGCGCGCGTCGAAACCGCGAAGGCCGAGCGCAAGGCGGAAGCCGACGCGAACCTGTTCCGCAACGAAATCGGCGCAATCCGGCCGCTGAACGCGCCGCCGCGCGCGTCGTCGGGCCGCACGCCGCCCGACCCGGTGCCGAAGCAGACGCAGCGCGACGAGGAAGCCGTGCTGAACGCGACACTGTCCGACGAATTCGATCCCGAGACGCTGCTCGACAGCGACGACTCGCTGTATTACCACCGCCCCGGCATCAGCCGCGACGTCGTGCGCAAGCTGAGAAGCGGCGCGTGGATCGTGCAGGCGCAGATCGACCTGCACGGGATGCGGCGCGACGAGGCGCGCGACGCGCTCGCCGAATTCATCCGCGAAGCCGGCAAGAAGGGGCTGCGCTGCCTGCGCGTGATCCACGGCAAGGGGCTCGGCTCGATCGGCAAGGAACCCGTGCTGAAGGGCAAGGTGCGCGCGTGGCTCGTGCAGAAGGAAGAAGTGATCGCGTTCTGCGAGGCGCGCGGCAACGACGGCGGCGCAGGCGCGGTGCTCGTGCTGCTGCAGCCGCATGCGGCGCCCGCCGAGCGGGGGCCGCGTGCCGCATCCTAGGCTGACGCTCGCGATCGCGGTACTGGAGGCGATCGCCACGCTGGCCTTCGCGATTTCGGGCTTCATCGAGGCGCGCAAGAACCGCCTCGACTCGGTCGGCACGTTCGTCGTCGCGCTCGCGACCGCGTTCGGCGGCGGCACGCTGCGCGACATCCTGCTCGAGCGCCGGCCGTTCTACTGGGTCGTGCACGACGACTACGTGATCGCGATCTTCGTGCTCGCGCTGTTCGCGCCGTTCGTGCTGCGGATGCTGTCGCGGCTGTCGGCCGAACGGCTGCTGCTGATCGCCGACGCGATCGGGCTCGGCATCTTCAGCATCTCGGGCACGGCGATCGCGCTCGACGCCGAGATGCCGCGCTTCATCGCGGTGATGATGGGCGTGATCACCGGTGTGGTCGGCGGGATCGTGCGCGACGTGCTGTGCAACGACATCCCGCTGATCCTGCGCGATTCGCGGCCGTACGCGACCTGCGCGTTCGTCGGCTGCTGGTTCTACCTGCTGCTCGTGTGGCTGCAGTTCGACTCGGTGTACAGCGTGCTGCTCGCGACCGGCTTCATCCTCGTCGCGCGGCTCGCGACGTTCAAGTTCGACGTGCGGCTGCCGCACTGATCGCGCCGCCCGCGGCCGCGTCGGCCGCACCGTCCAGACAAAAGGGGCCGTTCGACACGGCCCCTTTCCCTTTCGCGCGGCACTGCCGCCGCGTCACGCGATCCGCTCTTCCGACGCCGGATCGAACAGCACGGCCTTCGACACGTCGAACAGCAGCGACTGCGTCTGCCCCGGCTGCGGGTTCGCGGCCGGATGCACGCGGCTCACGATCCGCTTGCCGTTCACCTGCGCGAACACGTGCGTGTCCGGCCCGGTCGGCTCGGTCACGTCGACGCGCACGTCGATCGGCTGCAGCGTCGACGCCTCGCCGTGGTGCGCGTTGCGCGCGTCGGTGATGCGCTCCGGACGCAGGCCGAGGATCACCTCGCGGCCGACGTGGCCGTTCATCCGCTTCGCATCGAACGGCAGGTTCAGCGCGCTGCGCGCGAGGCCCGTGTCGATCTCGAGCGCGATCCCGCTGCCCTGCTCGACCAGCTTGCCGTTGATGAAGTTCATCGGCGGCGCGCCGATGAAGCCGGCGACGAACAGGTTCGACGGCGAATCGTAGATCTCCTGCGGCGCGCCGAACTGCTGGACCACGCCGTCCTTCATCACCGCGATCCGGTCGCCGAGCGTCATCGCCTCGATCTGGTCGTGCGTCACGTAGACGATCGTCGTGCCGAGGCGCTGGTGCAGCAGCTTGATTTCCGCGCGCATCTCGATGCGCAGCTTCGCGTCGAGGTTCGACAGCGGCTCGTCGAACAGGAACAGCGACGGATCGCGCGCGAGCGCGCGGCCCATCGCGACGCGCTGGCGCTGGCCGCCCGACAGCTGGCCCGGCTTGCGGTCGAGCAGGTGCTGGATCTGCAGCATCTGCGACACGCGGTCGACGATCTGCTGCTGCTCGCTCTTCGGCACCTTGCGGATGTTCAGGCCGAACGAGATGTTCTCGCGCACCGTCATCGACGGATACAGCGCGTACGACTGGAACACCATCGCGATGTCGCGATCCTTCGGCGACAGGTCGTTGACGACCTTGCCGTCGATGCAGATCTCGCCGCTCGTGACGGTCTCGAGCCCGGCGATCATGTTGAGCAGCGTCGACTTCCCGCAGCCCGACCCGCCGACCAGGATCAGGAACTGACCGTCCTCGATCTCGATGTCGACACCCTTCAGGACCGGCACCCCGTTCGGGTAGGTCTTGTACACGTCACGGATGGAAAGGCTTGCCATGCTGTGAATCCTCTGTCTCGTCTCGCGCGGCGCCCTCGGGCGCCGCGTCGGGTTCGTTTCGATGCGCCGCGCGTCGTGCGCGGCCGGTTCGTCGTATCGGAAAAAGCCGCGCTTACCCCTTCACCGCGCCTGCCGTCAGCCCGCGCACGAAATAGCGGCCGGCGACGATGTAGACGAGCAGCGTCGGCAGCGCGGCGATGATCGCGCCGGCCATGTCGACGTTGTATTCCTTCACGCCCGTCGACGTGTTGACGAGGTTGTTCAGCGCCACCGTGATCGGCATCGAATCGACGCCGGAGAACACGATCCCGAACAGGAAGTCGTTCCAGATCTGCGTGAACTGCCAGATCAGGCACACCATGAAGATCGGCAGCGACACCGGCAGCAGGATCTTCGTGAAGATCGTGAAGAAGCCCGCGCCGTCGATGCGCGCAGCCTTCACCAGCTCGGCCGGCACGCTCACGTAGAAGTTGCGGAAGAACATCGTCGTGAACGCGATCCCGTACACGACGTGCACGAACACCAGGCCCGGAATCGTGTTGGCAAGACCGAGCATCCCCTGCAGGCGAGCCATCGGCAGCAGGATCACCTGGAACGGGATGAAGCAGCCGACCAGCATCATCGTGAACAGCGCGTCCGCGCCGCGAAAGCGCCAGTGCGTGAGCACGTAGCCGTTGAACGCGCCGATCAGCGACGAGATCAGCACGGCCGGAATCACCATCTGCAGCGAGTTCAGGAAGAACGGCTTCATGCCGTCGCAGCGCACGCCGGTGCACGCGCCGCTCCACGCCTTCACCCACGGGTCGACCGTCCACGTGGTAGGCGGCGTCAGCAGGTTGCCGGTGCGCAGCTGGTCGAGATCCTTGAACGACGTCGACAGCATCACGTAGATCGGGAACAGGAAATACAGCGCGAACAGGATCAGTGCCGCATAGATCACTGCCCGGCTGATCGTCATCTTAGGCTGCATTGCGGGTGCTCCTCGATTCCATATACATCAGCGGCACCAGCACCGCGACCACGGTCGCGAGCATCATCACCGAGGACGCCGCGCCGAGCCCGAGCTGGCCGCGGTTGAACGAAAACGTGTACATGAACATGGCCGGCAGCGACGACGACGTGCCCGGCCCGCCCGCCGTCAGCGCGACGACGAGGTCGAAGGTCTTGATCGTGATGTGGCAGAGGATCAGCAGCACCGAGAAGAACACCGGGCGCATGCTCGGGATCACGATCTTGCGGTAGATGGTCGGCAGCGTCGCGCCGTCCACCTGCGCGGCCTTGAAGATCTCGCTGTCGACGCCGCGCAGCCCCGCCAGGAACAGCGCCATCACGAAGCCGGTCGACTGCCACACGGCCGCGATCACCACGCAGAAGATCGCCTTGTCCGGATCGTCGAGCCAGCCGAACGAGAAGCTCGTCCAGCCCCAGTCGTGCATCACCTTCTCGAGGCCGAGGCCCGGGTTCAGGATCCACTGCCACGCGGTGCCGGTGACGATGAACGACAGCGCCATCGGGTACAGGAAGATCGCGCGCAGCGCGCCTTCGTTGCGGATGCGCTGGTCGAGCAGGATCGCGAGGAACAGCCCGAGCGCGACGCAGATCGCGATGAACGGAATCCCGAACCAGCCGAGGTTCGCGGCGGAGGTCCACCACACGTCGTTCTGGAACAGGTCCGAGTAACGGCCGAAGCCGTCGAATTCGTAGTTCGGCAACAGCCGCGAGCGGGTCAGCGACAGATAGCCGGTAATCAGGATGAAGCCGTAGATGAACACCACGGCGATCGCGACGCTCGGCGCAAGCACGAGCTTCGGAATCCAGCGATCGGCGAAGGCCGACATCGGCGACGTACGCCGCGCGGCGGCAGCGCCGGATCCGTTTCCGCTAAGAGGGGCAGCCACTTGATTCGACTCCTGGAACGAGGGCGACGCAGGCCGGGCCGGCGCCGGTACGGCACGGGCCCGCGGGCGAGCCCGTTTGCTGCACTTGCAAAAACGCCCGGCCGACGAAGCGTTTCCGGCCGGGCGCCTGTCGCGCGTTACTTGACCTTCGCGGCCTTCGCGAGCGCGGCGACCGCGCTCTTCGAATCCTGCTGCGAGTTCATGAACTTCGTGACGACGTCGGTGATCGCGCCGGCGGTCGCGTCGCTTTGCGCCATGCCGTGCGCGAGCGACGGCACGAAGCCGCCCGACTTGATCGCGGTCTGCTCGTCGGCGTACGACTTCTTCGCGCAGTCGTCGAACTTGTCCATCTTCACGCCGAGGCGCACCGGCACCGAGCCCTTCAGCAGGCTGAACTGCTCCTGGAAGTCCGGCGTCATGATCGTCTTCGCGAGCGCGAGCTGGCCCGGCGTGGCGTTCTTCTCGCCCTTCTGCTGGAAGAACACGAACGAATCGACGTTGAACGTGTACGCGTTCGCCGTACCCGGCACCGCCGCGCAGATGTAGTCCTTGCCCGCCTTCTTGCCGGCGTTCTCGAACTCGCCCTTCGCCCAGTCGCCCATGAACTGCATGCCGGCCTTGCCGTTGATGACCATCGCGGTCGCGAGGTTCCAGTCGCGGCCGTTACGGCCCGTGTCGAAGTAGCCCTGGATCTTGCGCACCGTGTCGAACACGGACAGCATCTGCGGCGACGTCAGCGTCGCCTGGTCGAGGTCGACCAGCGCCTTCTTGTAGAACGCCGGGCCCTGCGACAGCACGACGTCTTCCCACAGCGTCAGGTCCTGCCACGGCTGGCCGCCCATCGCGACCGGCTGGATGCCCGCGGCCTTCAGCTTGTCGGCCACCGCGAAGAATTCGGGCCAGGTGGTCGGCACCTTCGCGCCGACCTTGTCGAGCGCGGCCTTGTTGATGTACAGCCAGTTCACGCGGTGCACCGAGAACGGCGCGGCGACGGTATGGCCCTTGTACTTGATGATCTTGTCGATTTCCGGCGGCAGGTTCTGCTTCCAGTCGCCGGCGGCGGAATCGATGTTGACGAGCACGCCCTGGTCGGCCCAGTCCTGGATCAGCGGGCCCTTGATCTGCGCGGCCGACGGTGCGTCGCCGCTGATCACCTTGGTCTTCAGCGCGGTCATCGCCGCGGCGCCGGCGCCGCCCGCGACCGCGAAGTCCTTCCACACGTAGCCCTGCTTCTGCAAGTCGTCCTTCAGCACGCCGACGGCCTTCGACTCGCCGCCCGAGGTCCACCAGTGCAGCACGGTTACATTCTCGGCTGCCTGCGCCGCCACGGCGCCAGCCATCAGACCCGCGGCGCAGAGCGCGCCCATGATCGAGCGAACTTTCATTACTTATCTCCTCCAGACTGAATCAACTCGTGAGGTTCCCTGACCGGGAACCGGCTTCTTGATAAACGACGGGGAAATCGAGCCGCGGGACGCATGCAGCGTACGGGCCGATGACCGGCCGGGCTCTTACAGAAAGCGTGAATCGAGATTCAACGGCGTGTCTCCTCTTTGTGTTTCTGGCCCGCCGCGATGATGCGACGCGAGCCCGGGGCCGACGGCGCGCGGACGATGCGCGCCGCCAATGTCCGATAACATTCGGCACAAGGCGCTCCCGAAGGCGAAGCTCGCGCAGTTCATCGACCGCACATCTTTTTTTCTTCACCCAGGTGCTACCCCTTGCGGCGGATTGTAGTTAAACTACAATTCAGTGTCAAAAATATTTTTATCGCACTACGGATCGCTTCCCAGCACCCCCAACACGGCGGAGACACATGCATACCGATTCCAGCTTTACCTTCGTCCTTTTCGGCGGCACCGGCGATCTGTCGATGCGCAAGATCCTGCCCGCGCTGTTCGAAGCGCACCGCGCGAACATGCTCGCGGAGAGCGGCCGGATCGTGGCCGTGGCGCGACACGAATCGGATCGGGCGGCCTATCTCGAATGGGTCGATACGCACGTGAAGCCGCATGCGGCAAAGGCCGCCGGCAACGCGCTCGACGAAGCCGCATGGAAGTCCTTCCTCGACCGCATCGAATACGTGAAGCTCGACCTCGGCCGCGCGGAAGACTACGTCGTGCTGCGCGACGCGATCTCGTCGCTGCCGGGCATCCGCGTGTTCTATCTCGCGACGGGCCCGTCGCTGTTCGTGCCGATCTGCAAGGCGCTCGCGTCGGTCGGCCTGAACGAAGGCGCACGCATCGTGCTCGAGAAACCGCTCGGCTACGACCTGAAATCGTCGAACGCGATCAACGACGCGGTCGGCGAGATCTTCGCGGAAGGCCAGATCTACCGGATCGACCACTACCTCGGCAAGGAGCCGGTGCAGAACCTGCTCGCGCTGCGTTTCGGCAATGCGCTGTTCGAGCCGCTGTGGCGCCGCGAATGGGTCGAGAGCATCCAGATCACGATCGCCGAGGAGCTCGGCGTCGAGGCGCGCGGCGATTTCTACGACAATACCGGCGCGCTGCGCGACATGGTGCAGAACCACCTGCTGCAACTGCTGTCGATCGTCGCGATGGAGCCGCCGCATTCGATGGATTCCGACTCGGTGCGCGACGAGAAGCTGCGCGTGCTGCGCGCGCTCAAGCCGGTCGATCCGCGCGACATCGGCAAGGTGGCCGTGCGCGGCCAGTATCATGCGGGCGTGATCAAGGGCGCGCAGGTGCCGGCCTACGCGACCGAGCCGGGCGTGAAACCCGACAGCCAGACCGAAACCTTCGTCGCGCTGAAGGTCGAGATCGAGAACTGGCGCTGGGCCGGCGTGCCGTTCTTCCTGCGCACCGGCAAGCGTCTGGCCGACCGCGTCGCGGAGATCGTCGTCAACTTCCGCCCGGTGCCGCACTCGGCGCTGGGCCCGACCGCGCTGCGTCCCGGCTCGAACCGCCTCGTGATCCGGCTGCAGCCGAACGAGACGATCCGCCTGTACTGCCTCGCGAAGCAGCCCGGCGAAGGGATGAACCTCGCGAGCGTGCACCTCGACCTCGCGTTCGACCAGTTCTTCAAGGAAGGGCAGATGGAGGCGTACCAGCGCCTGCTGCTCGACGTGATCAACGGCCGGCTCGCCCTGTTCGTGCGGCGCGACGAACAGGAGGCCGCATGGCGCTGGGTCGAGCCTATCCTGAACGAATGGGCGCGCTCCCTGAAGCCGCCGAAGCCGTACGCGGCGGGTACGTGGGGGCCGGCCGCGTCGAGCGCGATGCTCGCGCAGCACGACACCTGCTGGCTCGAAGAAGAGAACTGATGCAAACCGTTGCCGGGCACGATCGTGCCCGGCAACGTGCCCCACGATTCGTACGATTTGAACAGACAAAGCAGTCCGGAGGAGATGTGATCGAGATCCACGCTTTCGACACCCAGGAAGCGCAAAGCGAAGCGCTCGCGCGCGCCGTCGGCGATGCGCTACGCGCGGCGCTCGCCGGCGCCGCGCGCCCGACGCTCGCGGTGTCCGGCGGCACGAGCCCGCGCCCGTTCCTGCATACGCTGTCGCACGCGGCGCTCGACTGGGCCGGCGTCGACGTCACGCTGGTCGACGACCGCTGGGTGCCGGAGGACGACGCGGCCAGCAACGCGCAGCTCGTGCGCGACACGCTGCTGCAGCACGCGGCCGCCCCTGCCCGCTTCCTGCCGCTCGTCGACACGCGCAGCACGCTCGACGCGCACGTCGCCGCGCTGAACGCGAACGCCGACTACCGCGTACCGACCGTCGCCGTGCTCGGCATGGGCGAGGACGGCCACACCGCGTCGATCTTCGCCGACGCGCCCGAATGGGACCACGCGATCACGACGCCCGAGCGTTTCGTCGCCGTGCACCCCGGCGCCGCCCCGCATGCGCGCGTGAGCTATTCGCTCGATGCGCTCAAACGCGTCGAGCGCCTGTTCCTGCTGATCGCGGGCGAGCGCAAGCGCGCCGTGCTCGACGCCGCCGCCGCGTCGCTGCAGAAGAACGCGATTTCCCAACTGGCCAACGACAAGGGGACCCAGCTCGATGTCTACTGGTGCGCAAAGTAAGGTGGTCGTCGCGGGTCAGCATGCCGACGGTCCGCGCCTGCTCGCGGACGTCGGCGGCACCAACGCGCGCTTCGCGCTGGAAACCGGCCCGGGCGAAATCACGCAGATCCGCGTCTATCCCGGCGCCGATTACCCGACGATCACCGACGCGATCCGCAAGTATCTGAAGGACGTGAAGATCAGCCGCGTGAACCACGCGGCGATCGCGATCGCGAACCCGGTCGACGGCGACCAGGTCACGATGACCAATCACGACTGGAGCTTCTCGATCGAGGCGACGCGCCGCGCGCTCGGCTTCGACACGCTGCTCGTCGTCAACGACTTCACCGCGCTCGCGATGGCGCTGCCGGGCCTGACCGATGCGCAGCGCGTGCAGGTCGGCGGCGGCGCGCGCCGCCAGAACAGCGTGATCGGGCTGCTCGGGCCCGGTACCGGGCTCGGCGTGTCGGGCCTGATTCCGGCCGACGACCGCTGGATCGCGCTCGGCAGCGAGGGCGGCCACGCGTCGTTCGCGCCGCAGGACGAGCGTGAGGACCTGGTGCTGCAGTACGCGCGCAAGAAGTTTCCGCACGTGTCGTTCGAACGCGTGTGCGCCGGCCCCGGCATGGAGATCATCTATCGCGCGCTCGCCGCGCGCGACAAGAAGCGCGTCGCCGCGAGCGTCGACACGGTCGAGATCGTCGAGCGCGCGCATGCGGGCGACGCCCTCGCGCTCGAGACGGTCGAATGCTTCTGCGGGATTCTCGGCGCGTTCGCGGGCAACGTCGCGCTGACGCTCGGCGCGCTCGGCGGCGTGTACATCGGCGGCGGCGTCGCGCTGAAGCTCGGCGAGCTGTTCACACGCTCGTCGTTCCGCGCGCGCTTCGAGGCGAAGGGCCGCTTCACGCACTATCTGCAGAACATCCCGACCTACCTGATCACCGCCGAATACCCGGCGTTCCTCGGCGTGTCGGCGATTCTCGCCGAGCAGCTGTCGAACCGCTCGGGCGGCGCGTCGTCGGCCGTGTTCGAGCGGATCCGCCAGATGCGCGACGCGCTGACGCCGGCCGAGCGCCGCGTGGCCGATCTCGCGCTGAACCATCCGCGCTCGATCATCAACGATCCGATCGTCGACATCGCGCGCAAGGCCGACGTGAGCCAGCCGACCGTGATCCGCTTCTGCCGCTCGCTCGGCTGCCAGGGGCTGTCGGACTTCAAGCTGAAGCTCGCGACCGGCCTCACCGGCACGATCCCGATGAGCCACAGCCAGGTGCATCTCGGCGATACGGCCACCGACTTCGGCGCGAAGGTGCTCGACAACACGGTGTCCGCGATCCTGCAGTTGCGCGAGCACCTGAATTTCGAGCACGTCGAGAACGCGATCGAGATCCTGAACGGCGCGCGGCGCATCGAGTTCTACGGGCTCGGCAACTCGAACATCGTCGCGCAGGACGCGCACTACAAGTTCTTCCGCTTCGGCATTCCGACGATTGCGTACGGCGACCTGTACATGCAGGCTGCGTCGGCCGCGCTGCTCGGCAAGGGCGACGTGATCGTCGCGGTGTCGAAGTCCGGCCGCGCGCCCGAGCTGCTGCGCGTGCTCGACGTCGCGATGCAGGCCGGCGCGAAGGTGATCGCGATCACGTCGAGCAACACGCCGCTCGCGAAGCGCGCGACCGTCGCGCTCGAAACCGACCACATCGAGATGCGCGAGTCGCAGCTGTCGATGATCTCGCGGATCCTGCATCTGCTGATGATCGACATTCTCGCGGTCGGCGTCGCGATCCGTCGCGCGTCGACGAACGGCGAGCTGCCCGACGCCGTCGCGCAGGCGAAGGCGCGCGCGAGCGACGACGAAACGGCCGACGTGCTCGACTGGCTGAGCCACGGCGCGTCGCCGGCGGCGAAGGACGTCGCGCGGGACTGACGCGCGGTGCGGCGGCAGCCGCTTCCTGCGTCCCAACGAAAAACGCCACCGGCGCATCGCGCGCGGTGGCGTTTTTCATTCCGCGGCCCGGCTAGCGGTTCATGCACCCGCCTTCACCGGCCGACCGTGCCAACGCAGCACCAGATAACGCCCGACGAAGCACAGCACGCCCGACACGCCGATCGTCACGCCCATCGCGAACGGCGTGCCGTCCGCGAGTGCGCCGATCGCGACGCTCGCGAGCGCGCCAAGCGCGAGCTGCATCGCGCCGAACACCGCCGCCGACGCGCCCGCGTTGTGCGGATAGCGGTGCATCAGGTCGGTCGTGCAGTTCGCGGACAGGATCCCGACCACGCCGACCACGAAGAACAGGCACACGACGATCGACCACAGCCCGCCCCACCCGGTCAGCGCGACGAGCGCGACCGCGAGCGACGCGACGGCGCTCACGAGCGACGCGGCCGCGATGATGCGCAGCGAGCCGATGCGGCCGACGAGGCGCGTGTTCGCGAAGTTGCCGATCATGATCCCGACGACGTTCAGGCCGAACAGCAGCCCGTAGTGTTGCGGCGATACGTGGAAATACTCGATGTACACGAACGGCGTCGCGGTAATGTACGAGAACATCGCCGCGAACGCCATCCCGCCGCACAGCATGTGCCCCCACGCGACCGGGTCGGACAGGATGCGCCCGTACGACGCGAACGACGCGAGCACGGCCGTGCTCTTGCGCCGCTCCTTCGGCCAGGTTTCGGGCACGCGCAGGTAGGCGGTCGCCGCGCATACCGCGCCGAACACGGCCAGCACCACGAACACGCCGCGCCAGCCGGAAAAACGCAGGATCTGGCCGCCGATCAGCGGCGCAAGCAGCGGCCCGACCGCGGTGACGATCGCGACCATCGACAGCACCTTCGCCGCATCGCTCGGCTCGTGCGCATCGCGGGCGATCGCCCGCGCGAGCACCGACGCGGCGCCGGCACCGAGCGCCTGCAGGAAGCGCACGACGATCAGCATGTCGATCGAGCCCGACACGAAACAGCCGATGCTCGCGAGCGTGAACAGCGCGATGCCGCCGAGCAGCACGGGACGGCGCCCCCACGTATCGGACAGCGGACCGTACAGCAGCATGCCGACCGAGAAGCCGGCCATGAAGCTCGTCAGCGTGCGCTGCGCGGCGCCGGCGCTGACGGAAAAGCCGTCGGCGATCGACGGCAGGCTCGGCAGGTACATGTCGGTGGCGATCGGACCGCAGGCGGCGAGCGCACCGAGCAACAGGATCAGCCGGGCATCGGGCCGGCGCCGGACGACGTGAGACATGGGTATCCGGAATGGAGCCCGCGCGCATCGCGGCGCGCGTGGCGGTGAAGACGGGAAGCCGCGCCACGGATGGCGCGTTCAGGCCCATGATTGTACGCGCAACTTTTTTGCGCGCCTCCGGCCGCGTACGATGGCGGGCGCGCAAGCGGATTCGATTAAGCTTGCCGCTCTCGTCCGATCATTTGAATGCCCGACCGAACCGATGACCGCTTTCCTGCTGATCTGGAGCCCCAAGAAATGGCCGTGGCCCGAGCTGCCCGACGTCGCCGCGCGCGTGAAGGCCGGCGAGGCCGTGCATGACGTGTGGGGCTGCGGCTTCGCACGCGGCATCCTGCCGGGCGACCGCGTGTTCCTGCACCGCGTCGCGAAGGAGCCGAAGGGCGTGTTCGGCTCCGGCTACGTGACGCGCGCGCCGTACGAGGTGCCCGATTCGTCGACGAAGCGCGGCTACCGGCTGTGCATCGACTTCGTCTACGACTGGCTGGTCGATGCACACCAGGACGTCGTGATCGCGCGCGACGCGCTGCGCGTCCACCCGTATTCGGTGCAGACCTGGGACGCGCAGTCGTCCGGCACGTCGATCAAGCCGATGGTCGAAGGTGCGCTCGAGAAACGCTGGGCCGAACTGACCGGCAAGCGCTAGCCGGGGCGGGTGCCGGACCGAATCGGGCCCCCGTTTCCGGCCCAGGCCGGCCCCCGCGCGCCGAAAGGCCGCACAAGCGCCGGCGGGCCTGCCGCGCGCGTCTCCGGTACAATCAGACGATCGTTCCGCCCAGGCGCCGCGGCCCGTGCACAGGCCCCCGCGCCCTTCTCTCGCAGGTTTCGCTCATGTCCAACAATCAGATCCTCTTCGAACGCGCCCAGAAGACCATTCCCGGCGGCGTCAACTCGCCGGTGCGCGCCTTCCGTTCGGTCGGCGGCACGCCGCGCTTCGTCGCGCGCGCGCAAGGCCCGTATTTCTGGGATGCCGACGGCAAGCAGTACATCGACTACATCGGCTCGTGGGGCCCGATGATCGTCGGCCACGTCCATCCGGAAGTGCTGTCGGCCGTGCAGAACGTGCTCGCCGACGGCTTCTCGTTCGGCGCGCCGACCGAAGCCGAGATCGAGATCGCCGAGGAAATCTGCAAGCTCGTGCCGTCGATCGAGCAGGTGCGGATGGTGTCGAGCGGCACCGAGGCCACGATGAGCGCGCTGCGTCTCGCACGCGGCTTCACGGGCCGCAGCCGCATCGTCAAGTTCGAGGGCTGCTACCACGGCCACGCGGACAGCCTGCTGGTCAAGGCCGGCTCGGGCCTGCTGACGTTCGGCAACCCGACGTCGGCCGGCGTGCCCGCCGACATCGCGAAGCACACGACCGTCCTCGAATACAACAACGTCGCCGCGCTCGAGGAAGCCTTCGGCGCGTTCGGCGACGAGATCGCCGCGGTGATCGTCGAGCCCGTCGCGGGCAACATGAACCTGGTGCGCGGCACGCCCGAATTCCTGACCGCGCTGCGCGCGCTGTGCACGAAGCACGGCGCCGTGCTGATCTTCGACGAGGTGATGTGCGGTTTCCGCGTCGCGCTCGGCGGCGCGCAGGCGTACTACGGGATCACGGCCGACCTCACCTGCCTCGGCAAGGTGATCGGCGGCGGGATGCCGGCCGCCGCGTTCGGCGGCCGCCGCGACATCATGGCTCACCTCGCGCCGCTCGGCGGCGTCTACCAGGCCGGCACGCTGTCGGGCAACCCGATCGCGGTCGCCGCGGGCCTGAAGACGCTGCAGCTGATCCAGGCGCCGGGCTTCTACGACGCGCTCACCGCGCAGACAAAGCGGCTCGCCGACGGCCTCGCGGCGGAAGCGCGCGCGGCCGGCGTGCCGTTCGCGGCCGACTCGATCGGCGCGATGTTCGGCCTCTACTTCGCGGAGCGCGTGCCGACGAGCTTCGCGGAAGTCACGAAGAGCGACACCGGGCGCTTCAACCGCTTCTTCCACCTGATGCTCGACGAGGGCGTGTACTTCGCGCCGTCGGCCTACGAGGCCGGCTTCGTGTCGAGCACGCACGACGACGCGGTGATCGACGCGACGCTCGTGGCCGCGCGCCGCGCGTTCGCGGCACTCGCTGCCTGACCCGGGGCCGCGCGCATGTTCTCGGATATCGATTTCGCCCACATGCAGCGCGCGCTCGCGCTCGCCGCGCGCGGCATGTATACGACGGCGCCGAACCCGCGCGTCGGCTGCGTGATCGTCAAGGACGGCGACGTGATCGGCGAAGGCTTCACGCAGCCGGCCGGCCAGGATCACGCGGAAGTGCAGGCGCTGAAGGATGCACGCGCACGCGGATACGACGTCGCGGGTTCGACCGTCTACGTGACGCTCGAACCGTGCAGCCATTTCGGCCGCACGCCGCCGTGCGCGAACGCGCTGATCGAGGCGCGCGTCGCGAAGGTCGTCGCCGCGATGGAAGACCCGAACCCGCAGGTGTCGGGGCGCGGCCTCGGCATGCTGCGCGACGCGGGCATCGACGTGCGCTGCGGATTGCTCGCGCATGAAGCCGGCGAGCTGAACATCGGTTTCGTGTCGCGGATGACGCGCGGCCGCCCGTGGGTGCGGATGAAGGCCGCCGCGTCGCTCGACGGCCGCACCGCGCTGCCGTCCGGCGAAAGCCAGTGGATCACCGGCGAGGCCGCGCGCCTCGACGGGCACGCCTGGCGTGCGCGCGCCTGCGCGATCCTGACCGGCATCGGCACCGTGCGCGAGGACAATCCGCTGCTGACCGTGCGCGGCATCGACACGCCGCGCCAGCCGCAACGCATCCTCGTGGACAGCCGCCTCGACCTGCCGCTCGACGCGCGGCTGCTCGAGGGCGCCCCGCTGCTGATCTTCTGCGGACGGCTCGACGCCGGCGGCGAAATGCGCGCGAACGTGCTGAAGTCGCGCGGCGCCGAAATCGTGCCGCTCGCGAACGCGCACGGCAAGGTCGACCTGCCGGCGATGCTGGCGGCGCTCGGCGCGCGCGGCGTCAACGAATTGCACGTCGAGGCCGGCCACAAGCTGAACGGCTCGCTGCTGCGCGAACAGTGCGTCGACGAATTGCTCGTCTATCTCGCACCGAGCCTGCTGGGCACCGACGCGGCCGGCATGTTCGACCTCGCCGCGCCGGCGCATCTCGATGCGCGCACGCGACTGTCGTTCCACGGCGTCGAGCGGATCGGCGACGACCTGCGGATCCTCGCGCGTGTCGCGCCGCCCGACACGCGTCACTGAACGAAACCGTCACGATGTTCACTGGAATTGTCGCGGCCGTCGGCCGCATCGAATCGATCCGTCCGCTCGGCACGTCCGCCGACGCCGGCGTGCGCCTGACCGTGCAGGCCGGCGGGCTCGATCTCGCCGATGTCGCGCTCGGCGACAGCATCGCGATCCAGGGTGCCTGCATGACGGTGATCGAGAAGACCGACACCGCGTTCGACGTCGACGTGTCGCGCGAAAGCCTGAACCGCACGGTCGGCCTCGCCCAGCCCGGCGAAGTGAACCTCGAGAAGGCGCTGCGTGCGCACGACCGCCTCGGCGGGCACATCGTGTCGGGCCACGTCGACGGCCTCGGCACCGTGTCGCGCTTCGCGCCGGTCGGCGAATCGCACGAACTGCGCATCGTCGCGCCGCGCGAGCTCGGCCGCTATCTCGCGTACAAGGGGTCGATCACGGTCAACGGCGTGAGCCTGACCGTCAACACGATCGATGATCGCGCGGACGGCTGCGAGTTCTCGATCAACCTGATTCCGCATACGGTCGAGGTCACGACGCTGCGCCATGTGAAGGCCGGCGACAAGGTGAACCTCGAAGTCGACATGATCGCGCGCTATGTCGAGCGGATGCTGTCATCGTCGCAGGGCGCGCATCAGGACTGATCGCAGCGGCCACCGTCGAAGCGGCGGCTGACGGCCCGACATCCGGATATCGGCGGTCGCCGTTTTTCGACATCCTGCCCGGCCCTCATCCGCCGGCATTCCGCCGGCGCTCAGGTATCCGCGCCGCCTCCGCCCGCCCGCACCAGAATCGTGTCGAGCAGTTGCCGGACATGCGCCCGTGCCGCGCGCTCGGCGCCATCCGCATCGCGCTTCGCGATCATGTCGAACACCTGCCGGTGTTCGGCGACGTTCCCGCCCAGCCGCTCCCAGTCGTCCATCGGGCTCGCACCGCCCGCACACATCGTCTGCACCTGCGCGTACAGCGCCCTGAGCGACGTCTCGATCGTCGTATTGCGCGCGGCGGCGAGCAGCCCGTGGTGGAAATCGAGGTTGGCGACGCGGTATGCGCCGCCGTCGCGGCGGTCGAACGCGCGGGCCTGCCGCACCAGCGCTTCGTCCAGCGCTGCGCGCTCGTCGGGTGTCATGCGCTGCGCCGCCAGGCGCGCGGCCATGCCTTCGAGCGCTTCTCGCGCCTCGAAGATGGCCACGACCCGCGCGCGGTCGAACGCGATCACGAACACGCCCTGGCGCGGCACGACCTGCAGCAGCCCCTCGGCCTCCAGACGCGAGACCGCCGCCCACACGGGCGAGCGGCTGATGCCGAGATCGCGCGACAGCGCTTCGATGCTGATCTTTTCGCCCGCCGCGAAGCGCGCTTCGTCGACCAGCATCTCCCGGATCGCCCCGTAGGCGTCGCGCCCCAGGGTCGTGCGCTCGAGTGCGGCGCGCGTCATGCCGGCCGCCGGCGACGTGCGATGTGGAGCCCCTTGCCGACCGGCACGATCGTCGTGTCGAACTCGCGCGTCGCGTCGACCGCGGCGAGATAAGCGGCGATTTCATCCGGATGGGACAGTGCGTTGTCGGCGACGAGCAGCGCATCGGCCGTCAGCTTCGGCAACAGGTGCGCCAGTTGACGCGGCGCGCTCACGCGGTCGGCATCGAAGAATACGCAATCGAACGGGCCCGTCACGGCCACGCAGACCTGCGTCGCCTCGCCTTCGATCACCTGCGCCCAGTCCTGCAGCGACGCCGCGCGCAGGTTGGCCCTCGCCTGCCCGGCCTTCTCCGGTGAACACTCGACGGTGACGAGCGGCTGCCCGTCCGTTTCGCGCAGCGCATGCGCGAGCCAGATCGCGCTGTAGCCGTTGGACGTGCCGATTTCGAGCATGCGCCGACGCCGCGCGCCGGTGACGAGCAGGTACAGCAGCTCGGCCGTAGGCAGTTCGAGGTTGAGCATCTTGCGGCTGCGGTCGGCCATCCGCGCGTCGTTTTCCTGGCCGAAGGACGCCAGCCGGGCAAGGACGGCCGACGCGGCACTGTCGAGTTCGATCATGCAGGTCTCCGTTGCTTCATATTTCGTGTTTCGTGTTTCATGATACGACAATTTCCGGATCGCGGCGCGATACCCGCGAGGGCCGCGATTCCGGCGTGCCTGAAACCGCGCCAGCGGGACCGGCGGCCATTCGGTCCGAGGACTCCCGGCCGAATGGCCAACGACGCGCACGGGCCGTGCCGTCGCGCTAAGATGCGTCGACAGCGGTTTCAACGCCGCCACGCACGACGCGCCGCACACCGGCCGCCCCTCTTCCCACAGGAGTCGTTCCCATGTCCATCTCGATGTACCAGGCCTCGCTGCCCGTCCTGATCCGCGGCCTGACCAACCTGCAGCACATCCTCGGCAAGGCGCAGGCGCACGCGGCCGAGAAGCAGATCGATCCGTCGGTGTTCACCGGCGCACGCCTCTACCCGGACATGCTGCCGCTCGTCCGCCAGGTCTATATCGCGACCGATACGGCGAAGGGCTGCGCCGCACGGCTCGCCGGCACCGAGATCCCGAGCTTTCCCGACGTCGAGCAGACCTTCGACGAACTGCACGCGCGCATCCAGAAGACGATCGACTACCTGAAAGGCTTCGACGCCGCGCAGATCGACGGCAGCGAGACGCGCCAGATCGTGCTGAAGATGCGCGTCGGCCCGATCGAGTTCACCGGCCAGTCGTACCTGCTGAGCTTCGTGCTGCCCAATTTCTTCTTCCACGTGACGACCGCCTACGACATCCTGCGCCACAGCGGCGTCGAGCTCGGCAAGCTCGACTACCTCGGCGGACGCGACCAGCACGCGTGACGCGCGGCCGGGATCCGCCCGGCCCGCCACCGTCCGCACCCGCGCGCCGGTCACGCGCGGCGGCCCGCCGGGCCCGCCGCGCAGGCCGCCCGCGACACGTTCCGGGGCCCTTGCCCGACGCGCGCGGCCCATGCCAGCCGAAACGCCGTCCGGCTGGCGTAAAATACGCACTTTCCTCTTTCTCGCCCCCTTATGACGCTCGCCTCCACGCTCGACATCATCGCCGAGCTGAAAGCCGGCCGGATGGTGATCCTGGTCGACGAAGAAGACCGCGAAAACGAGGGCGACCTCGTGATCGCCGCCGAATTCGTCACGCCGGAAGCGATCAACTTCATGGCCAGGTACGGCCGCGGCCTGGTTTGTCTGACGTTGACGCAGGAACGCTGCAAGCAGCTGCACCTGCCGCTGATGACCTACCGCAACGGCACGCAGTACGGCACCGCGTTCACGGTCAGCATCGAAGCGGCCGAAGGCGTGACGACCGGCATCTCGGCCGCCGACCGTGCGCACACGATCGCCACGGCGGTCGCGCACGACGTGCGCCCCGAGCACATCGTGCAGCCGGGCCACGTGTTCCCGATCATGGCGCAGCCGGGCGGCGTGCTCGTGCGTGCGGGCCACACCGAGGCCGGCTGCGACTTCACCGCGCTCGCGGGCCTCACGCCGGCCGCGGTGATCTGCGAGATCATCAAGGACGACGGCACGATGGCGCGCCTGCCGGACCTGATCGAGTTCGCGAAGGAACACAACCTGAAGATCGGCACGATCGCCGACCTGATCCAGTACCGCAGCCGCACGGAATCGATCATCGAACGGATCGCCGAGCGCACGATGCAGACCGCTCACGGCACGTTCCGCACGGTGCTGTACCGCGACCAGCCGAGCGGCTCGCCGCACATCGCGCTGGTGCGCGGCACGCCGTCGCCCGACGTCGATACGCCGGTGCGCGTGCACGAGCCGCTGTCGGTGCTCGACCTGCTCGAGACGGGCGTGTCGACGCACTCGTGGACGCTCGACGCCGCCATGCGCGACATCGCGGAACGCGACCTCGGCGTGATCGTGCTGCTCAACTGCGGCGACACCAAGGAACACCTGATCGACGTCTTCAAGGCGTTCGACGAGGAAGAAAAGGCGGCCGCGCTCAAGCGCCGGCCGGTCGATTTCAAGACGTTCGGCATCGGCGCGCAGATCCTGCGCGATGTCGGCGTCGGCAAGATGCAGGTGCTGTCGAATCCGCGCAAGCTGGGCAGCATGTCCGGCTACGGCCTCGAAGTCACGGGCTTCATTCCGATGCCCGGCGGCGAAGCCAAGTCCTGCCCGGCGTCCAACGCGTAACCCGCCACGGCGCTTTCGCCCTATAACCGTTCATCCACACCACGGACAAGATCATGGAAATCGGACAATACCAACCGAATCTCGAAGGCGACGGCCTGCGTATCGGCATCGTGCAATCGCGCTTCAACGAGCCGGTGTGCAACGGCCTCGCCGACGCATGCGTCGAGGAACTGGAACGCCTCGGCGTCACCGGTGAAGACGTGCTGCTCGTGTCGGTGCCCGGCGCGCTGGAAATCCCGCTCGCGCTGCAGAAGCTCGCCGAAAGCGGCCAGTTCGACGCGCTGATCGCGCTCGGCGCGGTGATCCGCGGCGAGACCTACCACTTCGAACTCGTGTCGAACGAGAGCGGCGCGGGCATCACCCGCATCGGCCTCGACTTCAACCTGCCGATCGCGAACGCGGTCCTGACGACCGAAAACGACGAGCAGGCCGTCGCGCGCATGACCGAAAAGGGTCGTGACGCCGCACGCGTCGCCGTCGAGATGGCCAACCTGACGATGGCCCTCGACCAGCTCGGCGACGACGAGGACGAAGAGGAAGACGAAGACGACGAAGAGGAGCGCGCATGAAGAAGAGCGCCCGCCGACAATCGCGCGAGCTGGCGACGCAAGGCCTCTACCAGTGGCTGCTGTCGAACGCGTCCTCCGGCGAGATCGACGCGCAACTGCGCGGCGCGCTCGGTTACGACAAGGCTGACAAGGAGCTGCTCGACGCGATCCTGCACGGCGTGATCCGCGAGCACGCCACGCTCGTCGACGCGCTGACGCCGTCGCTGGACCGTCCGATCGACCAGCTTTCGCCGGTCGAACGCGCGGTGCTGCTGATCGCGACGTTCGAGCTCACGCACCACGTCGAAACACCGTACCGCGTGATCATCAACGAAGCGGTCGAACTCGCGAAGACGTTCGGCGGCTCCGACGGCTACAAGTACGTGAACGGCGTGCTCGACAAGCTCGCCGCGAAGCTGCGCCCTGCAGAAACGCAGGCACGCCGCAACGGCTGACACCGTTGGTCTGTTCACGGGCGCGCAAGCGCCCGTTTTTCATTCTTTCTCCCCTCCGCCCTGCCCGCCGATGAATACCACCGCCGATTCGCTCGTCACGCTCGCCGCACGCGTCGACGCGATCCAGCCCTTCCATGTGATGGAACTGATGAAGGAGGCACAGCGGCTCGAGTCCCTTGGACGCGATGTTATCCACATGGGCATCGGCGAGCCCGATTTCACCGCGCCGGAGCCCGTCGTCGAAGCGGCCGCGGCCGCGCTGCGCCGCGGGGTCACGCAGTACACGAGCGCGCTCGGCATTGCGCCGCTGCGCGAGGCGATCGCCGCCCACTATGCGCGCGCGTACGGCCTCGCGATCAGCCCGGAGCGGATCGTCGTGACGGCCGGCGCATCGGCCGCGCTGCTGCTCGCGTGCCTCGCACTCGTGGGCCGTGACGACGAAGTGCTGATGCCCGACCCGTCGTATCCCTGCAACCGGCATTTCGTCGCGGCGGCCGAAGGCCGCGCGGTGCTCGTGCCGAGCGGCCCGGACGCGCGCTTCCAGCTCACCGAGAACGATGTCCGCACGCGCTGGGGCGACCGCACCCGCGGCGTGCTGCTCGCGTCGCCGTCGAACCCGACCGGCACGTCGCTCGAACCGGACGAACTGAAGCGGATCGTCGAGGCCGTGCGCGCCCGCGGCGGTTTCACGATCGTCGACGAGATCTACCAGGGGCTCAGCTACGACGCGGCGCCCGTGTCGGCACTGTCGTTCGGCGACGACGTGATCACCGTGAACAGCTTCTCGAAGTATTTCAGCATGACGGGCTGGCGGCTCGGCTGGCTCGTCGTGCCGCCCGCACTGGTCGGCACCTTCGAGAAGCTGTCGCAGAACCTGTTCATCTGCCCGTCCGCGCTCGCGCAGCATGCAGCGCTCGCGTGCTTCGAACCGGCCACGCTCGACCTTTATGAAGCGCGCCGCCTCGAATTCAAGCGCCGCCGCGATTTCATCGTGCCGGCGCTCGAACGGCTCGGCTTCACGGTCCCCGTGATGCCCGACGGTGCGTTCTACGTGTACGCGCATTGCGGCGGCGTCGCCCACCCGGCAGCCGGCGACAGCGCCGCACTCACGCAGGCGATGCTGCACGACGCCGGCGTCGTGCTGGTTCCCGGCATGGACTTCGGCGTCCATGCGCCGCGCGACTATATCCGCCTGTCGTATGCGACGGCCTACCCGCGGCTCGAAGAGGCGGTCGACCGGCTCGCGACGCTGTTCGGACAGCACTGACGCCGCGGCCCGCACACGGGCGTTTCACCCGCCGCAAAAAGAAAAGGCACCCGGATCGGGTGCCTTTTTCATGGCCTGCCGGCCGGAATCGCGCGAAACGCGTGACGTTACGCGCCGAGCTCCGAACGATCGCCGTGCGACTGCTTCGCGGTGTCGACGCTCGCGTCGTCCTGCGGCGACGCTTCCTTCGGCGCGGCCTTCACCGACGTCGCGCTGTCGAGCGTCGCGTGCACGCGCTTTGCGCCGCCTGCCGCCGCCGTCACGGCGGCCGTGACGATCGGCTTCGCCGGCTGGGCCGGTGCCTGCGGTGCGTTGATCGGCACGCTGCGGCCGCGCGCGACGTCGCGCAGGCGGCCGCGCTCGGCCATCACCTTCGAACCGTAGCCGTTGTCGTCGGGGTTCGTCGAACCGTTGTACATGCGCAAGCCGTTCGCGAGCGAGCCGCCGCGTGCGATGCAGTCCTTCAGCACCAGCGCGCCGACCTGCAGGTTCGCGAGCGGCTGCAGCGCCGTATCGGTGCCGCCGAAATATTCGAACTTGTCGGAATGGACCTTCGACATGACCTGCATCAGGCCCTTCGCGCCGACGCCGCTTTCGGCATACGGGTTGAAGCCCGACTCGATCGCCATCACGGACAGCAGCAGCAGCGGATCGAGGCCGACGTCGCGGCCGGTCTGGAACGCCGCCTTGACGAGCTGGCCGAGCGGCTCCTGCGCGACGCGGTAACGGCGCGACAGGTAGGTCGCGACGAGCGCCTGTTCGCGGTTCGACGCCAGCGCACGATCGTCGCGCGCATCGGCGGCAACCCGCTGGGCGGGAATCAGCTTGGCCAGCGCGACCGGCGACGGGCCGTTGCGGGCCGGATCGGATGCATCGGCCTGGGCGCCCGGTGCGGCGGCTTCCGGTGCGACGTCGAGGCCGACCGCGAGCGCGTCCGCTTCAGGCGCATCTTCCTGCTGCGGCTGCGCGCCGGCAGGCGCGAAGTTCGGCAGCGGATGGCCGGACAGCAAACGGGCGGGCCCGGCCTGCACGGCCGCGGATACGACCGGCATCAGCTTCGCGGCGAGCGTGCCGCGGACGGTTGGCAGCAGCCACAGTGCAAGCGCAACCGCGACAGCGAAACAGCCGACAACGCTGAATAGATGGTGACTGACACGCGTCCCGCGACGCAGCATGTTGCGCACGATCTGCGCATGCTGCTCATTGGGACGCCACGATAACCAAGCGTTCATTCAGATCATCTCCCATGAACATGACTCGTGCGGCTCGCTCAGCTCGATGGCGAGACAGAAAACGCGCCGCGGAATCACGACGCCGCACGCCTTGGTTGGGACGTGCAGGCATCGGGGAAACGGTATAAGTACCGTTCGAGGCCACGGTGTAAGAGGGCCGGCACCTTCGCACAATGGGCGAGGCGGGCATACGCGGTGGCACCCACGCAAAAAACCAGCGTCTGGTAGCGCTGGCTGGGACTACGACTAAGGCCGTCGGATACGCCGTGCAGGATTCGGCGGACGGTGACGCGCTGCGTCAAAGATCGGTGATTGGCGGCTCGAAGCCTTTTACCCTGCAGCCAATGTGAGCGGATTCTAGCAGGGTTTTATAGATCGTCAACACTATAAAAACGCAAATCTATAACAAAAAGTAATTTGAGACGGGCCTTCAGATCGCAAATCCCGTGCCGTAGGGGGTTTGCGCGCGATCGACTTTTTTCTCTGCCGGGCGGCCGCGCGGCGGCGCGGGGTAAAATCGTCGGTCGATTCGGGGCCGCAGCCGGCCGCTGCGCCCGCCCATCGCCGCCCGTCATGCGGGCGGCCCGGACCTTCTTCATGAAATACAAAGACTTACGCGATTTCATCCAGCGCCTCGAGGCGCTCGGCGAACTGCGGCGCGTCACGCAACCCGTGTCGCCCGTGCTCGAAATGACCGAGCTGTGCGACCGCGTGCTGCGCGCCGGCGGCCCGGCGCTGCTGTTCAACGCACCGACCGGCCATGCGTTTCCCGTGCTCGGCAACCTGTTCGGCACGCCGCGCCGCGTCGCGCTCGGGATGGGCGTCGATGCGGGCGACGACGCCGCGCTCGATTCGCTGCGCGATCTCGGGCGCCTGCTCTCCGCGCTGAAGGAACCCGATCCGCCGAAGAGCCTGAAGGATGCCGGCAAGCTGCTGTCGCTCGCGAAGGCCGTGTGGGACATGGCGCCGAAGTCGGTATCGTCGCCGCCGTGCCAGGAGATCGTCTGGGAAGGCAACGACGTCGACCTGAACAAGCTGCCGATCCAGACCTGCTGGCCTGGCGATGCGGGGCCGCTCGTCACGTGGGGCCTGACGGTCACGCGCGGGCCGAACAAGTCGCGCCAGAATCTCGGCATCTATCGTCAGCAGCTGATCGGCCGCAACAAGCTGATCATGCGCTGGCTCGCCCATCGCGGCGGCGCACTCGACTTCCGCGAGTTCGCGCTGCGGAACCCCGGCAAGCCGTACCCGGTCGCGGTCGTGCTCGGCGCCGATCCGGCCACGACGCTCGGCGCGGTGACGCCCGTGCCCGATTCGCTGTCCGAGTACCAGTTCGCCGGCCTGCTGCGCGGCAGCCGCACGGAGCTCGCGAAGTGCCTGACGCCCGGCGTCGACACGCTGCAGGTGCCCGCGCGCGCGGAAATCGTGCTCGAAGGCTTCATCCATCCGCAGGAAGGCGCCCCTGCCCCCGCGCCTGCCGGCGCACCGCCGCGCCCGGCCGGCAACGCGTCGGCCGCGTACGAGCACGCGCTCGAAGGCCCGTACGGCGATCACACCGGCTATTACAACGAGCAGGAGTGGTTCCCGGTGTTCACCGTCGAGCGCATCACGATGCGCCGCGACGCGATCTACCACTCGACCTACACCGGCAAGCCGCCCGACGAGCCCGCCGTGCTCGGCGTCGCGCTCAACGAAGTGTTCGTGCCGCTGCTGCAGAAGCAGTTCTCCGAGATCACCGACTTCTACCTGCCGCCCGAAGGCTGCAGCTACCGGATGGCCATCGTCCAGATGAAGAAGAGCTACGCGGGCCACGCGAAGCGCGTGATGTTCGGCGTGTGGAGCTTCCTGCGGCAGTTCATGTATACGAAGTTCATCGTGGTCGTCGACGAGGACGTGAACATCCGCGACTGGAAGGAAGTGATCTGGGCGATCACGACGCGCGTCGACCCCGTGCGCGACACGGTGATGGTCGACAGCACGCCGATCGACTATCTCGACTTCGCATCGCCGGTGGCCGGTCTCGGCTCGAAGATGGGGCTCGACGCGACCAACAAGTGGCCCGGCGAGACGAATCGCGAATGGGGCCGCCCGATCGAGATGGACGCGGCCGTGAAGGCGCGCGTCGACCGGCTCTGGCAGGAGATCGGCCTCTGACGCCATGCGGCCGGCGCGCGCCGGCCCGTGCCTCGCCATCGCCACAAGAACGACGAAGATGAGTTTTCCACCCGCCTCCATGCTGTCCGACGGTTTCTTCCTGTCGCTGTCGCTCTGTCTCGACATCGGCCTCGTGAACGTCGCGATGCTGTCGCTGACGCTATCGCACGGCTTCCGGCCGGGTTTCTGGCTCGGCCTCGGCTCGTGCGTCGGCGATCTCGTCTATGCGGCGCTCGCGCTCGCGGGAATGGCCGTGCTGCTGCAGTTCGAGCCCGTGCGCTGGATCGTGTGGATCGGTGGCGGCGCGGTCCTGCTGTTTCTCACGTGGAAGATGGCGCGCGAAGCACTGGCGCCGGCCAGTGCGGCCGACGACGACGCGGACGACGCCCCGCAGCCGCGGGCGAGCGCGCGGCGCAGCTTCCTGCGCGGGATGCTGCTCGCGATGTCGTCGCCGAGCGCGATCCTGTGGTTCGCGGCGGTCGGCGGCGCACTGATCGCAAAGGCCGGCGCGACCACGCCGGCCACCGCGTCGGTGTTCCTGTCGGGCTTCTTCCTCGGCGGCCTCGCGTGGACGCTCTTCATGTGCACGCTCGCGAGCCAGGGCCGCAAGCGCGCGGGCGCCGGGCTGATGCGCGCGTGCCATATCGCGTCGGCGCTGCTGTTCGCGTATTTCTCGTACAGCGTGATCGTCGGCGGCTACCGCGACCTGATCGTGCACGCGGTGTAGGCGACGACGGCCCGCACGGGCCGCCCGTCAAGCGGCCGCCGCAAAGAAAAACGGCGCAGCGCCCCTGGCGGGACGCTGCGCCGTTTTGCCACGCGCGGTCAGGCCGCGCGGGACGAATCAGCGACGCCAGTAGCCGTGGTGGCCCCAGCCGCCGTACCCGTGACGCCAGTACGGGCGACCGTAGTAGCCGCCGACGACCACGGCGGGCGGCGGCGCATAGTAGGCCGGTGCAGGCGCGTAATAGACGGGCGGAGGCGGCGGCGCGTAGTACACGGGCGGCGGCGGTGCATAAACGGGGTACGCAGGCGCGACCGGGATACCGATGCCGACCCCGATCGACACGTGGGCCTGCGCGGCGCTTGCGGCACCCAGGCCCAGCGCGGCGGCGGCGATGAACGGAATGAGCTTTTTCACTTCGATTCTCCTGCTGGAGCGGTATTTTGTGCGCTCCTGTCGGCAACGGCGGGCATGCACGTCGCATGGAAGCAATGTAGCGAAAACCCGCCCCTCGCGTATCGCGCATTTGTTGCAAATTGCAATTGCACGCAGCGGGAGATGCCCTGCGGCATGGCGTCCTGAGCGGGCGGCGACCCTTGCGGAACGCGCGATTCCGTCCGACGACTCGGGTCGCGACACACGGGCCGGTCAGTCTTACCGGATACGGCACGCGCAGCGGGTACACGCACGTAATGAACGATTACAAATTTGAGACAAGATGCCGACATTTCAAGCGACGCGGGCACGCGCCATGTTTCGGGGTCGGATTCTCCGGTCGTCATTCGGCCGTGACGCCGGGCATCGGTACGCAGGGAGACCGGGCCGCACACCGGTCATGAATACCTGCCATGGCACGGCAGCCGCCCTTGCGCAGCGCCACCGACATTCCTGCGATACTGGCGGTTGCTTCGTTTTTGCTTACGTCCGCCGCCATGCCGCTTCCCGACATCCCCCGCCTCGGCTTCATCGGTGCCGGCCGCCTCGCGCGCTGCGTCGCGCAGCGCTTCGCGCAAGCCGGCTTCCCCGTCGTCGCGATCGCGAGCCGCACGCCCGCGTCGGCGGCCGACCTCGCCGCGCGCATCGACGGGTGCCGGGCAGTCGATACGCCGCAGCAGGTTGCCGATGCCGCCGACCTGATCTTCGTGACGGTGCCCGACGACCATCTCGCACCGACCGCCGCGGCGCTGCGCTTCGACGCGTCGCGCGCCGCCGGCCAGGCAGTCGTCCACTGCAGCGGCGCGTCGGCGGTTGCGCTGCTCGATCCGGCGAAGCAGCAAGGCGTGGCCACCGGCGGCTTTCATCCGCTCTACCTGTTCGGCGGCACCGATGCCGACCTCGCGCGCATCGACGGCTGCTCGGTCACGATCGAAGCCGACGGCGCGCTGCATGCGACGCTGCTGCGGCTTGCTGCCGTACTCGGCTGCCATCCGCTGTCGATTCCGGCCGGCGGCCGGATGCTCTACCACGCGGCCGCGCACTACGCGGCGAGCTTCGCGCTGTGCGGGCTGTCGGAAGCGGTCGAGCTGTGGCGCGGCCTCGGCTTCGACGAGGATGCCGCGCTGCGCGCGCTGCTGCCGATGCTCGCCGGCACGATCGAGACCGCCCGCGACAAGGGGCTCGCCAACGCGCTGGCCGGCCCGGTGTCGCGCGGCGATACGGGTATCGTCGAACGCCAGCTCGCGCTGCTCGAGGCGCGCGGCGGCGATCACGCGGCGCTGTATGCGCTGCTGACGCGCCGCGCGGTCGCGCTCGCGGCGAAGCGTGCCGCCCCGCCGGCGTCGCTGCCGGCGCTGGCCGAAGCCGTCGAAACGTCGCTCGCGCGCACGGCCGCGCCCCCCTCCCCGTCGCGCGACGAGGCGTGATAAGGTGTCGGCCGATGCGCCGCCAACCGGCGTTGGCGGCCGCACGCTACTGACTGTATAAAAAGGATGCCAACGATGTTCGGCGAGATCGCCCGTTTTCTGCTCAATACCGTCTTCACGCTGTTCGGCGCCGCGCTGATCCTGCGCGTCTGGATGCAGGCCGTCCGCGTGCCGCCGTACAACCCCGTCACGCAGGCCGTGCTGCAGGCGACCAACTGGCTCGTGCTGCCGCTGCGCCGCGTGATCGCCGGCGTGCGCGGCATCGACTGGGCCAGCGTCGTCGCCGCGCTGCTCACCGCGCTCGTCTACGTCGTGCTGATGGTCGTGATGGCCGGCTTCGATCCGGCCGCGGTGATCGCGACGCTCGTCGTGGTCGCGCTGCTCACCGTCGTGAAGTGGGCGCTCAATCTCGTGATCTGGATGACGATCCTGATGGCGCTGCTGTCGTGGCTCAACCCGCGCTCGCCGGCGATGCCGATCCTCTACCAGCTCACCGCGCCGTTCCTGAACCCGCTGCGCCGCGTGATCCCGAACCTCGGCGGCATCGACCTGTCGCCGATCCTGTTGTTCGTGATCGTGCAGGTGCTGCTGATGATCGTCACGCGCGCCGCCGTGTCGCTGACGATGTTCGGTATCTGAGTCGACGCCACCCTACGCCGCCGGCCCCTGCGCCGGCGGTGCGCCGAGCGTGTCGATCACGCCGAAGCGCGCCGGCATCATCGCGTAGCACACGCGTACTTTCTCGTGCGACAGCCGCTCGAGCAACCGCTGCGCCTCGTCCTCGGTGACGATGAATTCGACCTCGATCGCGAGCGAACCTTGCAGTTCGAAGAAGCGGTCCTCGTGCAGCACGCGATGCTGGCCGAAGCCGGCCATCGCGCGAAACGCGGACCCGCCCGCGACGCCCATCCGGTTCGCCTCCTCCAGCAGCCATTCCCACAGCGGTTTCCAGTGCAGCCGGTGCTGCTCGTGCACGTAAAAGCGCAAGAAGACGCGGTCCATCGCACCCTCCGATGGCGGCCGGCTCAGGCCGCCGCAAGCCACGCGCGCGCGGTCCACATGCCGAGCGCCGTCAGCGCGAACGATCCAGTCAAGTGTAGGGCAGCCACCGCCAATGCCCATCCGAATTCGCCCTCGAGCGCATGCGTCATCACTTCGACCGAATAGGTCGAGAACGTCGTGAGGCCGCCGAGGAAACCCGTGATCACAAACAGCCGCCACTCGGGCGGCAGCCCGACGCGCGCCGTGAACACGACGGCGGCCACGCCGATCACGTAGCCGCCGATCAGGTTCGACGCGAGCGTGCCGAGCGGCACGGCCGGAAAGAGTGCGTTGAGCGCGAGGCTCAGGAACCAGCGCAGCAGCGCGCCGAGCCCGGCGCCGACGAAGATCGCGACGATCGAATAGAACAAGGCCACTCCTCACTGACGACGCCGCGCGGCGGACACGGCCCACGCTGAACTGTATGCGGAATCGCGCGACGGCGGCAATGCCGGCAGGCGGGCCGGTACGCGCCCGATCGTGCCGCGGCTGTTCGAGGCCTTCCGTTATTTTCGCCAGCGCGACGTAATCGATATTTCCGAACAATTCAATCCGGCATGACAAATTCGTTTTAATACGATGATTATTTATCGGATTTTTAAAAGACAAAAAGACAATTCATTTCCCCCGTCGACCCGGCAAACGTCTGCTTATACGGGCATTCCACGGATTTACCCTCATCAGGCATTCCCGCATCCGGCCGATATTCGATTCAATTGATTTCGTCGATTTCGTAAAATTGTTTCGCCACGCCACTCCATCGACATGGAGACTCGAGAAATGAACAAGATCCGCCTGTCATCCATGTTGATTCCGGCGCTGTGCGCGTCGCTGCTCGCATCGGGCGGCGTGCTCGCCGACGGCAACGGGCCGCAGTCCTACGTCGAAGGCAACCGCGCGCCGAAAGGATTCGCGCGGCCGCCGTTCCACACGAAGCAGCGCGCGAGCACGGCCACGATCGCGGGCCTCACGCCCGCGCTCACGCGGCACGCATACGGGTTCGACTCGATCGCGAACCAGGGCGACGGGATGGTCGTCGCGATCGTCGACGCATACGACGATCCGAAGATCGAGTCGGACCTCGGCGTGTTCAGCAACGCGTTCTCGCTGCCGGCCTGCACGTCGTCGAACGGCTGTTTCACCAAGGTGTACGCGCATGGCGCACGGCCGAAGACCGATTCGGGCTGGGCGCTCGAGATCTCGCTCGACGTCGAATGGGTGCATGCGATCGCGCCGAAGGCGAAGATCATGCTCGTCGAGGCCGCGTCGGCCAGCTTCAGCGACCTCCTGGCCGCGGTCGACGTGGCCGTCAAGCGCGGGGCGTCGGTCGTATCGATGAGTTTCGGCGGCAACGAGTTCAGCAGCGAGACCAGCTTCGACGGCCACTTCAGCGTCGCGGGCGTCACGTTCGTCGCGTCGTCCGGCGACAGCGGCACCGGGACCGAATACCCGGCCGCGTCGCCGTACGTGGTGTCGGTCGGCGGCACGACGCTGTCGTCCGACAGCGCCGGCAACTACGTCGGCGAAGCGGCGTGGAGCGGCAGCGGCGGCGGCGTGAGCACCACCGAGGCCGAGCCGGCCGGCCAGACGGCATGGCCGATTCCGGTGGCCGGCAAGCGCGGCGTGCCCGACGTCAGCTACGACGCGAATCCGTCCAGCGGCTTCGCGGTGTACGACTCGGTCGCCTATCAGGGGCAGGCCGGCTGGTTCCAGGTCGGCGGCACGAGCGCGGGCGCGCCGCAATGGTCGGCGCTCGTCGCGATCGCGAATTCGCTGCGTATGGCGGCCGGCAAGCGGTCGTTGAGCGGCACCTACGATGCGCTTTATACGGTCGGCAAGAACGCGTATGGCAGCGCCTTTCACGACGTGACGACCGGGTCCAACGGCACTTGCGGCAGCGTCTGCAGCGCGGCCGGCGGCTACGACTACGTCACCGGCCTCGGTTCGCCCGTCGCGCCGGCCCTCGTGCAGGCGCTCGTCGCCCGGCCGTAACGGCGCGATCGGCGCCGCTCGGCCCGTGGCGAGGTGCTCAGCCGCCGCGCCACGCGCGATCGAGCGTGGTCAACGTCGCAAGCGCACCGCCTTCCAGCCCGATCACGTCGGAACGGCGCGCCTGCGCTTCGCGCGCGTTGATGCGGATCACGTCCGCACCGAGCCGTTCGCTCAGCAGCCGCACGGTCGGAATCGCGGTGCCCGCGCCGATCTCGACCACGGCGACGCGCCCGGCCTGCGCGATCCAGTCTTCCAGCCCGCGTTCCTGCGCGTCGTAGCGCGCACCGAGCCAGCCGGTATCGCCGAACATCAGGATGTTCGGCCGCGCGAGGCCGCCGCAATGCGGACAGCCCGGCATGTCGCCGATCAGGCGGCACGTCGCCTCGTCGACATCCGGCACGAACGGCGCCGCCTCCCACGTATCGTCCGTGCACGGCCGCAGGCACTGCATCGCGTGAATCGACCCGTGAATCTCGACGATGCGCGCCGGATCGAAGCCGGCTTTCTGGAACTGGCCGTCGACGTTGCTCGTCAGCACGAAGCCGCCGTTCGGCATCGCGTCGATCCAGCGGCGCAGGATCGCGAAGCCCGCATGCGGCACCGTCGCGCGATAGAGCGCCAGACGGTGCCCGTAGAATCCCCACGCGAGCGGCGCACGCGCGCGAAATGCGTGCGGCGACGCAATCTCGTGGAATTCGAGACGCGCGTGACGCAGCGCCGGATATGCGCGCCAGAAGCCGTCCGTGCCACGAAAATCGGGCAGCCCCGAATCGACGCCGATACCCGCGCCGGCCGTCACGAGCAACGCGTCGGCGCGTGCGAGCGCATCGACGGCGGCGGCGACGAGATCGGCGGGCAGTTGCGCGGCGGCGGAATCAACGGAATCGGAGAACGGCATGATGGGGAGGCGGTAACGTCGAACGTTGCGCGGGTGGCGACGCGATCATACGCCCGTTCGAGCGTCGCGACGCCAGCGCGATACAGCGGCGCGATGCCGCGCTCGTCCGGCCGCCCCCATGCGGACAGCAGCCGCTACGGCGAGGCCGCCCGCGAACCGTCGGCCCGGCGCCGCGCTGCCCGCTCAGCGATCCGAATCGTCCTGCTCGACCGGGATCGCGTCGGCCGAGAAATAGACCGGCTTGCCGAGCTGCCGTGCAAGGCCGACATCCATGTCCGCTCCGCGCGATGCGCCGTCGATCCGCAGCACCGCATCGCAACGTCGCAACAGCCGGTGCGCGGCCGGATACAGGAACGTCTCGCTGATCGCGTCGCCGACCTGCCGCGACCCGGCCGCGACCGCGAGCGGCAGCGATACCCACTCGCCGATCATCGGCACATGCCCGCGGCGATACACGGCGAGTGCCGCCGTCTCCAGCCGGTGCAGGTTCGCGGCGATGCGCGCGGGGTCGCCGTCGGTGCCGCTGCGGTAGGGGCCGGCGACCAGCACGAGCCGCGGCGTCATGCGGCGCGCGCGCCGGCGGTTTCCCGCAGCGCGACGTACTGCAGCAGCATGATCGTCTTCGCGTCGACGATCTCGCCGCGCTCGACCGCGTCCAGCGCCGCCTGCAGCGGCATCTCGACGACTTCGAGATCCTCGCCCTCCTCCGCGACGCCGCCGCCGTCGCCGGTGCGCAGCGACGCATCGTATTCGCCGACGAAGAAATGCAGCTTCTCCGTCACGGAGCCGGGGCTCATGAACGCCTCGAACACCTTGCGCACGCCGCGCACGCGATAGCCGGTCTCCTCCTCGGCCTCCGCGCGGATGCGCGCTTCGGGTGTTTCGTCGTCGAGCAGGCCGGCCGCCGCTTCGAGCAGCATGCCGTCGTGGCCGCTCACGAACGCCGGCATCCGGAACTGCCGCGTCAGCAGCACGTCGCCCGTGCCGGCATGGCGCAGCAGGATCGTCGCGCCGTTGCCGCGATCGTAGGTCTCGCGGCTCAGGCGCTGCCACGTTCCGTCGCGGCGCCGGAAATCGAAGGTCACCTTCCTGAGCACATACCAGTCATCGGACAGCACCGTCGTATCGACGATGCGCACCCGGTCATGCGTTGCAGCCATTGCAGCCTCCCGTTCGACAAAAGACGGCGCCCATGGTAACGTGCAGTTTCGTGCAATTTCAAGAATTTTCGTGCAATCACGATGCTGACGACCCAACGCAAGAAGGCGATCCTCGATGCGCTCGCGCGCGACGGCCAGGTGCTGGCCGTCGAGCTGAGCGCGCAATTCGGCGTGTCCGAAGACACGGTGCGCCGCGACCTGCGCGAGCTCGCGGCCGAAGGCCTGCTGCAGCGCGTGCATGGCGGCGCGCTGCCGGCGTCGCCGGCCGTCGCGCCGTTCGCGCAGCGCGAGGCGCTCGAGACGGCGGAAAAGCGGCGCATCGCGCGGCGGGCCGCGGAGATGATCGCGCCCGGCCAGGTCGCGATCATCGACGGCGGCACGACCTCCGCGCTGCTCGTCGGCCAGTTGCCGGCCGACCTGCGCGCGACGATCGTCACGCACAGCCCGAGCGTCGCGGTCGCGCTGGCCGCGCATCCGTCGATCGACGTGATCCTGATCGGCGGGCGGCTCTACAAGCATTCGATCGTCGCGGTCGGCGCGGCGGCGATGGAAGGCATCGCACGCATCCACGCGGACCTGTACTTCATGGGCGTCACGGGCGTCCATCCGGTCGCGGGGCTGAGCACCGGCGATTTCGAGGAAGCGGCGATCAAGCGCGCGCTGGCGGAACGCGCGGCCGAGACCATCGTGCTCGCGTCGCAGTCGAAATTGCGCGCGGCGTCGCAGTTCGTGATCGGCGAGATCACGCTGGCGCAGACGGTCGTCGTCGAGCAGGAAACCGACACCGCGCTGACGAAACCGATCGAGGCGGCTGGCGTGACGGTCGTGCGCGCGTAGCGCGTCGGATCGTTGCGGATGCCGTCGCACCGGCGCCGGGCCCATGTCAGCCTGCTGACAGGCGCCGCTTGTAACATGGGCGATCGTCCGATCGCCACGCGCTACCCGCCCGATGCCCCCGTCCACCGCCACGACTTCCCCGGCGCCGCCCGCAGGCGACGCACCGCCGCCCGGCCTCCTCGCGCTGTTCGTCGCGTTCACGCAGATCGGCCTGACCAGCTTCGGCGGCGGACTGAGCGGGCGGATGATGCGCGACTTCGTCCACGAGCGGCGCTGGCTCGACGAAGAGGCGTTCCTCAACGGCCTCGCGCTGTCGCAGGCGTTGCCGGGCGTCAACGTGAAGAACCTCGCGATCTGGATCGGCTACCGCCTCGCCGGATGGCGCGGCGCGGTGGCCGGCTTCACCGGCATCATCGCGCCGCCGGCCGTGCTGATCGTGCTGTTCGGCGTCGCGTTCTCGACCCTCACGCGCTTCCCGCTCACGCATGTCGCGCTCGCCGGCGCCGCAGCCGCGGCGATCGGACTGTCGATCTCGATGGCCGTCACCGCCGTGCGGCGGCTGCCGCGTCGCGCACTGCCGTTCGTGGTAACGGCGCTCACGTTCGTGTCGGTTGCGGTGCTGCACTGGCCGCTCGTGTGGACCGTGCTGATCGGCGGCACGCTGAGCGTCGCGCTCGAATACCGCCGCGCGGCCGCGGCACCGGCACCGGCACCGGCACCGGCACCGGCACCGGCCGGGAACGATACGCGATGACCGTGTCGCCCCGTTATGCGGCCCTGTTCGGCGTATTCGCGCCGTTGTCGATCGCGACGATCGGCGGCGGCCAGGCGATCATCGCCGACATCCAGCGGCAGGTCGTCGACGTGCATCACTGGATGACCGCCACGCAATTCGTGAACGACTTCGCGATCGCGCGGATGGCGCCGGGCCCCGGCTCGCTGCTGGCGACGCTGATCGGCTGGCAGGTCGCGGGCTTCTGGGGCGCGGTGATCGCGACGCTTGCGCTGTTCGGCCCGACCGCGTTCCTGATCTACGGCGTCGCGCATCTGTGGCGGCGGCACCAGGGCAAGCGCTGGCAGATCGCGCTCGAAGCCGGCCTGCGCCCGGTCGCGGCCGGCATGATCCTCGCATCGGTCTGGGTGCTGCTGCAGGCGCTCGACGGCGGCTGGGCCGCGCGCGCGATCGCGGTGGCGTCGACGCTGTGCGTGATCTACACGCGCATTCACGCCCTGCTGCTGATCGCGCTCGGCGCGTTGCTGCTCGTCGGCGTGCACGCGCTCGGCGGCATGTAGCGCACCGCCGCAGCGCGACCGAACCCGCCTAGACGCCGCGAAACCGCGGCGCTCGGCGCTCGCCAAACGCACGCAACCCTTCGTCGAAGTCGGCGCCTTCGCACGCTTGCCGGCGCAACTCGGCAATCCGTTCGAATGCGTCGGCAGGCAGCGGCCGCGCGTCCTGCAGCACGCGCAACTGCTCCTTCACCGCATGCACGGCAAGCGGCGCCTTCGCGGCAATCGTGCGCGCGACGTCGAGCGCCGCGTCGTCGACACCACCGGCTTCGGCCAGCCGGTTCACGAGCCCGTGATGCGCGGCGCGCGCCGCATCGAGCGGCTGCGCGCAGAAGAACATTTCCTTCAGCACGTGAATCGGCAGGTTGTCGTAAAAACGCAGCAGGCCGCTCGTCGAGTACGGCAGGCCGAGGTTCGCCGGCGTCATCGCGAAACGCGCGTCGCGCGCCGCGACGACGAGGTCGCAGCTCATCACGAGATCGACGGCCCCGCCCCACGCCGACCCGGCGACCGCCGCGACCACCGCGCCCGGATAGGTCCGCACGCGCCGCAGCGCGCGTTCGAGCGGCTTGCCGTAGGCGAGCGGATCGCGATCGTCCGCCAGTTCGCGCAGGTCGTGCCCCGCGCTCCACACGTCGCCGCTGCCGTCGTTCGACAGGATCACGACGGGCGGCGGACGATGCCCGGCCAGCGCATCGAGGTGCGCGACCAGCGCATCGAGCAACGGTGCGTCGAGCGCATGCCGCCGCGCCGGATTCGCGAACCGCACGCGCGCGATCCGCTCGCCGACCATGTCGACCGTCACGGTCGACGCGCTGTCGTGTTTCGTCATGGCGGTCATTGCACGGCCTCCGCCACGGCTTCCGCCTGGAAGATCGCACGCCCGGCCAGCAGTTGGTCGATCGCGTCGTCGCCGTAGCCCGCTTCGCGCAGCACGTCGACCGTATGCTCGCCGAGCAGCGGCGGCGCGTGGCGCGTGCGCGGCGCGGGCAGGTCGTCGCCCATCCCGCCGAGCGGCGTGACGACCTGGCGCAGCGTGCCGAGCGTCGGATGCGCAACCGGCTCGACCAGCCCGCAATGCGCGAGCTGCGGATCGTCGAACACTTCGTCGAGCGTGTTGATCGGCCCGGCCGGCAACCCGGCTTCGACGAAACGCCGCGTCCATTCGCGCTTGCCGCGCGTGCGCAGCCGGCTTTCGAGCAACACCTTGAGTTCGTCGCGATGCGCGACGCGTGCATCGTTGGTCGCGAAGCGCGGATCGTCCGACAGCTCGGGCAGCTCCAGCAACTGGCACAGCCGCAGCCACATGTCGGTCGTGATCGGCGCGAGGTTGAGCGGCCCGTCGGCGGTCTCGAACACGCCGTACGGCGCGATCACCGCATGCGCATTGCCGGTGCGGCGCGGCACGTCGCCGAGACTCAGGTAGCGTTGCCCGTGCACGCTCAGCAGCGCAACGAGGCTTTCGAGCAGCGACGTGCCGACATGCTGGCCGCGACCGGTGCGCTCGCGCTCGAACAGTGCGGCCATCACGCCGGTCGCGACCCACATTCCCGAGCTAAGATCGCCGATCGCGGTACCCGTGCGGGTCGGCTCGCCGTCCGCGAACCCGGTGAGGCTCATCAGCCCGGCATAACCCTGCGCGATCTGGTCGAAGCCCGGCCAGTCGCGCAGCGGGCCGCGCGGGCCGAACGCGGTGACGCTGCCCATCACGAGCCGCGGATCATGCGCGCTCAGCGCCGCGTAGCCGAGCCCCATCGCATCCATCGTGCCGGCCTTGAAATTCTCGATCACGACGTCGGCCTGCGCGATCAGCCGCCGCACGACGTCGAGGCCCGCTGGCTGCCGGAAGTCCACGCAGATACCGCGCTTGTTGCGGTTGCAGGACAGGTAGTACGTGCTCACGCCGCGATCGAACGGCCCCCATGCGCGGCTCATGTCGCCGTGCGGCCCCGACTCGACCTTGATCACGTCGGCGCCGAGATCGGCGAGCACCATCGAGCAGAATGGCCCCGACAGCGCGCGACTCAGATCGACGACCTTGATTCCCTTCAATGCCTGCATTCCGGACTCCTGATATTGATGACTGGGTGTGGCGTGGAAGCGAACGACGCGCGTGTGGCGCTCATTCGGGCAGCGTCTGATGCCGCGTTTCGACCGCGAACGGCAGGATCAGGATGCCGAGTCCGAACGCGGCCGCCGTCCACGCGACGGGCACGCCGAGCGACCCGTAGCCGTGAATCGCGGCGCCGAGCAGGAAGTTCACGCCCGCGCCGATGAAGCGGCCGACCGACGCGTTGAACGCGAACGCGGTGGCGCGCACGCGCGTCGGGTACTGCTCGGGCAGCCACAACGAGAAGATCGCGAAGTTGCCGCCGAAGAAACCGAGGAACGCGAGCGACACCATGAACGCCGCCAGCCCGTTCGGCTGGTAGAACGCCCAGCCGAACGCGAACACGATCGAGGCCGCCATTCCCGCGAAATACACGCCGAGCGCGGTGCGTCGGCCGAGCCGCTCCGACAGCCACGGTGCGACCAGGCAGCCGGCGATCGTCGCGCACGACAGGATCGCCGCACCAACGGACGCGAGCCGCAGCGCGCCGACATGATCGATGCCCGCGCGCGCCGCCAGCGTGCTGACCGCGCTCGCCTCGTAGACGGAACCGGCCCACAGCCCGACGATCGCGACGCCGACGAGGCTCGCGCTCGTCAGCGTGCGGCGCAGGAACGCCGGCGCGAAGATCTCGCGCAGCGGGTGCGCGCGCCGCGCGTCGGCCACGTCGCCGTCGCGCGTGTCGTGCCGACGCCACTGCCCGGGCTCCTTCACGCGCATCACCGTGAACACCGCGAGCAATGCGGGCGCCAGACCGCACAGGAACATCGCGCGCCAGCCGTAGGTCGCGCCGATCGTGTAGTTCAGGCAGGCGGCGATGAAGAAGCCGAAGTAGTAGCCCGTCTGCAGGTAACCGGCGCCCATCTTGCGACGGTCTTCCGGCCAGCTCTCGGCCACGTAGGTGCCCGCGAGCGCCCACTCGCCGCCGACGCCGATCCCGGCGATCAGCCGGCACGCGGCCAGCGCCCATACGTCGTGCACGAACGCGGCCGCGCCCGTGAACACCGAGTAGATCAGGATGCTCGCGGCGAGCGTGCGCACGCGGCCGAAGCGGTCGGCGAGCGGCCCCCAGACGAACGACAGCCCCCAGCCGATCAGGAACAGCGCGAACAGGATCGACCCGTACATCCCCAGATTCGCGGGCGTCGCCGCGATGCCGGACGCCGGCAGCAGTTCGGTCAGCGCGGGAATCAGCACGAGCGCGTAGATCACCGAATCCACGCCGTCGAGCACCCAGCCCGCGTAGACGGCCCAGAAGCCCTTCACCTGCTCGCGCGTGAGCGGCGTGCGCCGCGGCTTCGCGCCGGCCGCCGGCGCGTCGATCGCCTTGAACATCTTCGTCTCCTTGCCGGCAGGGCCGGCACGTTCGCCGCGTCCGGTCCGGAATGGCCGGCAGTCGGGCTCTTTTGTGAGACGAGTATAGAAACCCGATCGATCGCGGAAAAATATGATATTCATCTTGCTCGATCGGATTGGCTTATGACTCGAACCGGGAGACGGCGGCGATGGACTTGAGACAGTTGCGCTATTTCGTGAAGGTCGTCGAATGCGGCAACGTCACGCATGCGAGCGAGGCGCTGCACGTCGCACAGCCGGCGGTGAGCCAGCAGATGCGCAATCTGGAACAGGATCTCGGGATGCAGCTGCTCGAGCGGAGCGTGCGCGGCGTCGCGCCGACCGCCGCCGGCCGCACGCTGTATCAGCACGCGCTCGACCTGCTGCGCCAGGCCGACGGCACGCGCGAGCTGCTGCGCCGCGACGCCGACACGCCGCAGGGCCGCGTGACGGTCGGCATGCCGTCGAGCACCGCGCGCGTGCTGGCCATTCCGCTCGCCCGCGCGGTGCGCGACCGCTACCCGGGCATCATGCTGGAGCTGATCGAGGCGCCGAGCGCCGATCTCGACACGCTGCTCGAACGCGCGCGGCTCGATCTCGCGATCGTCGTCGATGCGGTCGACACGCGCGGCATCGCGGTCCACCGGCTGCTGACGGAGACGCTGTACCTGATCACGTGGCCCGAATTCCAGGTGCCGGACGATCCGGTGCCGCTCGACGCGATCGCGCGGATGCCGCTCGTGCTGCCGAGCGCGCCGAACACGATCCGCAACCGCGTCGACTGGGCAATGCGCGAGGCCGGGCTGTCGTACGAGATCAGCTTCGAGGCGAGTTCGACCGGGCTGCTGTTCGCGGCCGTGATGGCGCAGCTCGGCGTGACGATCCTGCCGTGGACGGCCGCGCACGTCGAGATCGAGGAACGCAAGCTCAAGCTGTCGACGGTCGCGCACCGGCTGTTCGCGCGCGACCTGTCGCTGTGCTGGCACGATACGGCGCTCGTCAGCAACGCGGTGCAGAAGGTCAAGGGCGAGATCGTCCGGCTGTTCGACACACTCGGGCAGCGGCCGGAGTGGGCGGCCGGCAATAACGATCGCAGCGATCGCACGTGACCCGTGCTGCGCTTGCTTAGTGCGGCTCCATCGCGCGTACCAAGCTCCTTTCATGGGGGGACCGCTGACACCTCCGCTTCTCCTCGCCGCTCGGTATAAGCGTCGGGGTAAGGAGGCCGTTCGTGTCCCCATTCCAGTCTGCCTGGCTTCTGCTGGGCGTCAGTGTTCTCGCCGAAGTGCTCGGCTCCGTCGGCCTGAAATTTTCGGCCGGTTTTTCCCGCCCGCTGCCGTCCGCGCTCACGATCGCCTGCTATGCCTGCGCCGTATGGCTGATGGCGCTCGCGACGAAGCGGCTCGAACTGGGGCTCGCGTACGCGAGCTGGGCCGCCGCCAGCACCGCGGCCACCGCCGTGATCGGCATCGTCTGCTTCGACGAGTGGGTGTCGTCGCTGAAGCTCGCCGGCCTCGCGCTGACCGTCTGCGCGCTCGTCGCGCTCAACCTCGGCGATGCAGCGGCGCGGTGATCGGCGCGCAGGCGCCCGGCGCGGCATTGACAACACCCCCCGGCCCCCCTTAACGTTGCTCACATCGTAACCATCACCGGTTCAGCTTAAGAGGTTGTCGGCCCGCTCGTGCTCGACACCTCTGCCTTCCTCGAAGGCCTGCTGCTTGGCGCCGGCCTGTTCACGTCGGTCGGCCCCAAGGACGCCTTCGTCATCAAGCGCTCGCTCTCGAGCCCTCACCTGCTCTCCATCGCCCTCGTCTGCGCAGGCAGCGACGCGTTGCTGATCGCGCTCGGCGCGCGCGGGTTGTCTTCGTTGCCGTCGCGCCATCCCGGCGTCGTGTCGGCCGCGCTGTGGGCCGGCATCGCGTATCTAGCCGGTTACGGCCTGCTCGCGTTGCGCTCGGCGATCCGGCGACGACAGCCGGAACACGTCACGGGTCCACGCTCGGCCACCGAACCCACGCGGTCAAGCACGGTGCTCGCCACCGCCGCCGTTTCGCTGCTCAATCCGTATGCGTGGATCGATACCGTGCTGCTGCTCGGCACCGTGATCGTGAGTCATGCGCCGTCCGCACGCGCGCCGTTCGCGATCGGTGCGATGACCGCTTCGCTCGTCTGGTTCCTGATGCTTGCCTATGGCGCACGCGCGTGCCGTGCCTGGTTCGCTCGCACGCTCGCGTGGCGTGTGCTCGACGGCTTCGTCGCGGTGATGATGCTCGGCTTCGCGATTCGGTTCGCGATCGATGCGCTTTAGGTTTCAGCGACCGGATACCGGGATCGCGCGGAATGTATCGTGCGCGTTGGCATGCAGTTCGAAACCGATACCGGGCGCCTGCGGCACGCGTGCGTATCCGGCGTCGACGGTTTCGCCGTCGGCCAATCCGCTGAACGGATGGAACGCGAACGGGCTGACTTCCGCGCCGCCGAGACCGAGCGCCGCGACGACGTGCAGCGAGAACAGATGGCCGCCGTGCGGCCAGAACGCATCGCGCCGCCAGCCGCGCGACACGAAGTGATCGACGATCTGCAGATAGCCCGGCAGCCCGTAGCCGTGCACGGGATCGAACACGAGCACGTCGCGATCGCGGCGCAAACCGCCATAGCGCTCGAGCAGCTTCGCTTCCGCGAGCGAGAACAGCGCTTCGCCGGCCGCGATCGGCGGGGCGTATCGTGCGGCGAGGTCCGCCTGAAGCGGCAGGTCGAGCGGGTCGCACACGTCCTCGAACCACCAGAGATCGAACGGTGCGAGCATCTCGGCGGCCGCGCCGACCGTCGTGGCGTCATACGTATTCATCGCGTCGACCGCGAGATGCGAACTGCCCGCGAGGTGCGCGGCGGCGACTTCAATGCGGCGTCGATCCTGGTCGAGATCCGCGCCGCCGATCTTGATCTTCGCATGCGTGTAGCCGAGATCGGCGAAACGACGCATCTCGTCCGACAGGCGCGCGAGATCGTCATGCGGATAGCGGTAGCCGCCGCCGGCATACACGCGCACGCGGGTTGCCGCCGTGCGTTCGAGCCGGTCGGCGAGAAAACGACTGAGCGGCAGGTCGGCAATTTTCGCGGCGGCGTCCCAGATCGCCATGTCGAGCGTGCCGACCGCGACGCAACGTTCGCCGTGGCCGCCGGGCTTTTCGCCGGCCATCATCGCGCGCCATGCACGGAACGGGTCGAGGTTCGTGCCGGTGTCATCGGCGAGCGTATCGGCGGCGGCCAGCAGGCGCGGCGCGAACCGTTCGCGGATCAAACCGCCCTGCGCGAAGCGGCCGATCGATGCGTAGCCGTAGCCCGTCACCGGGCGGCCGTCGCGCACGACGTCGGTCACGACCGCGACGGCGCTCGTCGTCAGGCCGCCGGACGGAATCGCGGGATCGGCATAACGCGACACGGGAATCGCGCGCTCGTGGATGGCGGTGATGCGCATGGTCGGGCTCCGGAGAGACGTCCGGCGCAGGCGGATGGTTCATGCGCTGCAGCGGAATCGATGGGCGGATCGCTGCATCTTAGGGGTTTGCGTGACAGCGTGCAGGACCGGCGGCGATCGTCGTCGCGTAATCGCCGGACAACCGCGCGTCGCATTCGTCACGGGTTGCAGCCGAATAGCAGAACGCTCCGAGCCTTTTGCCACGCTCGGCGCGCTATTTCCGGACCGGATCGGCATTCATTGATTGAGCCGGAGTCCTCGTTTGCTCCTCGCGGCTTGGTGAGCCGCGAGGATACAGGGCGATGACGGTATGCGTGGGCCGGGCCGAATCGACCGCCCGCTCAGGCGAAGACGAAGTACTTGCGCACCGTCTCCACCACTTCCCACGTCCCTTTCATGCCGGGTTCGATCACGAACACGTCGCCGGCCTTCAGGTGCACCGACTCCTCCCCTTCCGGCGTGATGATGCAGTACCCATCGAGGAAGTGACAGTACTCCCACTTCTCGTAGTTCACCTCGAACTTGCCCGGCGTGCAGATCCAGGTGCCCATGATCTTGCTGCCGTCCTTCGAGACGTACGCGTTGAGGTTCACGGTGTGCGGATCGCCGCCGATGCGCTTCCACTTGGTCGCATCAAGGACAGGCGTCGGGCAGGTTTTGCGCAGAACGGTGATGAAATCGGACATGTCGGCTCCAGACTGACGATCGTGTAAGAGACCTGTCACGTTAGTTCGAAAGCCTTGCCCGGGCTTGTATGCGTCCGACACCGACTCGTCCATTTTCGACATCGGCTGGTAGAGGCACGCCGCCGGCGGGTTTCGTCCGGTCTGGGTGCCACGGAACCGCCTCACGTCACGGTCGATCTGCTCGCGCAGACGCCACACCGAGATAGTCCCCCGGCGGGGTACGCAAAGCCGTTTGCCAGCCCCCGAACGACCTCACTTGCCACGTCGTTGCCAAACCTTGTAGAACTACACGTTCTGCGGGCGTCGTATAATGGCCATTACCTCAGCTTCCCAAGCCCAGCGCGTTAATCAAAACCACTATTCACGCGCGTTTTCCCGTCACGATTTCTCCCGGCTCCACGAAGAACCACTGTCCATGCAGGGTTCACTGCGACGCCAGTTTTCACGCCAGCACCAATCTCAAGAAGCTGACGATATAGCCAGCTCTCGTCCACGCATCGTTAGCGCGACAAGGAAAAGCATTTATTGCTTGCATGCGCAAAATGGTTCGGCAATAATTTCTCTGCCTAGCATTTGTTCGGATGTATTGAACCGGGTTGCGGGTCGCAATCCGCCTTGATTTTTTACCTCTCTGGCGATGGGAGCCGTTCCGTCCCGCCGTCAGTCGACGGCGGGCCAAAACGGCTCCCATCGACGCTCTAGTAGGCATGCTCGTGCGCGACTTAAAACACAAGAACAGTGCGATAAGCAAGCAGTTGGCGAAATTCGCCGCGCGATTGGGCGTTCGCCATCCATCTCTGTCACGTGCGAACCGCCTCTTGTTTCTCTGCGGAGCGAACCGCAGTCCGGGGGTACCCTCCCCAAGGCGACAGGCAATTAAACGCTTCGTCGAAAGCATTTCGGCCGATTATCGGGTGGTCTACGCCGAGGGCGTGTTCAATGAGTTGGCTAAGGTCGGCCACGGTAAGAATGCGCTGGACCTTGAGCACGAAATCTCGGCAATCGCAGATCGGATCCTCATTGTTCTTGAAAGCCCGAGCGCCTTCTGCGAACTGGGCGCCTTTGCCCACCAAACGCTGAGAGAAAAATTAATCATAGTTAACGACTCGCAGTTTCGCGGAAACGGATCATTCATAGACACCGGCCCGCTTGCTGCAGCAACGGAATGCAAATCACCGATACTTTGGTATCCGATGGGTGCCGACGGCCTATCGAAGACCGATGGGATCGGCGCAATCTTCAACGATCTCAAAGCAGCAGTTGACGCCAGACCGGTTTCAGTCGGGACGCCCACAAGTTCGGACATCGGGGACCTGTCTGCTAGCAAACTGAGCCTCTATTTCATCCATGATCTCGTTTTGTTCGTCGGTCCCGTCACCCACGCCGAGCTCATTGACGTCCTCATCACTGCGTTCGGAAAAAAAAGCTTCGACATGGCGAAAAGCCTGCTTGGCATTCTTCGCGAGGCGAGACTTATTGTTAGCAATCAGGTAGGCATCGACTGGGTATTTCGAGCAACTACAACTACGCCATTCCTGCAATACGCAGCAGATACAAACGCGCTGATGGCAACGTTTCGACGATACCACCTCCAAACAAACCCAAAGCGATTTGCCGATGAACATCGTGGAACGCATGTCGAACGAGCTATCGGTCCCGCAATCGCTGCTTGAAAGCGCTCTGCGACTAGCTCACGTTCGATTCAGGAAAATCAAGATCCCCAAACGCACTGGCGGCGAGCGGGTAATGATTCAGCCCGCTTCCGAACTTAAGCTTGTATTGAGTTGGCTGGATTCTCGTGTTCTGTCTAACGCACCGGTAAGCCCCATTGCTACTGCATTTGAACCCGGAACTTCGATCGTCAAGAACGCGCGAACCCACAGCAAGTCCCTTTATTCCGTCCGAATCGATTTATCGAATTTTTTCCCATCGATTCGCTCTCGCGATCTGCTGCTCGCGCTGTCAAGGTCACGCGAGCTGCTTCCCGAATGGGCATCTGGCGAAGATTTCGAGGTAGTGGTTCGTAACGCGTGCTTCGATCGCGTCGACAGGCTGCCAGTCGGCTACATGACGTCGCCGAAAATTGCAAACATCGTCATGCTCGAGTTGGATACAGCTCTGGCGACCGCGGTATCGCGCGACTCGGTTCGCTTTGGTCAAGCGGTCCTCACACGGTATGCGGATGACTTCGTGTTCTCTACGGATAAAAAGGGCGCGTGCAACGAATTCTTATCGGAGATGCGGGGCTTGCTGGCGTCAACGCCGAGCCCCAAGCTATCCATCAACGAAGCGAAGACTCGATTCATGAGCCGTAAGGGAGGAACGACCCTCATCACCGGATTGCGCGTGAATAACGACGGGGACGTTGGCATCCACGCGAACTACAGGGATCACATTCGGATGTTACTGAAGCTATTCTCGACCGGACGGTTGAAGCCCGCAGAGAACGAAAAACTGCGAGGACACCTAGCATTTATTGAACACGCCGATCCTGACCTATTCACCCGCCTATCGTTTAGATATCACGCGGAGATCGCTAAGTTGCGCGGGCACCCCAGCCTGAATCCTGTTTGAGTGCGGTCACGCAACGCACCGCCCAGGCTCATACGTGCGAGTCGAAGCATCCAAGCCGCCCGCCGGATGCCGACCACGTTTCATAGAATTGTTCAAATGCCTGCCAAGGCTTCATGGTGGCACAGGACGGGAGATTCAAACCGGGTGAGTCTCCGTCACATCTTCTCGACCTATCCAATGTCCGAATCTCCCGAACGAACACCATCCCAACAACTCTCCGAACAGCAACTGGTGCAAGAGATCTGTTCAGCTCCCCATGCACTTGAAGCCCACCGCCGGTTCGAGAAAAACGCGGCCGCATTGGAAGAATGGCAGATTATCTTTGCGGAGGAGAGCGACGCCGGATCTATCAAGTTGCTGGATCAGACGCTAGGCGCCTCCGGCGTTGCAACGTCTGTATTCCGCGGGAAATCGCTATGGTTGATGGACGCGCCATTTGTCTCGCAATCCGGACCAATCGGCTTTCGCGGCGGCTCGGCCATGTTTCTAGACTCGAATGCGGCCACCTATATTCGCAATATCGCCTACAAGGATGATCTATCTCCGGAAGCGTTGAATTGGGCAAATCTGATCAACCAGATCGGTCCAAGGCTGCAGCAACTCAACCCCTATCTCTATCTGTGGGAGTCGGTCAGATCCTGGAACGATGAGACGGTCGCCGAATGCAAAAGGTCAGTCGCGGCGATCCATGCGCTGTCGTCGTCCGGTAGCAAACTAAGTGCAGAATGGGGCCGGCGCTTCCGCGCAGTGTTCCGTGAGAGTGCGGAGAATTTCGCCACCGGCCTGATTGCGGAATTCGAGCGGAACCTGGAGGCCGGGCTCTTTGCCGCCCTGGAGGACCAGCTCAATCTGATGGAGGTCGTTTTAATTCGGACTCAGATCATCGAGCTGAGCTCCAAGAAGGCCAAGGAGCACAAGCTGGCGCAGTTGGTCACCTACATGCACGAAGAACTGTCCACAATCATGCTACGGGAGCTGATCGTCTGCGGTGACATCCTGCTTCGCAGCAACCGATCAAGAATTTCCAAAAAGCTCAATTCCATCCAAAACCATGCCAATCCCCTAGCGCTGATCAGAAACTGCGCTTGGGACATGTACATTCCCCGCGCCCTGGATGCCTTGACCTCCGTCACTCCTGACCAGGCTCCTCACGTGGACTTCTATGTGGCTGAGGTGCTCAGCTTCGATGGCGACGTATCAGACATCATCAGCACCACGAAATTGAGGGCGATCGCCATACATCGGCCATCGAAGAAGAACTTCCCCTTCTTCGATAGCGATGTTGCCGAGTGGTTGGGAAATCGCCTTGGGCCGAAACGCATGGGCGCGCTATCGGACTACTTCCTGCCAGAAGCATTCCTTGATCGAGCTAGGCGCCGGCCCGCAATGTCGGCTCGATCCATTCTGGAAGCAGACCGCGAGAAGCTGATCCATTTGATCCAGCAAAAGAAAGGGTGAACTCGAAACCGGGCCATCGAGACTTTCGCCAATTCGCTGCGCGCAGACCTATTTCTTGCTTACCGGTTCGTGCTTGTCCTTGATCATCTGGTAGTACGTGCTCGCGCCTGCTTTCGTCAGTTTCACGTCAGCGATGAACTTTTCGATGATGTCCTTGCGAGTCAGGTCCTTGACGGTTCGCATCCGTTTGTAAATTTCCGTCGCCAGTTCCATCTTCGTCGGCATAGCCGGTACCGCCGTCGCTGCGGGATAATTTCTTCCTGTCGAGCTGGCCGTCGGGGTCGCCTGCTTCTGGTCCACGGCAACCGGCTTGCTCGCTTTCTCGTCCTTGCTCGTTACGCCCTGCTTCTGATCGACCATGATCGCACCCCATTCGTTGAAAGTGCGGCCAGCGTCCAGCGGATCGCCCTTCAGGGCAACGGCGAGCGAGCAATCACGACCGACATGACGGCGAACACCGTGAAATCCGACGAGCAACCATGACCGTTTTCACGTCACCCGCCTCCGCCCCTTGGACCGGCCAGAGTTTCATAGACACTCACGAGCCATTTAGCGCGTAGCGCCGCTCAACCTCAATCGGTGAAAGATCGCCGGCGGAACCCGTCGTCGAAAAAATTGGCGTTCATGCCACGACTATCCTTCAGAGGGCCCTGCCGGGCAACGAAACCGAATCTCCCGGTGCTGGATCGGCATATACTTGTGCCCTAGCTAGTCGCCGAGAACCCACAGACACCGGCGAGAAGTTCGCCAAGCAGTTACCAGTGAAGCCGACAGGAAGAATCCGGCGCACGCGACAACGCTACACATTCAGAACGAGACCGACCGACAAGAGCATCACATATGGCCACACGGCAGAAGACCAAGAAAGCGAAACCCGGCACCTTTGCCGATCGATTTTTGGCACGATTGCGCGACCTGACGAACGAAGATCGCGACATGATTCCCAACAAGACGCTTCGCGAATCCCTTGGCTGGGACGACGACAGATATCAGCGCGTTAAACGGAATCTTGTCGACCAGCAGCTGGTGAAGGTCGGTCAGGGGCACAGCGGACTGATTGGCCTATCCGGTCCTCTTACGGAGCCTGAGTCGCCTGAGCCTACGCAAGATGCCGAAATTCGTCCGTTGACGCTATTCCTGTCCTACTCGCATGCGGACGAGCAACTAAAGAACGAGCTATTGAAGCACCTCGTTCCGCTGCAGCGCATTGGCCTCATAAACGCTTGGCATGATCGGAAGCTTAAGGCAGGGGACGATATCGACCACGAAATACTCACACAGATGAGAAAAGCCGATATTGCGTTGTTTCTGATTAGCGTTGATTTTATTAACTCCGCCTATTGCCATGATGTCGAACTCGGCGAGGCGCTCGCCATGCATTCGCGCGGAGAAGTAACGCTTATACCGGTCGTGCTGCGAAGCTGCCTATGGCAGCACACGGCTCTCAAGGATCTCCTTGCTCTTCCTCGAGACGGGAAGGCGGTAAAATCCTGGCCTGATCAGGACGAAGCTCTGGCGAGCGTCGCCGAAGGAATCAGGTTGAAGGCGATCGAACTGCAGCAGGAGAAGCAACATTCGCTTGGCCGCGCGTAAGATCATGCCGACTACGCTCGGCGCTCATTGATTTCCGTTCCGGTATCGCCTCTGTACACCGCGAAGCAAATAAGACGGTCGCGTAATTCAGGTGGCGACACTTCCACGTAGGTCTCGGCGGAATCAATGTTGACAAACATCGCCAGCGGATAGTTGAGAACTTCAGTCATAACCTGCAGCTTTTCGAAGTCCAAGATAGCTTGCCGTTCAGTGGACCGTCGCTTGATCTCCAAGACTGCATGGTTGCCGTCTGTTCGTGCTCGATGGCGAGACGGATCGAATGGTTCATGGATGACGATGTCAGGCCTTTGCGATATACCGTGAATGAGTAGTCGCTTTTGGTATTCTTGCTCTATCACGGTCCCTGCGGTCAGCGGTACACGCCGATGAAGCTCAGTGATGAGCGCCCCTTGGAAACCGCGCTCGGTTTCGAAAAAACGCGGCTCGACGATCGAGGAAAGCGCTCCACGGAAAGCTTCGATCAACTTTTCCCTTCTCATAAGACACTCAATGGCATTACGATTCACGTGCTTTGGGAGCACACCGCTTCATTCGCGGACTTCATCAAGGGTAGATCCTAAATGGAAGGTCATCCGCCTTGGCCTGACCGGGTGTTGCAAGCCACTGCCACAGTTGAGCTTGCGTAAGGTTTCCTTCACAAAGCCGGAGAAGGGCTTCACCGAGGTCATGGCTCTCTACTACCGCCAGTCGGCCACACGCGTTGATCACCGTCGGCACGCTGGGGTCAACGCCGGGATGGCAAAGTGTTACGCAGAAGGTTTCCTTGTATCCGTGAACTTCTGATGCAGCCAGAATCTCGACCGCTGAGTTGTAATCAACCAACTTATCGTTCGCCTTGGATTTCAACTCAAGGAGAAGAGGAGGGGAATCCGTTAGCTCGATAAGATAGTCTGGGGCACCCGTTACCGTCTTGTTATCCAGGCGCTGGAACTTGATGCCGAGCAACTGCACAGCCCTTTCGAATGCGGCCTCAAACTCAGTACCTCGCGAGGTATAGTAAGTTTCGACATGTTGTGCATGGGGGCAACGCTTTGCGCGCGTGGCGTGTCGCTCTGCTGTTCGCCGACGCTGCTCTTGCTTCCATTGTCTCGAAGCATCGCGCAACCAGTTCGCCTTCGCGTGGGGCGTTGGCTTTATGGCGTCGAATACCGCTAGCCTCACTTGGTCGGCCTCGGGCGTTCCCTGCATTATTTGATCTAACGAGGTGAAGCCGTGACGTCTGAGCGCCAGTATCTCTCCCCGCGTTAATCTGAACGCGGCGTCGCGGTTGTTCAACCAGGTCATCCACAACACGTCGTCCGGCAACCCTTCTGCCACTCTGAGTGACAATCGGCGAAAATATCGCGGTAGCTTCCTAAGGCTCGCGAGTTGATTACTGGGAATCGTGAGATACGGTGGCCGCAATGCATTTGGCGTTCGGGCGTCTGTGACAGCCTCGACGATGGAGGCGACACCGCTCAACACCCAGCATACGTTCCGAAACATGTCGCGAAGGCTACCTGCACGAAGCGCATCTAGCGAATTTTCTATGTCCCGAAGTTCGGCGCCGTTAATCCAGTCCACTGTAATCTTGGCGGCGTTGACCGGTGCTGGATCGGCTTGCCATACGGGCTCCATAAGTTCTATGCCGAACGAGTCCGCATCTATCAAGTACGGTTCCTCAAGCTGATATGGCAGGTGTCTCGTGCGTGTCTCGCGTGGTCCGCCCTTGAATTCCGGGGAACTGAAACACGCCGAGGTGACGAGAAACGCGAGTTTGTCAGTGTCAGCCGTTCGTTGAGTACCAGGCAGGTACGATGGAAGAGTATCCACCTGATGCACCAGATGACGCATGAGCGCTACCCCGGTCTCCGGTAACAATCCCGAGTGAGCGACTGCCTTTCCAAACGGTGTCGCCACGAGCCGTCCAGAGGCCGCTTCGATCAGCAACACTTCCTGCTTTAGATAGTCGATCGATTCCCCTAGGCGCGACGACCACGTAGAAAACGCAGCGGTGTTCCTGTCTTCCTCTCTGAGCCCGCTCCACGTGGATTTGACGAGCACATCGACCTCCGCCCTCGACTTGCACAATCCCGACGCAACCAGCTGAAGTGCAAGCTGATCAAATCCACCAGGGCCTATCCGAGACTGAAGAGGGGGCAAACTACCAAGGTCCAGATATTGCTTAGAAGCTCGAATCTGTTGATCACTCGAAGCCAAGAAAATCACTCGACCGTGGTCATGGTCGAACCCCATTCTGCCCACACGCCCAGCCATGTTATGAAACTCGGCAGCAGAGATAGGCTCGCGCCCCCGCAGCTCGTTATTCCATCGCTCCCAGAAAATGATCGCAGCACCCAACGGAAAATTAACGCCGGCCGCCAATGTTGTCGTGGCGAAGACGACGTCAAGCTGTCCGCTCAGCAGGTGTTGCTCGATAATGGTGCGCTCTTCCTCGGTCAGATCTGAGCTGTGAACAGCAAACCGATGCGGCAAGTACTGCGCCAACAATGAATTCGCTGTAGTAACAGGAAGCTGATCAAAGGCAAGCGACAATTGGCCTGCAATCGGTTTGGTTATCGACTTGAAATACGCAGCAGCGAAATCATAGGTTTGCTTGCGGCTCGTACAGAAAACGATGATCGGGCGGACTGCCGGCTCGTGCCGTAGAAGCACCGCTAAGACATCCAGCGGATTGAGGCTGCTCGATCCCGTCGCTGTCGACTGCACGATCGTTTCGGGGGAGTTAGTCTCCACCGAAAATATCCCCTGATTGGTCCAGCATTCATATCTCAAGTGCTTTTCACGACGGTCCGCTGAAACCAACTTCACTCCGAGCCAATGAGCGAGATCTCGCGCATCATTCGCCTGAAGCACAGCGGAAAGCCCGACGAACTGCCGCCACCCGGCGTTCTTAAGCAACGTGAGCAACACTTCGACGTTCTGCCCACGATGCTCGTCACCGATGAGTTGGATTTCGTCGCAAACAACAACCGTGGAACTCATATCAGACGGCACACCATTCGCCGATAATAACGCGAGATATTTCTCATACGTTGCGACGAGCAGAGGCGCGTCGAGAGGATTCTTGGGTGTGCTGCCGTCGGCTGTTTCAACGTAGTCGCCCGTTGCAATTACCAACGACGTAAGATCGCCGTCCAGATGACTCTCGATCAACTGTTCTCGAAAATCTTCGAACTTCTGCCTTGCCAAAGCACGATGCGTCAGCAGGTACACCGTTCGGCAGTTGTTCTCCAATCCATGCGCGATGGCCCAAAGCGCGACCTGCGTCTTCCCGGTAGACGTTGGAGAAACGATCAATACGCTTTCACCGCGGCCGACCCCAGCATCGAGCGCAGCAAATTGAACGTCTGTAAGGGAATATTCAGTGTCGTCACGAAAGACAAGCGATTCGACAGATTTCACCGACAACCCGTGGTTTGCCGGAAGCTCGAACTTCATAATGGTCTCTCTTGTGGTTTTTCCTGAAGTCTGTCTGCTAGTGACATCGCTTCGGGCGTCTTTGCAAGATTCGATTGTCTGTGCTTGGTCGAATGCCATTTGGTTATAGTCTAACCAATCACGACGCGCAATTTTTAGTACTTCGTGACCGGTTGGCCAAGGGAGTTCACACGACGGCTCGCCGGCAAGCGCGCTACCGGCTCGTTGCTCCCTGGCCGGGGCGGAATCGCCCCGGCTATTTGCTGATTCCATCAGTCGAGCAAATTGCATTGACAGACCGTTTTGGGCCGATCCTTGACGATTGGCAACCATTCTCGGCAATGCCAGCGCCCGGCATCGAGCCATGCCAGTTTCGATGCCACCGCCCCAAACCTCTCGCTTGCCATCCCCACCCAAACCCCTGTAGAATTGCGCGTTCTGCGGGCGTCGTATAATGGCCATTACCTCAGCTTCCCAAGCTGATGACGTGGGTTCGATTCCCATCGCCCGCTCCAGTTTTCGGCTGCATCGCAGCCTGCGCAAAAGCCGCCTCGTCGAAGGCGGCTTTTTTGTACCATGTGCCGGATCGCCCGGCGCACTGCCGCGCACAACGGGCCCTCGCCCGCAACCGAGCCTTTCTCTGTCACCGATGATGCACGACGATCCGAACGAAGCCGGCCAGCCGCCGCACGACGACGCCATTTCCGACGAAGCCGCCGACGGCGCCGACGACGTCAATCCGCTGCACCGCCGCCGCATCCGCAGCTTCGTGACGCGCGCCGGCCGCGTGTCGACCGGCCAGCGCCGCGCGCTCGACGAGTTCGGCCCGCGCTTCGTCGTCCCGTATGCGCCGGAACTGCCCGACTGGAACGCGATCTTCGGCCGCAACGCGCCGCGCATCCTCGAGATCGGCTTCGGGATGGGCGCGTCGACCGCGGAAATCGCCGCGCACCGCCCGGGCGACGACTTCCTCGGCGTCGAAGTCCATGAGCCGGGCGTCGGCGCGCTGCTGAAGCTGATCGGCGAGCAGGACCTGCCGAACATCCGCATCATCCAGCACGACGCGGTCGAAGTGCTCGAGCACATGATCGCGCCGGAAAGCCTCGACGGCGTGCACATCTTCTTTCCCGATCCGTGGCACAAGGCGCGCCACCACAAGCGCCGGCTGATCCAGCCGCCGCTCGTCGCGCATCTCGCGTCGCGCCTGAAGCCCGGCGCCTACATTCACTGCGCGACCGACTGGCAGAACTACGCGGAGCAAATGCTCGACGTACTCGGCGCGGAGCCGACGCTCGAGAACACGGCCGCCGACTACGCACCGCGCCCCGACTACCGCCCGGTGACGAAGTTCGAACGGCGCGGGCTGCGGCTCGGCCACGGCGTGTGGGACCTGGTGTTCCGCAAGCGCGCCGGTTAAGCCCCCGCTCCGCCCAGAAAAAACGGCCCGACCGGCATTGCCGATCGGGCCGTTTTTCATGTACGCACGCCGGATTACGACGCGCGCCTCACGCCCAGTTCAGCCAGCCGCTGTAACCGACCAGCAGCACGAACAACCCGAACGCGATCCGGTACCACGCGAACACCGTGAAATCGTGCGTCGCGACATAACGCAGCAGCCAGCGCACGCACACGAACGCGCTGACGAACGCCGCGACGAGCCCGAGCGCGAACAGGCCGAGCGAATCGACGGTGAACGCCTGCCAGTCCTTGACGGTTTCGTAGAGCGTCGCGCCGAAGATGATCGGAATCGCGAGGAAGAACGAGAACTCGGTGGCCACGCGCCGGTCGAGGCCGAACAGCATCCCGCCGATGATCGTCGAGCCCGAGCGCGACATGCCGGGCACCAGCGCGAAGCATTGCGCGATGCCGACCTTGAACGCATCGAGCGGCGTCAGCGCATCGACCGACATCACGCGCGGCGGCTCGCTGCGTTCGCGCTGCCGCGCCTCGGCCCACAGGATGATCGCGCCGCCCACGACGAGTGCGAACGCGACGGGCACCGGCGAAAACAGCACGGCCTTGATCTTCTTCTCGAACAGGAGGCCGAGCGCGATCGCGGGAATCGTCGCGATCACGACGTTCAGCGTGAAGCGCCGCGCGTCGGGCCGGCTCGGCAGCCCGGACACGATGGATGCGATCCGCTGCCGGTATTCCCAGCAGACCGCGAGAATCGCGCCGAACTGGATCACGACGTCGAACGTCTTCGCGTGCGAATCGTTGAAATTCAGGAAGCTGCCCGCGACGATCAGGTGGCCGGTGCTCGACACCGGCAGGAATTCCGTCAGCCCCTCGACGACGCCGAGGATCAATGCCTTGCAGATCAGGATCCAGTCCATCCGTGGCCCAACTCCGAAAAGGTCGAAAGAAAGGGCCACTCTTCCACGCGCGGCCCGCCCGGCCGCGCGCGGTCCGTCGTCACTTTTCGACGATCGCCACGCGTATGCCGTTTGTAAGAATCGTAATTGTACCGGGTTCGTAGTTCACCCCGGCAAATTGCAGTTGCTCGGGCTTGAACGTGTAGATCGGGTAATTGGTCAGCAACTGCGTCGCGAGCAGGCCGGCGGCCGCCCCGACCTGCTGCGCGTACATCTGCGCGTCGCCGTCGAGCACGAGGCTGTCGACGGCCGGTGCCTTCAGCACGACCGAGCGGCTCGGCGCGTCGTACGCGAGCTGGCCCGACACGGTGAACTTGCCGCTGACGGGCGCGCGCAGGAACGGGCTCGCGAAATGCGCGTCGAGCTGCACCGCGACGCGGTTCTGGTCCGGCAGCAGGTTGACGTTCGGGTTCGCGAGCGACACGTCGACGACCTGCGCAACCGTCTTCTGGTACGGGAACTTGCGCCCGACGGCTTTCTGCACGTCGCCGCGCGAGAACGTGTAGTGATCGGGGATGAACGGGAACGTCGACGCGCACGCGGCGAGCGATACGCACACGCCGACGGCGCCGAGGGAGGCGGCAAGGAAACGGCGCCGGCCGGGCGCGCGAGGTACGGTCATGCTGAACGCTCTCCTGTAGGCGCCGACGGCCGCGTCGCGGCCTCGAGGCGCGTGAGCCACGCGAGCGCGTCGTCGCGCGACGCGCCGCACATGTCGGCGGACGGCTGCAGCCCGGAACAGCACGCGGGCCGCTCGGGCCGGCCGAAGATCATGCAGCGCAGGTCGTCGCCGAGCTGCACGCAGCGCACGCCGGCCGGCTTGCCGCCGGGCATGCCCGGGATCGGGCTGGAAATCGACGGCGCGATGCAGCACGCGCCGCAGCCCTCGCGGCACGCATGCGGCGGCGGGACGTCGGCGGGCGCCGGGCGGACAGGCAATTCGACGGACACTCGGCTCTCTCGACACGACAGACAACGAAAACGGCGCGGCAACCGGACGCGGTGCCCGGTTGCCCCACCCCGCATTGTGCCATCGTCGGCTGCGACGTTATTACACAATGCAGCCGAATCGCGTATTTATATACTCGAAAGCATCTAAAAAGCGCGAGACCGTCATGAGTTCTGGTTCTGCCGACACAATGTTCCGTCCCGATTTGCTCGCGAAATACGGCGCGAACGGGCCGCGCTATACGTCGTACCCCACCGCGCTGCAGTTCCGCGACGATTTCGACCCGGCCGACTACGTGCGCGCGGCCAGCGACCCCGGCGCGTCGTCGAGCGAGCTGTCGCTGTACGTCCACATCCCGTTCTGCAACACCGCGTGCTTCTACTGCGGCTGCAACAAGATCGCGACCAACAACCACCGCCGCGCCCGCCCGTATCTCGACCAGCTCAAGCGCGAGATGGCGCTGCAGGCCGCGCTGTTCGATCCGTCCCGCCCCGTCACGCAGCTGCACTGGGGCGGCGGCACGCCGACCTTCCTGTCCGACGACGAAACGGCCGAACTGATGGCGGCCACCCGCGAGCACTTCGCGCTCGCGCCGGACGCCGATGCCGAGTTCTCGATCGAGATCGACCCGCGCACGGTCACGCCCGCGACGCTCGTGCATCTGCGCACGATCGGCTTCAACCGGCTGAGCCTCGGCGTGCAGGATTTCGACCCGGCCGTCCAGCAGGCAATCAACCGCGTCCAGCCGCGCGCGATGACGGCCGACCTGCTCGCCGCCGCGCGCGCGACGGGCTTTCATTCGGTGAGCGTCGACCTGATCTACGGGCTGCCGCACCAGACCGTCGCCGTGTTCGCGCGCACGCTGGAGACGATCATCGAGCTCGCGCCCGATCGCCTGTCGGTGTTCGGCTACGCGCACATGCCGCACCTGTTCAAGATGCAGCGGCAGATCGACGACGCGGCGCTGCCGCCGCCGGAAGCGCGCATCGCGCTGCTCGGCCTCGCGATCGACATGCTGACGTCGGCCGGCTACGTGTACATCGGGATGGACCACTTCGCGCGGCCGTCGGACGAACTCGTGCGCGCGCAGCGCAACGGCACGCTGCAGCGCAATTTCCAGGGCTACAGCACGCGTGCCGATACCGATCTCGTCGGCTTCGGCGTGTCGTCGATCGGCAAGGTCGGCGACGTCTACGCGCAAAACGCGAAGGACCTGCCCGCGTACGGCGCCGCGCTCGACGCGGGCCGGCTGCCGATCGCCCGCGGCGTGCGGCTCACGCCCGACGACCGGCTGCGCCGCGACGTGATCACGCAACTGATGTGCAACCTCGCGCTGCCGTTCTCGCATGTCGAGGCCGCGCACGGCATCCGCTTCACCGATCATTTCGCGCGCGAACTCGACGCGCTGCGCCCGTTCGAGCGCGACGGGCTGCTGACGATCGCGCGCGACCGCCTGACGATCCATCCGGCCGGCCGGATGGTCGTGCGCAATATCGCGATGGCGTTCGACGCATACCTGGGCCAGATGCCGCGGCAGCGCTACTCGCGCACCGTTTGACACCCGCGCCGGCCGCACGCGGGCGGCCGGTTTGATACAGTGTGGGGCTTACGCTCCGCCAGAACCCGCACGATGCGCACCACCAAAGCGACCCACGCGGTCGAACGCCTGAAGACCCGCTCCGGCAACCCGCAATTCGCGGCCGTCGCGATGGCGGGCGGCCTGTTCTATCTCGTCGACCGTTCCGGCGGCACCGCCGAAAAGCGCTGCGAGCCGCTGCCGCTCGACGAGTTCGTCAAGTTCGTCGACGAATTCGGCCCCAAAAAGCCGCGCAAGGCGAGCAAGCTCGACCTCGCATTCGAGGCGCAGATCAAGAAGAGCAAGGGGTAAAGGTCTGTTGCAGGCCGCCTGAAGGCTTCGCGGCCGCCCCGTTTGGTACAATCACGAAGTTTCTCTATCCCCGCTGATGGCCGACCAGGCTGCGTGACCACACCATGAATATCGAAAACGCGCGTTTCAACATGATCGAACAGCAGATCCGTCCGTGGGACGTGCTGGATCTGGACGTCCTGGGCCTGCTGTCGATCGTCAAGCGTGAAAACTACGTTCCGGCCGAATACCGCGATCTCGCGTTCGCCGACCTCGAACTGCCGCTGCCCGGCGGCACCAGCAAGATGCTGTTCCCGCGCGTCGAGGCGCGCGTGCTGCAGGAGCTGACCGTCAAGAAACACGAAAACGTGCTCGTGATCGGTGCGGGCTCCGGTTACCTGGCCGCGCTGTTCGCGCATCGCGCGCAGCACGTGACGGCCGTCGAAATCGATCCGGCGATCGCGAAATTCGCGGAAGACAACCTGCGCAACGACGGCGTGACCAACGCGGAAGTCGTGCTCGGCGACGGTTCGCGCGGCTGGGCGGCCAAGGCGCCGTACGACGTGATCTGCGTCGCGGGCGGCCTGCCGGTCGTGCCGCAGGAAATGCTCGAGCAGCTGAAGATCGGCGGCCGCCTGTCGGCATTCGTCGGCGGCCGTCCGGTGATGAAGGCGCAGATCATCACGCGCATCGACGACAAGCAGTATCGTGTCGCCGACGTGTTCGAAACGTACATCAACCACCTCGTCAACGCGATCGAGCCGTCGCGCTTCAAGTTCTGAGCGGCGGAGCCTCCATGCAGATCCTGACGCCCGCGATGCTCGCGGAATGGCTCGGCGATTCGGCACGCCCCGCGCCGGTCGTGCTCGACGTGCGCGAGCCGTGGGAAATCGCGACCGCGCAGATCGCCGGCAGCGTGTCGATCCCGATGCAGCAGATCCCCGCGCGCAGCGAGGAGCTCGACGACGAAGCGGAAATCGTCTGCGTGTGCCATCACGGGATGCGCAGCGCGCAGGTCGCGATGTTCCTCGAATCGCGCGGCTTCACGAAGCTGTACAACCTGCAAGGCGGGATCGACGCGTGGTCGCGCGACGTCGATCCGTCCGTGCCGCGTTACTGACCTGTCCGGCGGCGCATCATGCGCCGCCCCGCCGGCCGGCCCGCTGCCGCCGGCCGCACTGATCCGCCGAACGGGCACGCATCGCGTGCCCGTTTCTGTTTTCCGCCCCGCTTCGTTCCCGTCCACATGCGCCGCCGGCGGGCAAAGGCACCGCGCCCCGGCCGACCGTGCACCATTTGCGCCCACGCGCCTGCACCGCAACGGACCGCACCTGCTGCGCGACGCATCATCCGCACCATCCCGACGCCCGGTAACGCCCCGCACAGGCACGCCCGGCGTGCATCCGTGCGACTGGCACATGCCTTGCGTTACAGGAAGGCCGGCGCCGCCACGGCGCACGCACAACCAACACGACAAGGGGATACCGATGAAACGTCGCAGTCTGTTGAAGTTCGGTTCGATGGCCGGCGCGCTCGCGCTGGCGGGCAAGAGCCCGTTCGCGCACGCGGCCGATGCCGGCACCGGTCCGATCAAGGTCGGCATCCTGCATTCGCTGTCGGGCACGATGGCGATCTCGGAGACGTCGCTGAAGGACACCGCGCTGATGACGATCGCCGACATCAACAAGAGCGGCGGCGTGATGGGCCGCAAGGTCGAACCGGTGGTGGTCGATCCCGCGTCGAACTGGCCGCTGTTCGCCGAAAAGGCGCGCCAGCTGCTCACGCAGGACAAGGTCGCGTGCGTGTTCGGCTGCTGGACGTCGGTGTCGCGCAAGTCCGTGCTGCCGGTGTTCGAGGAACTGAACGGGCTGCTCTACTATCCGGTGCAGTATGAAGGCGAGGAAATGTCGCGCAACGTGTTCTACACGGGCGCCGCGCCGAACCAACAGGCGATTCCGGCCGTCGAGTACCTGATGAGCGCGGAGGGCGGCGGTGCGAAACGCTTCTTCCTGCTCGGCACCGACTATGTGTATCCGCGCACGACCAACAAGATCCTGCGCGCATTCCTGAAATCGAAAGGCGTGAAGGACGCCGATATTCAGGAGGTCTACACGCCGTTCGGCCACAGCGACTACCAGACCATCGTCGCGAACATCAAGAACTTCTCGCAGGGCGGGAAGACGACCGTGATCTCGACGATCAACGGCGACTCGAACGTGCCGTTCTACAAGGAACTCGGCAACCAGGGCATCAAGGCGACCGACGTGCCGGTCGTCGCGTTCTCGGTCGGCGAGGAAGAGCTGCGCGGGATCGACACGAAGCCGCTCGTCGGCCATCTCGCCGCATGGAACTACTTCATGTCGGTCAAGAACCCGACCAACACGAAATTCAAGGACCAGTTCGCCGCCTGGGTGAAGGCGAACAACCTGCCGGGCGGCGCGAAGCGCGTGACCAACGACCCGATGGAGGCGACCTACGTCGGCATCCACATGTGGAAGCAGGCGGTCGAGAAGGCGAAGAGTACCGACGTCGACAAGGTGCGCGTCGCGATGATCGGCCAGACGGTTGCCGCGCCGTCCGGCTTCACGCTCACGATGGACGGCAACCATCACCTGCACAAGCCGGTGATGATCGGCGAGATCCGCGGCGACGGGCAGTTCAATGTCGTGTGGAAGACGAAGACGGCGGTGCGCGCGCAGCCGTGGAGCCCGTTCATCGCCGGCAACCAGGGCAAGCCCGACGTCGTCAGCTCGATCCCGGCGTTCCTGCGCCGGCAGCGCACGGCGCTGGCCTGACGCGATGCAGGGGCACGCACGCCGACGCGCTGCCCCGCTCGCACGCATGCACCGATGCGCCGGCCGGCCCATCGGTGCGTGAATCCGCCTCCCTACGCCGACAGGATCTCCCGATGCCTACACGCTTTCGCCGAGCCGCCGTCGCGATCGTCGCGTGCGCCGCCCTCGCGGGCATGCTGCCGCGCGCCGCGTTCGCGCTGACGGCGGCCGATACCGCCGCGCTCGCCGGCGACGACTTCGACGCGAAGACGGCCGCGATCGAACGCCTCGCCGCCGACACGGATCCGCGCGCGGTTACGGTACTCAACGCACTGTCGAGCGGCGACGCGCTCGCGACCGGCGACGGCCGCCTGCTGATCCAGACCGGCGACACCGCGCACGATGCGCTCACGCAGGCCGCGACGCCGGCCGGCGATGCGCAGCCCGTGATGCTGAACAACCTGCTGCGCACGAAGATCGCGGGCGCGCTGTCGGGCCTCGCGCTCGCATCGCCCGACGTCGCCGCGCGACGCGACGCGATCGATGCGCTGCTGAAATCGCCCGATCCGGCGCTCAAGCCGATGATCGACCGTGCCCGCGCGAAGGAAACCGACCCCGCACTGAAGCGCCGCCTCGACGCGCTGTGGGCCATCTCCGCGCTGCACGACGCCGATCCGGCGAAGCGCCTCGAAGCCGTGCAGGTGGTGGCCGCGCGCCGCGATCTCGACATGATCGAACAGCTCCGCCCGCTCGTCGCGAAGAATGCCGACGGCAGCTACACGGAACCCGACGCCCGCGTGCGCGACGCCGCACTGCAAGGGCTCGACGCATTGCACTCGCTGCAGCGCCGCGGCGAGATCGTCGGCACGCTGTTCGCGGGCCTGTCGCTCGGCAGCGTGCTGCTGCTCGCCGCGCTCGGCCTCGCGATCACGTACGGGCTGATCGGCGTGATCAACATGGCGCACGGCGAGTTCCTGATGATCGGTGCGTACGCAACCTATGTCGTGCAGACGCTGGTCCAGCGCTACGCGCCCGGCGCGTTCGACTGGTATCCGCTCGTCGCCGTGCCCGCGTCGTTCGTCGCGGCCGCGCTCGTCGGCATCGTGCTGGAGCGGCTCGTGCTGCGGCACCTGTACGGCCGCCCGCTCGAAACGCTGCTCGCGACGTTCGGCGTGAGCCTGATCCTGATCCAGGCGACGCGCATGCTGTTCGGCGCGCAGAACGTGCAGGTCGTGAATCCATCGTGGATGAGCGGCGGCGTGACGGTGATGCAGAACCTGATCCTGCCGTACAACCGCCTCGCGATCCTCGCATTCGCGCTCGCGGTGGTGTTCGTCGCGTGGGCCGTGCTGACGAAGACGCGGCTCGGCCTGTTCGTGCGCGCGGTCACGCAGAACCGCCGGATGGCCGCGTGCGTCGGCGTGAAGACCGCACGCGTCGACGCCTATGCGTTCGCCTTCGGTGCGGGCATCGCGGGCCTCGGCGGCTGCGCGCTGTCGCAGATCGGCAACGTGGGCCCCGACCTCGGCCAGAACTACATCATCGATTCGTTCATGGCCGTCGTGCTCGGCGGCGTCGGGCAGATCGCCGGCACCGTGCTCGGCGGCTTCGGGCTCGGCCTCGCGAGCAAGGCGATCGAGCCGTTCTGGGGCGCCGTGCTCGCGAAGATCGCGGTGCTCGTGATGATCGTGCTGTTCATCCAGAAACGCCCGCAGGGCATGTTCGCCCCGAAGGGCCGCAGCGCGGAGGCTTGACGTGACTTCAATCAGCGATTCGCTGTCGAACCCGGTCGCCGGCGCACCGACGCCCGCCGCCGCCGGACGGGCGGCCGACGGCTTCGCGCTCGGCCTGCCGCCGCGCCCCGCGCTCTTGTCGCGCCGCGCATGGCTCGCGCTCGTCGCGCTGTGCGTCGCGATCGGCATCGGCGTGCCGCTCGCCGCGCTCGTCGCGCCCGAAGCGAGCGCGTTCCATCTGTCCGCGTACGCGATGACGCTCGCCGGCAAGCTGATGTGCTATGCGATCGCCGCGCTCGCGCTCGATCTCGTGTGGGGTTACTGCGGCATCCTGAGCCTCGGCCACGGGCTGTTCTTCGCGCTCGGCGGCTATGCGATCGGCATGTACCTGATGCGCGAGATCGGTCGCGACGGCAAGTACGGCAGCGACCTGCCGGACTTCATGGTGTTTCTCGACTGGCACCAGTTGCCGTGGTACTGGAGCGGCACGCAGCATCTCGCGTGGGCGCTCGCGCTCGTGGTGCTCGTGCCGGCCGTGCTCGCCTGGGTCTTCGGCTTCTTCACGTTCCGCTCGCGCGTGAAGGGCGTGTACCTGTCGATCATCACGCAGGCGCTGACGTTCGCCGCGATGCTGCTGTTCTATCGCAACGAGACGGGCTTCGGCGGCAACAACGGCTTCACCGACTTCAAGCGCATCGCGGGCTTCGCGATCACGTCGCCCGGCACGCGCACGGTGCTGTTGCTGCTGACGTTCGCGACGCTGGTGCTGGCGTTCATCGCCGCGCGCGCGATCGTCACGAGCAAGCTCGGGCGCGTCGTCACGGCCGTGCGCGACGGCGAGACCCGGCTGATGTTCCTCGGCTACAGCCCGCTCGCGTACAAGCTGTTCGTGTGGACCGTGTCGGCCGTGCTGTGCGGGATCGCCGGCGCGCTGTACGTGCCGCAGGTCGGCATCATCAACCCCGGCGAGATGTCGCCCGGCAACTCGATCGAGATGGCGATCTGGGTCGCGGTGGGCGGGCGCGGCACGCTGATCGGGCCGATCGTCGGCGCATTCGCGGTGAACGGCGCGAAGAGCCTGTTTACCGCGTACTTCGCCGAATACTGGCTGTTCTTCCTCGGCCTGATCTTCGTGCTCGTGCCGCTGCTGCTGCCGCGCGGCATCATGGGCCTCGTCGAAACCTTGCTCGCGAAGGGGAAACGCGCATGAACGGAACGGCCCTGTACCAGTTCACGCCGCCGCCCGAGGACGAATTGCTCGCCGTCAGCGGCGCCGCATCGATGGGCCGCGTCGTGCCGCAAGGCATCGACACGTCGCACGGCACGATCCTTTATCTCGAGGATATCGAGGTGAGCTTCGACGGCTTTCGCGCGCTGAAGAAGCTGTCGCTCGCGATCGACGCGGGCGAGCTGCGCTGCGTGATCGGCCCGAACGGCGCGGGCAAGACGACGATGATGGATGTCGTCACCGGCAAGACGCGCCCCGATGCCGGCAGCGTGTTTCTCGGCCAGACGCTCGACCTTTCGCGGATGAGCGAGCCCGAGATCGCGCGCGCGGGCATCGGCCGCAAGTTCCAGAAGCCGACCGTGTTCGAACAGCATCCGGTGTGGGAAAACCTCGAGCTCGCGATGCAGACCGACAAGGGCTGGCTCGCCTCGCTGCGCGCGCGGCTCGACCGCTCGGCGCAAGCCAGGATCGAGGAGACGCTCGCGCTGATCGGCCTCGAAAGTCACGCCTACCGCGCGGCCGGCGAGCTGTCGCACGGCCAGAAACAGCGGCTCGAGATCGGCATGCTGCTGATGCAGCGCCCTGCCCTGCTGCTGCTCGACGAGCCGGCGGCCGGGATGACCGACCACGAGACGATGGAGCTCGCCGAGCTGCTGAACACGCTGCGCGGCACCTGCTCGATGATGGTCGTCGAGCACGACATGGAATTCGTCGCGGCGCTCGCGGGCGACACGGGCCGCGTGACGGTGATGGCCGAAGGCGCGGTGCTCGCGCAAGGCACGCTCGACCAGGTCAAGCGCGACGACGCCGTGATCGAGTCATACCTCGGACGATGATGCGATGCTGAAGATCGAAGCACTGAACCAGTACTACGGCGGCAGCCATATCCTGCGCGACGTGAATCTCGCCGCCGACGACGGCAAGCTCACCGTGCTGCTCGGCCGCAACGGCGTCGGCAAGAGCACGCTGCTGCGCTGCCTGATGGGCGTCGTCGCCGCGAAGAGCGGCAGCGTGTCGTGGCGCGGCACGGCGCTCGGCGCGCTGCCGCCGTATGCGCGCGTCGCGGCCGGGCTCGCGTACGTGCCGCAGGGCCGCGACATCTTTCCGCGGCTCACCGTCGAGGAAAACCTGCTCGTCGGCGCGGCCAGCCGCAAGGCGCCGTCGAAAGTGCCGGACCGCATCTACGACCTGTTCCCCGTGCTGAAGGACATGCGCGCGCGGCGCGGCGGCGACCTGTCGGGCGGCCAGCAGCAGCAGCTCGCGATCGGCCGCGCGCTGATGAGCGAGCCGCAGCTGCTGATCCTCGACGAGCCGACCGAAGGCATCCAGCCGTCGATCATCCAGGACATCGGCCGCACGCTGCGCCAGCTCGTCGACGAATCGAGGATGACGGTGCTGCTCGTCGAACAGTATTACGATTTCGCGCAATCGATCGCGGACCGCTACTGGGTGATGAGCCGCGGCGAGATCGTCGCGGGCGGCGATGCGCGCGACATGGCGGCGAACGGCGTGCGCGAACTGATCGCGGTGTGATGCGCGGCACGGCGGTAGGCACCGCGGCAGGCACGGCGTAGGCACCGCGGCGAGAACGGCTGGCTGGCCGGGCCGTGGCACGCGGCGCTTCCACCGAACGCGGCAACTGCATTATTGTTCCGGTAGCATCCACGTTCCTCGCGCCCGTTTCCTTCGTTTCCCGTTCCCGTTTGCCGCCGATGTCCGCCTCCGATTCGCACGCCCCGCTGTCCCGCCCCGCCGTCGCCAAGTCGTGGCGCGGCCGCCTCGAACTCGGTTTCGAGCGGCACGGTGCGCGCACGACGCTCGCGCACCGGTTGCACGACGGCCCGCTGCGCGTGCAGCGGCCGCTGTACCCGGAAGGCGACGCGATCTGCCACGCGGTGATCGTCCACCCGCCGGGCGGCGTCGCGGGCGGCGACCGGCTCGACATCGACATCGCGCTCGGCGACGGCACGCACGCGGTGCTGACGACGCCGGGCGCGACCAAGTGGTACAAGTCGAACGGCCTCGACGCGACGCAGCGCATCGGCATCACGGTCGGCCGGGACGCGAAGCTCGACTGGCTGCCCCAGAACAACCTGTTCTTCGACGCGGCGCACGCAGCGCTCGATTTCACGGTGACGCTCGGCGCGGGTGCCAGTGCGATCGGCTGGGACGCGACGCAGCTCGGCCGGCAGGCGGCCGGCGAAACCTGGGCGGCGGGACGCATCGCGTCGACCTCGGCGCTCGTCGATGCCGACGGCCGGCCGCTTTGGACCGAACGCGCGCTGCTCGACGCGCACGATCCGCTGCGCGGCGCGCTGCAGGGCCTCGCCGGCTTTCCCGCATACGGCACGCTGTGGGCCGTCGGCGCCGCATGCGACGCCGCGCTGGCCGAATCGCTCGCCGCCCGGATGCCGTTCGACGACACGCTGCGTGCGGGCGCCACCTGCGTGACGCCCGGGGTCGTGCTCGTGCGCGCGCTGTCGACCTCGATGGAAGCGCTGCAGCGCCACTTCACCGACTGCTGGCTGCACTTGCGGCCGATCGTGCACGGCGTCGACGCACGGCCGCTGCGCCTCTGGCAAACCTGAGCGCGTCCGCGCCGCGCACCGTTTCGGCGCAAGGCCGCCTCGGACACTGCACGTTCGTCATGCACGACGCACCACGAACGCGCATCGCGCACCATGCGACAGGCATGGCACGCGCCTTGCTCCTTACATAGTCGATACACGACGCACGCAAAACAGCGCGGTGCTACGATGACTCGCGCGTCCGCCTGGTCGCCTGTACACCGATAAAAATTACGTTTTCCCGAACGTTTGCCTTCATGAAACTGACTCCCCGCGAGAAAGACAAGCTGCTGATCTTCACGGCAGCGCTGCTGGCCGAGCGCCGTCGCGCGCGCGGCCTGAAGCTCAACTATCCGGAGGCGGTCGCCTTCATCACCGCCGCGCTGATGGAAGCCGCACGCGACGGCAAGACGGTGGCCGAAGTGATGCATTACGGCACGACGCTGCTCACGCGCGACGACGTGATGGACGGCGTGCCGGAGATGATTCCCGACATCCAGGTCGAGGCGACCTTCCCCGACGGCACGAAGCTCGTGACCGTCCATCACCCGATTCCGTGAGGCCCCGCATGATCCCCGGCGAAATCCTCACCGACGACGGCGAACACGAACTGAACGCGGGCCGCGCGACGCTGACGCTCGTCGTCGCGAACACCGGCGACCGCCCGGTGCAGGTCGGCTCGCACTACCACTTCTTCGAAGTCAACGACGCATTGTCGTTCGACCGCGCGGCCGCGCGCGGCTTCCGGCTCAACATCGCGGCCGGCACGGCCGTGCGCTTCGAGCCGGGCCAGACGCGCACCGTCGAGCTCGTCGCGCTCGCGGGCGCGCGCGCCGTCTACGGTTTTCAAGGCAAGGTGATGGGGCCGCTGTAAGCCGCGCCCCGCTCTTCAGGAACAGCAACATGACACTACGCTTGAGCCGCCGCGCGTACGCGGAAATGTTCGGGCCGACGACGGGCGACCGCGTCCGGCTCGCCGACACCGAACTGCTGATCGAGATCGAACGCGACTTCACGACCTACGGCGAGGAAGTGAAGTTCGGCGGCGGGAAGGTGATCCGCGACGGGATGGGCCAGTCGCAGCGCGTGGCCGCCGACGTGCCCGACACGGTCATCACGAACGCGGTGATCCTCGATCACTGGGGCATCGTGAAGGCCGACATCGCGATCAAGCACGGCCGCATCGCCGCGATCGGCAAGGCCGGCAACCCCGACATTCAGCCAGGCGTGACGATCGCGATCGGCGCGGCGACCGAAGTGATCGCCGGCGAAGGGCTGATCGTGACGGCCGGCGGCATCGACACGCACATCCACTTCATCAGCCCGCAGCAGATCGACGAGGCGCTCGCATCGGGCGTCACGACGATGCTCGGCGGCGGCACCGGGCCGGCCACCGGCACCAACGCGACGACCTGCACGCCGGGCCCGTGGCACATGGAGCGGATGCTGCAGGCCGCCGACGGCTGGCCGATCAACCTCGGCTTCCTCGGCAAGGGCAATGCCAGCCTGCCGGAGCCGCTCGTCGAGCAGATCGCGGCCGGCGCGATCGGGCTCAAGCTGCACGAGGACTGGGGCACGACGCCCGCCGCGATCGACAACTGCCTGTCGGTCGCCGACGACACCGACACGCAGGTCGCGATCCATACCGATACGCTGAACGAAGGCGGCTTCGTCGAATCGACGGTCGCCGCGTTCAAGGGCCGCACGATCCACACGTACCACACCGAAGGCGCGGGCGGCGGCCACGCGCCCGACATCCTGAAGGTGTGCGGCGAGTCGAACGTGCTGCCGTCGTCGACCAACCCGACGCGCCCGTACACGATCAACACGCTCGACGAACATCTCGACATGCTGATGGTGTGCCATCACCTCGATCCGTCGATCGCCGAGGATCTCGCGTTCGCCGAATCGCGGATCCGCCGCGAGACGATCGCGGCCGAGGACATCCTGCACGATCTCGGCGCGCTGTCGATGCTGTCGTCCGATTCGCAGGCGATGGGCCGCGTCGGCGAAGTGATCATCCGCACGTGGCAGACCGCGCACAAGATGAAGGTGCAGCGCGGCGCGCTGCCGGAAGACGGCGCGCGCAACGACAACTTCCGCGCGAAGCGCTACGTCGCGAAGTACACGATCAACCCGGCGCTCACGCACGGCATCGCGCACGAAGTCGGCTCGATCGAGCCCGGCAAGTGGGCCGACCTCGTGCTGTGGGAACCGGCGTTCTTCGGGATCAAGCCGTCGATGATCCTGAAAGGCGGGATGATCGCGATGGCGCAGATGGGCGACCCGAACGCGTCGATCCCGACGCCGCAGCCGGTCCACTACCGCGAGATGTTCGCGACGCGCGGCGGGGCGCTCGCGCGCACGTCGCTGACCTTCGTGTCGCAGATGGCGGCCGACGCGGGCATCGCGGAACGCTACGGCCTCGCGAAGCGGATCGTACCCGTGCGCAACTGCCGCAACGTGACGAAGGCCGACATGATCCACAACGCGTGGCGCCCGTCGATCAGCGTCGATCCCGAAACCTACGACGTGATCGCCGACGGCCAGTTGCTGACCTGCGAGCCGGCAACGGTGCTGCCGATGGCCCAACGCTATTTCCTGTTCTGATTGCCGGTTTTCCGTTTCATGCGCACCCTCGACAAACGCATTGCCCCGAACGTGAAACTCGCCGCGTCGCTCGTCGCGCGCGCGCCGACGCTCACGCTCGCCTATGACGCCCGCTGCAAGAGCCGCCTCGCGGCGACGCTCGACACCGGCGAGGACGTCGCGGTCCTGCTGCCGCGCGGCACGGTCCTGCGCGACGGCGACGTGCTCGTCGCCGACGACGGCGCGCTCGTGCGCATCGCCGCCGCCCCCGAGACGGTGCTGCTCGTACGCGCGGCCGATCCGCTCACGCTGATGCGCGCCGCGTATCACCTCGGCAACCGCCACACGCCGGTCGAGATCGGCGACGGTTACCTGAAGCTCGAAGCCGACCCGGTGCTCGCCGACATGCTGCGCCGGCTCGGCACGCAGGTCGAGGAGACGCAGGTGCCGTTCCAGCCGGAAGCCGGCGCGTACGGCGGCGGCCACAAGCACGGGCACGACGCGACGTTCGCCGAGGATTACGCGCTCGCGCAGCAGGTATTCGGCGAACATCACGGGCACTCGCACGATCACGATCACGATCACGATCACGATCACGATCACGATCACGATCACGATCACGATCACGATCACGATCATCAGCATGGTCCCGGATGCACGCACGGCCACGGCCATGACCACCACTGAACTCGTCGCGCTGCTGCACCTCGCGTCGCCGGCGCTGCCGATCGGCGCGTACAGCTATTCGCAGGGCCTCGAAGCGGCACTCGACGCAAACCTGATCCGCGACGCCGATTCCGCGCGCGACTGGATCGCCAGCGGCCTGACCGACGTGCTCGCGCACGGCGAGTTGCCGTTCCTCGCGCACCAGCTCGCGCGCTGGCAGGCGCACGACACGCGCGCGCTCGCCGCCGAAAACGCGTGGTTCGTCGCGAGCCGCGAATCGGCGGAACTGCGCCGCGAAACCGAACAGATGGGCTGGTCGCTCGCGCAGCTGTGCGCAGCGCTCGAATGGGGCGATGCCGCGCGCCGCGCGACGCTCGCGTCGCTGTCGCCGGTCGCGCTGCCGACCGCGTTCGCCTACGCGGCCGCCACGCACGACGCCAGCGCCGACGCGACGCTCGCCGCATACGCATTCGGCTGGGTCGAGAACCAGACGTCCGCCGCGCTGAAGGCCGTGCCGCTCGGCCAGCTCGCCGGACAACGCATCATCGTCGCGCTGCGCGGCGCGATCGACGCGGCCGTGCGCCGGGCGCTCGCGACGCCGCCCGACGCCATCAACACGTTCGCGCCGCAGCTCGGCATCCTGTCCGCGCGGCACGAGACCCAGTACTCGCGGTTGTTCCGCTCCTGAACCCTCTCGCCAGACCATGAACGCACCTGCTCCCTCCTCCGCCCGCCGCACGAAGAAACTGCCGCCGCTGCGCGTCGGCATCGGCGGCCCCGTCGGCTCCGGCAAGACCACGCTGCTCGAAATGCTGTGCAAGGCGATGCGCGAGCGCTACGACCTCGTCGCGATCACCAACGACATCTACACGAAGGAAGACCAGCGGCTGCTGACGGTGGCCGGCGCACTGCCCGAGGAGCGCATCATGGGCGTCGAGACGGGCGGCTGCCCGCATACGGCGATCCGCGAAGATGCGTCGATCAACCTCGAGGCCGTCGACCGGATGCTGGCGCGCTTTCCCGACGCCGACATCGTGTTCATCGAATCGGGCGGCGACAACCTCGCGGCGACCTTCAGCCCCGAACTGTCCGACCTGACGATCTACGTGATCGACGTCGCGGGCGGCGAGAAGATTCCGCGCAAGGGCGGCCCCGGCATCACGAAGTCCGACCTGCTCGTGATCAACAAGACCGACCTCGCGCCGCTGGTCGGCGCGAACCTCGACGTGATGGCGTCCGACACGCGGAAGATGCGCGGCGAACGGCCTTATGTGATGACGAACCTGAAGGCGCTCGAAGGCGTCGCGGACGTGATCGCGTTCATCGAGAAGAAGGGTTTGCTGACGGTCTGAGCAGCGTCGCGGCGACACTCGACGCCGCCACGCGCACCGGGGCGGCCTTGCGCCGCCCTTCGTCGATTCGTCCCACTCGTTCTATTCGTCGTCCGACGTGCCCGGCGCGTCCTGCGGCGTGCGCGCGCCGCGCTCGGCAGGCGGCAGCAGCGCCGCGAGCACGTCGACCGTACGCGCCGTCGCGCCGCGGTGACGCGACGCGAAAGCCGCGCCGGCCGCGCCCATCGCGACGCGCCGCGCCTTGTCGGCGAACAGCGCATCGAGCACGTGCGCGAGATCGAGCGGATCCGCGACCTGCATCGCCGCACCGGCCGCGACCGCGTCGGCGGTCGCCTGCGTGAAGTTGAACACGTGCGGCCCGATCAGCACCGGCACGCCCACCGCGCACGCTTCGATCAGGTTCTGGCCGCCGAGCGGCAGCAGGCTGCCGCCGATGAACGCGATATCGGCGGCCGCGTAATACGCGCCGAGTTCGCCCATCGAATCGCCGAGCAGGACCGTCACGTCGCCCGGCAGCGGTTCGGCAGCCGGCCGGCCGGCCGCGAGCGCGGCCGCGTCCGCCGCCCAGACGGAACGCCGTACACATTTGAGCCCGCTGCGCGCGACGAGCGCCTCGACCTCGGTGAAACGCTGCGGATGACGCGGCACGAGCACCAGCAGCGCGTCGGGCGTACGCATTTCCGCGAACGCCTGCAGCACCAGCGCCTCTTCGTTCTCGCGCGTGCTCGCGGCGACCCACACGGGCCGCGCGCCGATCGCATCGCGCCACGCATGGCCGCGTGCCGCCAGTTCCGGCGGCGTCGTCATGTCGAACTTCAGGTTGCCGAGCACCGTCACGTTGCGCGCGCCGAGCGACGTCAGCCGCTCCGCGTCGGCCGGACTCTGCGCGAGCACGCGCGAGAAGCCGCCGAACACATCGCGCGTCGCCGCGCCGAACTTCGCCGCGCGCCGGAACGAACGCGCGGACATCCGCGCATTGGTCAGCACGAGCGGCACGTCCGCGCGGCGGCACTCGTCGATCAGCGTCGGCCACACCTCGGTTTCCATCACGAGGCCGAGCGTCGGCCGCCACGCGCGCAGGAAGCGCCGCACCGCGCCCGGCATGTCGTACGGCAGGTAGCAGCGCAGCACGCGATCGCCGAAGATCTGTTCGCCGGTCGCGCGGCCGCTCGGCGTCATGTGCGTGAGCAGGATGCGCGCATCGGGGCGCGCATGCATCAGCGCGTCGATCAGCGGCTGCGCGGCGCGCGTCTCGCCGACCGACACCGCATGTACCCAGATCAGCGGCGCGCGGTCGTCGCGCAAGCGGCCCGCAACGTGACCGAAGCGTTCGCCGATATGCTCGCGATAACCGCGCTCCTTGCGCGAGCGCACGTAGAGCCGGATGACCGCGGCCGGCGCGACGAGCCACCACAGCGCGCGATAGATCACCCTCAGCATGCGGCGGCCCTCGTGTTGCGTCGAAGCAGGTGCGCGCTCAAACCAGCGCCCTGCCCGTCAGGCGTTCGAGAATGCCGAGCGGCGCGCATTCGCGGCGGACCATCGCGTCGACCGGCAGGAAGAACGTCTGTTCGAGCATGAACTGGCCGGACATCACAGCGTGCGAAGTCTGATCGGAGAAACATATCCACACGCAACCCGGCGGAAACGGCATCGTCTCCTGCGGGCTCGTCTTCTGGTAGTCGAGATCGGCCTTCATGCTGTCGTGCAGGTTCAGCATCAGGTGGTCGTATGCGCTGCGCGGCGACTTCGTCACGTGCAGCAGGTTCAGCAGCCACGCGGCGCCCGGCAGTTGCGGCCTGATCGACGGCAGGAAGCGCTTCGCGACGTCCTCGAACGGCTCGCCGACGCGCCAGACGCGCGGCACGCCGGCCGGGTTCACGTTCGTGAACACGCGCAGGATGCGCTCGCCGTAGTTCGGCCGCGACGGGAACGCGTCGACGTGCAGCCGGCTGTCGTCCTTGCGCCACGACGTCTGGCGCGTCTCGACCTGCATCAGCCGCAGGCTGGTCGGCGCGACGCGCAGCTTGCCGCGGTATTCCGGAAAGAGGCCGTCGACCAGCGTGCCGGCCTGCTGCTGGAAGCGCGCGACGAGCGCGCGCACCGCCGACTGCGTGACGCTGTCGCCGAGCACGCCGGCGAGCGTGCCGCCGTTCGGCGCGAGGCTGATGTTCTTGCGTTTCGGATCGGCGAGCGCCGGATCGAGCAGCGCTTCCTCGCCGCCTTCGATCACGAAGCGCAGGTGCGGGAAATACAGCACCTTGCCTTCCTCGACCGCGGCCAGCAGCTGCTCGCGCGGCGCCGACAGGTTGTGCCCGCTCCAGTCGGCGGACGAGACTTCGATGATCTGGGATTCGCTCATGATCGGTTCGCGTGTGGGACAGCGTTACAGGAGACCGAAGCCCGCGAGCGCCGACTTCACCTGCGCGATCGACGGGGGCTGCCCCGCCGTGCCGAGATTGACGACGTTCGGCGACCAGTAGCCGCCGGTCCGCCAGGCCGTCGCGAAATTGTACAGTTCGACCGTCGGACGCTTCAGCGCGGCCGCGATGTGAACCAGACCTGTATCAACCCCGACGGTCGCGGCCGCGCCGTCGATCAGACCGACCACGGCCGGCAGCGACAGTTTCGGCGGCACGATCGCAGCATCGCCGAATTCCTTCGCGAGCCGCTCGCTGGTCGCGCGTTCCGCGTCGTTGCCCCACGGCAGCACGAGCGACGCGCCGCGCCGCACGAGCGCCTGGCCGAGTTCGATCCACGCGGCGTCCGGCCACTGCTTGTCGGCACGCGACGTCGCATGGACGAACACCACGTACGGCACCGGCAGGTTCAGGCCGAGCGCGGCCACCGCGAGCGCCGCCGCGCGCGTGTCGAGACCGAAGTCGACCGGATCGGCCGGCGTCGGCGCGGGGTCGTTCAGCGCGGCCGCGACGAGTTGCCGCGACCGCTCGACGACGTGCGTCCGTGGCGCGATCGGCACGCGCTTCGCATAGAAGAAGCGCACCGGCCATTCGTAGCCGGCGCCATCGGTGCGGTTGCCGAGCCCGACCAGCGGGCCGCGCGCCCAGCTCGCGACCCAGGCCGTCTTGATGAGGCCCTGGCAGTCGATCACGAGATCGTACTGCTCGGCCGCGAGACGCTTGCGGAATGCGCGGATCTCGCGCCACGTGGCGCCCGAGAACGGCTTCTTGCGCCAGCGGCGCAGCGAGAACGGCAGCACGTTGCGCACGCCGTCGACGAGCCGCACGAGGTCGACGAAGCTTTCCTCGACGAGCCAGTCGATCTGCGCGTCGGGGTGGCGGCGCCGGATATCGGCGATCACCGGCATGTTGTGCACGACGTCGCCCAGCGACGACACGCGCACGATCAGGATCTTTTGCACGCTGAAAAAACGCCGGCTGGCAGCCGGCGACAGGCATAAAGGGGGGATTTTATCTCGCCCGGCGGGGCGGACAGACAAAAAGCGGCGCACGCCCGTGGCGTGCGCCGCTTTTCGGGAGAATCGCGGCCGACGAAGCTGCCGCGGCACCGCGGGCGGCCCGCAGGCCGCCGGCGCTCAGAACGGCAGCTTGACGTCCGGCTTCGCGGCCGTCAGCACACGGCGGAAGTCTTCCTGGATCCGCTTGAGCCCTTCCTGCGTCTCGGCTTCGAAACGCATCACGACGACCGGCGTCGTGTTCGACGAACGCGCGAGACCGAAGCCGTCCGGGTACTCGACGCGCAGGCCGTCGATCGTCACGACTTCCTCGGCGCCGTCGAACTTCGCCTCTTTCTGCAGCTTGTCGATCAGGCTGAAGTTCTCGCCTTCGTCGAGCCAGAGCTGCAGTTCGGGCGTGCTCATCGCGTCCGGCAGCGCATTGAGCAGCGCGCTCGGGTCGGCCGTCTTCGCGACGATCTCGAGCAGGCGCGCGCCCGTGTAGAGGCCGTCGTCGAAGCCGTACCAGCGATCCTTGAAAAACACGTGGCCGCTCATTTCGCCGGCGAGCGGCGCACCCGTCTCGCGCAGCTTCGCCTTCACGAGCGAGTGGCCCGTCTTCCACATCAGCGGCTCGCCGCCCTTCGACTTGATCCACTGCGCGAGGTGGCGCGTGCACTTCACGTCGTAGATGATCTGCGCGCCCGGGTTGCGCGACAGCACTTCTTCCGCGAACAGCATCAGCTGGCGGTCCGGATAGATGATCTGGCCGTCCTTCGTGACGACGCCCAGGCGGTCGCCGTCGCCGTCGAACGCGAAGCCGAGTTCGGCATCGGTGTCCTTCAGCGCCTGGATCACGTCCTGCAGGTTTTCCGGGTGCGCGGGATCGGGGTGGTGGTTCGGGAACGTGCCGTCGATGTCGGTGAAACGTTCGACGAGTTCGCAGCCGAGCGCCTTGAACAGGCGCGTCGCGAGCGGGCCCGCGACGCCGTTGCCGGCGTCGACGACCAGCTTCAGCGGCCGCGCGAGCTTCACGTCGCCGACGATGCGCGCGATGTACTGATCGGCGACGTCGACTTCCTCATAGGTGCCGCTGCCCGTCTCGAAGCGCTCGTCGACGATGCGGCGGTACAGCGCCTGGATCTGCTCGCCGTAGATCGCGGCGCCGCGCAGCACCATCTTGAAACCGTTGTAGTCGGGCGGGTTGTGGCTGCCCGTGACGACGATGCACGAATCGACGCGGCGCTCGCCGCCCTTCAGCGCCAGCGGCACGTTTGCCGCGAAATAGCCGACCGGCGTCGGCACCATGCCGACGTCGACGACATCGACACCGGCCGCACGCAGGCCATCGGCGAGCGCGCCGACGAGCTCCGGCCCGGACAGGCGGCCGTCGCGCGCGACGACGACCGCGTCGCCGCCCTGCGCACGCACTTCGCTGCCGAATGCGCGGCCGATCCCGCGCGCCGTATCGACGTCGAGTGTCTTGCCGACCACGCCACGGATGTCATATGCCTTGAAGATGGATTGGGAGATCATCGATTCTCTTCTCTCTCAGTTGCGTGCATGGAAAATTGTCTGGCTTGGCTGGCCGCCTCTCGCCGGTGCCGCGCATGATACATGCGGCCCCGCAAAACAAGGAACGGAACGGCTGGAGCGGTCGCGATCCCACTTATAATCGCGGGTTTCGATGACGCGCATACCGCCCATTTTAATGCCTAGCCGTCCCGCCGCCGCCAATCCGCAGCCTTCGGGCGCCCTGCCGGCCGCCCCGCACGCGCGCCGCCGCGCCGCATGCTGAAGCGCTTCGGCAACCCGGACGTCGCGAAAGCCGTCGCGAACCTCGTCTGGCTGGGGCTCGAACGGCTCACGCAGATCGGCGTCGCGATCGCGATCAGCGGCCTGCTGGCCCGTTATTTCGGGCCAGATGTGTTCGGCAAATGGCAGTATGCGAATACGCTTCTCCTGGTACTCGCGCCGCTCACCTGGGTGTGCGGCGCGGAAATCCTCGTCCCGACCATCGTCCAGCGCCCGCCCGCCCAGCTCGGCGCGGTGCTCGGCAGTGCGTTCGCGCTGCGCATCGCCGTCTCGGTCGCCGCGCTCGTCGCGACCTGGATCGCGATCGCCGCGGGCGCGTTCGACCCGCTGGTCGGTGCGATGCTCACGGGTCTCGCCGTCACGATGGTGTTCCGCGAACCGTTCGTCGGCGTGATCAACGCGTGGCTGCAAAGCATGACCCACAGCAAGCCGCAGCTCGTCACCAGCATGGTCACGGCGCTCGCGAAGGCGCTGCTCGTGTGGCTGCTGGTCCGCGCGGCCGCCGGCCCCGCCCGCTTCGCGTGGCTGTGGGCGCTCGAGGCCGCCGCGATCGGCTTCGCGCTGCTGCTGTACTACCGGCATCGTAACGGCGGCGCGCTCGGCTGGACGTTCGATAAACCGCTGTTCAGGCACTTTGCGACGGCCGGCACCGTGTTCTGGCTCGGCCTGATCTGCATGTACCTGTTCCTGAAACTCGACCGCCTGATGCTCGAGCGTCACGTGTCGTTCGCCGATCTCGGCCGCTATTCGGCCGCGCAGCAGCTCAACGAAAACTGGATCACGCTCGCGCTGATGCTCGCGCAGACCATCGCGCCCGCGTTCGTCTACCGCGTGCAGGACGTCGCGCGGCTGCGCCGCAACATCGTCCGCCTGATCGCGATGACGGCCGGCCTGATGACGGCCGGCGCGCTCGTGCTCGACGCGGCCGCCCCGCTGATCGTCGGCAAGGTGTTCGGCCACGGCTACGAGGCATCGGTCGACATCTTCCGCTGGGCCGTCTGGCTGTCCGTGCCGGCCGGCATCGAGGCGATAGGCAATCTTATCGTTCTCAAATATCAAGCAAAATTCGTGTTGCTGTCGAAATGGCTGCTCGCGCTGGCGATCGCCGCGGTCGTCAACCTGTTCGCGATCCCGCGGCTCGGCCTGTACGGCGCGCTCGTCGGGCTGGCGGCCGGCTACCTGGCCGCGGCCGCCGTCAACTTTTATTACATCCGTTTCAAGCTGCGAACATGACGTCCCCTGATTGCCCGCCCCCGCTCGACGACGTGGCCGTGCTGATGCCGGCCTACAACGGGCACGACGACGTCGTCCGGACCCTTGCGTCGTTTCGCGAGGATGCGCCCGTGCACGTGCTGGTCGTCGACGACGGCAGCACGCCGCCGATCGTCGCGCCCGACCTGCCGGGCCTCGCGATCGAGGTGCTGCGCATGCCGCGGAACGGCGGCATCGAGCGCGCGCTCGCGGCCGGCATCGACGCGCTCGCGGCGCGCGGCTTCCGCTATGCGGCCCGCATCGACGCGGGCGACCTGGCCGTGCCGCAGCGCCTCGCGAAGCAGCGTGCGTATCTCGGCGCCCACCCGAACGTCGCCTGCGTCGGCATGTGGACGCAGGTCGTGTCGCGCGCCGGCGAACCGCGCTTCATGCTGACGCCGCCCGCCGATCCGCGCACGCTGCGCCGCACGCGCTTCCTGCGCTCGCCGCTCGTGCATCCTTCGGTGATGCTGCGCATCGACGCCGTGCGGGAAGTGGGCAACTATCGCGAGAAATACCGCGCGGCCGAGGATCTCGATCTTTTTTTACGGTTAATGCAACGCTACGATTGCGCGAACCTGCCGGAACTCGGCCTGTATTACGAACTGAACGAGGGCGGGATCAGTGCGACCAAGCGCCGGCGCCAGCTGGTGTCGACGCTCACGCTGCTGCTGAGCCATTTCAACGCGCTGAACCCGTACGACTGGGCCGGCCTCGCCAAGAACCTGCTGCATTTCGTGACGCCGTACCGGACGTTGCAGCGGATCAAGCAGACGCTGTTCGCCGCGCGGCCGTCCGCCTGACGCCGATCCGGCATTTACGACGCTTTATTTTTTTCTTTTTTCATGTCCGCCACTTCCCCGCTGCGCATCGCGCTCGTCTGCAACACGGCCTGGGCGATCTACACGTATCGCCACGGGCTGATCCGTGCGCTCGTCGCGCGCGGCGCCGAGGTCGTCGTGATCGCGCCGCACGACCGCACGGTGCCGTTGCTCGAGCAGATGGGCTGCCGCTACGTGAAGCTCGCGGTCGCGTCGAAAGGCACGAGCCCGCGCGAGGATCTCGGCACGCTCGCGGCGCTGGTGCGCCACTACCGCGCGCTCAAGCCCGATCTCGTGTTCCATTACACGATCAAGCCGAACATCTACGGGTCGGTCGCCGCGTGGCTCGCGCGCGTGCCGTCGATCGCGGTGACGACCGGACTCGGCTACGTCTTCATCCAGAAAAGCCGCGCGGCGAGCGTCGCGAAGCGCCTGTACCGGTTCGCGTTCCGCTTCCCGCGTGAAGTGTGGTTCCTGAACCGCGACGACCTCGCGACCTTCACCGACGAACAGTTGCTCGCGCATCCCGAGCGCGCGCGGCTGCTGCACGGCGAAGGCGTCGATCTCGAGCAGTTCGCGCCCGTGCCGCTGCCCGCCGGCGACGCGCCCGTCTTCATCCTGATCGGCCGGCTGCTGTGGGACAAGGGCGTGCGCGAATACGTGGAAGCCGCGCGCATCGTGCGCGGCCGCTTCCCGAACGCGCGCTTCCAGCTGCTCGGGCCGCTCGGCGTCGACAATCCGAGCGCAATCGGGCGCGCGGACGTCGACGCATGGGTCGGCGAAGGCATCGTCGAATATCTCGGCGAGGCGCACGATGTCCGCCCGCATATCGCGGCGACCGACTGCGTCGTGCTGCCGTCGTACCGCGAAGGCGTGCCGCGCACGCTGATGGAAGCATCGGCGATGGGCCGCCCGATCGTCGCGACCGACGTGCCGGGCTGCCGCGACGTCGTCGCCGACGGCGAAACCGGCTTCCTGTGCCGCGTGCGCGACAGCGCAAGCCTCGCGGAGCAACTGCTCCGCATGATCGAACTCGGAACGGCCGGGCGCGACGCGATGGGCGCGCGCGGCCGGCGGAAAGTCACGGCGGAATTCGACGAGCAGCAGGTCGTCGAACGCTACCGGCAGACCATTCGTTCGTTGACCGGCATCACTCTCTGAAGGAGCGCATCAGCAATGACCGCTAAAGGCACCATCCTCGTTACCGGCGGCGCGGGCTATATCGGCTCGCACACGGCCGTCGAGCTGCTCGACAACGGCTACGATGTCGTGATCGTCGACAACCTCGTCAACAGCAAGGCCGAGTCCGTGCGCCGCATCGAGCGGATTACCGGCAAGACGCCCGCGTTCCATCAGGTCGACGTGTGCGACGAAGCCGCGCTCGCGAAGGTGTTCGACGCGCACCCGATCACCGGCACGATCCATTTCGCGGCGCTCAAGGCCGTCGGCGAATCGGTCGCGAAGCCGCTCGAGTACTACCAGAACAACATCGGCGGGTTGCTGGCGGTGCTCAAGGTCATGCGCGAGCGCAACGTCAGGCAGTTCGTGTTCAGCTCGTCCGCGACCGTGTACGGCGTGCCCGAGCGCTCGCCGATCGACGAATCGTTCCCGCTGTCGGCGACGAACCCGTACGGCCAGTCGAAGCTGATCGCCGAGCAGATCCTGCGCGATCTCGAGGTGTCCGATCCTTCGTGGCGCATCGCGACGCTGCGCTACTTCAACCCGGTCGGCGCGCACGCAAGCGGGCTGATCGGCGAGGATCCGGCCGGCATCCCGAACAACCTGATGCCGTATGTCGCGCAGGTCGCGGTCGGCAAGCTGGAAAAGCTGCGCGTGTTCGGCTCCGACTATGCGACGCCGGACGGCACCGGCGTGCGCGACTACATCCACGTCGTCGATCTCGCGAAAGGACACATCGCCGCGCTCGACGCGCTCGCGAAGCGCGACGCGAGCTTTGTCGTGAACCTCGGCACCGGCCAGGGCTACAGCGTGCTGGAAGTCGTGCGTGCGTTCGAGAAGGCGTCGGGCCGCCCGGTGCCGTACGAACTCGTCGCGCGCCGCCCGGGCGACATCGCCGAGTGCTACGCGAATCCGCAGGCCGCGGCCGACATCATCGGCTGGCGCGCGACGCTCGGGATCGAGGACATGTGTGCCGACCACTGGCGATGGCAGGAGGGGAACCCGCGCGGTTTTGTATAATCCGCTGTCCATTTTTCGAGCGATCCCATGCTCAGCTTCGCGTCCGGCTTCATCGTCTCCCTGCTCGTCACGCTGTTCATCGTGCGCTACGCGCACCTTCACGAGAAATTCTCGATCGACAGCGATCTGGCCGGCGTGCAGAAATTCCACGTGCGGCCCGTGCCGCGAGTGGGGGGCATCGGGATCCTCGCCGGGGTCGTCGTGGCCGCGCTGATCCTGTCGCGGCGCTATCCGACGATCGCGGGCAGCATTCTCGGCATCGCGGCCTGCGGGCTGCCGGCGTTCCTGTCCGGCCTCGTCGAGGATCTGACCAAACGCGTGTCGCCGCGCGCGCGGCTGCTCTGCACGATGGGCGCGGCCGCGCTGGCGTTCTGGCTGCTGGGCATCGCGGTCAAGCGCATCAGCGTGCCGCCGCTCGACTTCCTGCTCGGCTACGTGGCCATCTCGGCGTTCATCACGGTGCTCGCGGTCGCGGCGCTCGCGAACGCGATCAACATCATCGACGGCTTCAACGGCCTCGCGTCGATGGTCAGCTTCATGATGTTCGCGTCGCTTGCGTACGTCGCGTTCCACGTCAACGACCCGGTCGTGATGTCCGCGTCGATCATCATGATGGGTGCGGTGCTCGGCTTCTTCCTGTGGAATTTTCCTGCCGGGCTGATCTTCCTCGGCGACGGCGGCGCGTATTTCATCGGCTTCATGCTCGCCGAACTCGCGATCATGCTCGTGATGCGCAACCGCGAGGTGTCCGCGTGGTATCCGGTGCTGCTGTTCATGTACCCGATCTTCGAGACCTGTTTCTCGATCTACCGGAAGAAGTTCATCCGCGGGATGTCGCCGGGGATTCCGGACGGCGTGCATCTGCACATGCTCGTGTACAAGCGGCTGATGCGCTGGGCCGTCGGGACGAAGCACGCGCACGACCTGACGCGGCGGAATTCGCTCACGTCGCCGTATCTGTGGTTGCTGTGCCTCGTCGCGGTGATTCCCGCGACGCTGTTCTGGCGACACACGCTGCACCTGTTCGTGTTCGTCGTGCTGTTCGCACTGACCTACGTGTGGCTTTATCTCAGCATCGTGCGGTTTCGCGCGCCGCGGTGGATGGTGGTACGCAAACACCGGCGCAGCCACTGAACGTCGTTGCATCGGCTTCCGGACAAAGAAAAAGCGCCCCGCGGGGCGCTTTTTTCATGCATCGCCGAGCCCCGTTCGGGCTTCGCGCCGCCGCGTCACTTGTTCGACGCGGCGCGCCCCGACGGCACGCTCTGCAAGGTCGGGGCAACGGCCGTCTGGTATTCCGGCACCCAGCGCCGCAGGTCGCGCCGCACTTCGTCGTCCGACAGCACGCGGTGCTGCATCAGCCACGGCAGCAGCTCGTCGAGCAAATTGTCAGGTACTTCGCGCGCCCGCGCGATCCGCAGTTTCGGGTGCGGCGTGCGCGTCGTCGCCTCGTCGTCCGCGAGCAGCTCCTCGTAGAGCTTCTCGCCAGGCCGCAGCCCCGTGAACTCGATCCGGATCTGCTCTTCCGAGAACCCGTACAGGCGGATCAGGTCGCACGCGAGATCGACGATCTTCACCGGCTCGCCCATGTCGAGAATGAAGATCTCGCCGCCCTGCCCCATGCTCGACGCCTGCAGCACGAGCTGCGACGCTTCCGGGATCGTCATGAAGAAGCGCGTGATCTCCGGGTGCGTGACCGTGACCGGACCGCCCTTCGCGATCTGCTGCTGGAACTTCGGAATCACGCTGCCGGCGCTGCCGAGCACGTTGCCGAAGCGCACCGTCTCGAACTGCGTGCGCCCGCTCGTCTGCTGCAATGCCTGACACGCCATTTCGGCGAGACGCTTGCTCGCGCCCATCACGTTGGTCGGATTGACGGCCTTGTCGGTCGAGATCAGCACGAAGTGACGCACGTCGTGACGAATCGCCGCGCGGGCCACGCGATACGTGCCGAGCACGTTGTTGCGCAACGCCTGCCACGCGTTGTGTTCCTCCATCAGCGGCACGTGCTTGTAGGCGGCCGCATGGAACACGATGTGCGGCGCATGGCGCGACATCACCTGGTCCAGCAGCAGCGAATCCTTCGCATCGCCGATGATCGGCAGGACGGGCAGGTCGGGGAACCGTTCGCGCAGCTCCTCGGTGAGCCGGTACATCGCGTATTCGGACAGGTCGAATGCAACCAGTTGCGCCGGCGCGAAGCGCAGGATCTGCCGGCACAGCTCGGAGCCGATCGAACCGCCCGCGCCCGTCACCATCACGACGCGGCCGCGCAGCAGCGCCTCGACGTGCGGCGTGTCGATCGTCACGGCATCGCGGCCGAGCAGGTCCTCGAGATCGATGTTCCGTACCTGCGACAGGAAGCCCTGCCCCGGCATCAGCGCAGTCAGCGACGGCAGCACCATCGCCTTCACGCCGGCCCGCACGCACAGCGTCGCCACGCGACGCTGGGTCTCGACCGACGCCGACGGAATCGCGATGATCGCGTACTCGACCTTCATCGCATCAGTCCAGTGCTTGAGGTCGTTGAACGAGCCCAGCACCTTGTAGCCGTAGATTTCGCGGCCCTGCTTCGTGACGTCGTCGTCGAGCAGGCCGACGAGGCGCCATTCGCCGGAACGCGACAGTTCGCGCGCGAGACTCGCGCCGGCCGTGCCGGCGCCGAGCACCAGCACCGGCTTGCCCTTGCCGACGAGGCCGCCGTACAGGTAGTACTCTTTCGTCGCGCGGTAGAGCGCGCGGGCGCCGCCCATCGCCAGGAACAGCATCAGCGGCGACACGAGCAGCACCGAGCGCGGAATGATCGGCTGCGGCTGAAACATCACGGCGCCGATCATCACGATCACGCCGCCGCCGGCCACCGCCTTTGCGATGCGCATCAGGTCGGGCAGGCTCGCGAACACCCACAGCCCGCGATACAGGCCGAATCCGTGGAACATCAGCGCGTAGACGGGAAGAGCCCAGGTCAACGCCATCAGCGCACCGCTCAGGAAATCATGCGGAACGCTGCCGTTGAAACGAACGAGATAGGCGAACAACCATGCGGCGGCAACCGCCGTCAGGTCGAACAGGAAAGCACTCAGCGACAGCCACGACGCTCTGGATCGAAACATCGGCGGGAAACCTCAATAGTTGTTTTTGGCGGCCGACTGAAACCGGCGCCAACGCATGTCGATCAACCATCCGAAACATGCCAGGACGCCATACCACGCGAGGAACGACAGCCATTGCTGCAGTTCGGGGCGGCCCTTTGCCCACACGGCGACAATTATGCCCGCGAGCATGATGAGGTACCAATAAAGGGCGGTCCGGCCATGACTCACGCCCGATCGGACCATCCTTTGATAATAATGCTCGCGGTGCGCCTGCCAGAACTTTTCTCCGCGTAACAGGCGTCTCAAAAGTGTTACAGATGCATCGGCAATAAAGGGCGCGAACATCATCGCCGGAAACCAGATCGGCCAGACATCGGTCCGCCAGCCCCAGTAGCCCAACGCACCGGCCAGGAACCCAAGCGGAATCGAGCCGGCGTCGCCGAGGAACAGCCTGGCCGGGTGGAAATTGAGCAGAAGAAAGCCCAGCGCCGCGCCTGCGATCGCCGCGCCTGCCACGACCAGATCGGGCGACGTATTCGCGCCGCCGAGCGCCGCGGCCGCGTATCCGCCGAAGCCGAACAGCGCCATGCCGCCCGCGAGGCCGTCGGCGCCGTCCATGAAGTTGTACAGGTTCGTCAGCCATACCATCGCGAAACCCACACCGGCGAGCAGCCACCAGGGCGCATCGGCCGGGAACACGACGAGCAGCGCGACGACGGCCGCGAGGTGCGCCGAGAACCGCACGCGGGCCGGCAGCCCGCGCCGGTCGTCGATCTGCGACATCGCGGCCAGGCCCGCAGCGGCGATGGCGATCAGCCAGAGTCGCGGTGCCAGCGCCAGCAGCGCAACGACACAAACCGGCACGATGCCCCATCCGCCCACGCGCGGGGTGGGCAGCGTATGAAGCGAACGGTCGTTTGGAATGTCGGTCGCCAGGCGCCAGGCCAGTCCGGTGGCGAGCAGCACGCGGAGAATCGTCGTCGAAGCGAATGCGGCGGCCAGGGCCACCGCGGCCGTGGTGAGCCAGGTGGGGTTCGCGAGAAGCATGTGGTCTTATTTTCGTGTATCGCGCGAACGATACCATGCGGCGGTCGCTTCGAGGCCCTGGCGGGTCGTATAGGGCGGATGCCAGCCCAGCACGCGCTTGATCCGGCCCGTGTCGAGCTGCAGGCTGCCGGTCAGGCGGTCGATCGCCGCACTACGGCCGGTCAACTTTCCGAGCACACGCAACAGCGCCGGCGGCACCGCGATCAGCCGGGCCGGCTTGCCGAGCGCGTCGCCGACGAGACGCAGCAGGCTCGCGACCGACGGCGCATCGTCGTCGGCAACGTGAAAGCATTCGCCGGCCGCGCGCGGGTCGATTGCGCAACGCAGCAGCGCCTCGGCGAGGTTATCGACGTAGACGATGCTGCGGCGCGCCGAAACCGCGCCGAGCGGCAACGGCATCCCGCGTGCGACCGCATCCATCATCCGCAGGAAGTTGGCGCGTACCGCCGGGCCGTAGACGAGCGGCGGACGAACGACGACGATGTCGAGCCCCGCCGACGCGCCGAACTGCGCGAGCTGCCGCTCCGCCCGCAGTTTCGAACGGCCGTATGCATCCTGCGGATCGGGTTTGGAAGCCTCGGACAGCGGCACCCCGCCGTCGCCCTCCCCAACCGCCTTGATGCTGCTCGCGAACACGATGCGGCGCACGCCGTGATGGCGCGCCGCCTCGGCGAGACGCAGCGTACCGGCAACATTGGTGGCATCGAACGCGACGTCGGGATCGGGCGACTCGTCGCGCATCACGTGCACGCGCGCGGCGAGATGGATCACGCAATCGGCGGCCAGATCGGCGGGCCACGCTTCAGCCAGCGCATCGAAATCGGCGGTGTCGTGCACCCACTCGCGCACGCCGTCGATGCAGCCGCCCGGACGCCGCACCAGGGCGGTAACCGAGTGCCCGGCCTCCAGCGCGCGGCGGCAGACCGCGCGGCCGACGAAGCCGTTCGCGCCGGTGACGACGAGATGGCTCACCAGAGCCTCCAGCCGAAGCGGTTGTAGAACTTGAATGCCGATGCGGCGAACATGCGGATGTGTGCGAAGCCTTTGCGGGATGCGCCACCGCCGTGATGAATCACGCGCACCGACGGGACATACGCGACGCGGGCGACCTCGTGCGTGCGCAGGCTCAGGTCGTAGTCCTCGAAGTACAGGAAGTAGCGCGGATCGAAGCCACCAAGTTTCTTCAGGACTTCAGTGCGGAACAGCATGAAGCAGCCGCTGACGATCGGCGGATCCCAGACGACGTCCTGGCCGTTGATGACATCGCGCATTTCGTAGCGGGCAAGGCGCCTCGCAAAATGCGCCCGGAACCGGACCGGCAGAAAGCCCCGCACAAGCAGATCGAGAACCGCGGGGTAACGGCGGCAGAGATACTGCTGGCCGCCCGCATCGTCACCGATCCACGGCGTGAGCGCACCGGCGTCGGGACGCGAATCGAGAAACGCACGAGCGGCAACAAGCGCGTTTACGTCGAGATCGATGTCGGGATTCAAGATCAGGTGAAACGGGCGTGTCGACGATTCGATCGCGAGATTGTGCCCCCGTCCGTAGCCGACGTTGCCGTGGCCCGACAGGATCCGGGTTGTGATGCCTTGCGTACCGAGCTCGTCAATCAATGCGGCCACGTCGCCCAGCCCGCCGTTATCGACGAGAAACAGATCGACCGGATAGGCCGATGCGCCCGCACACAAACGCGCGCACGCTACGCCCAGACTGGTCAGCGTCTGCCCAAGCTGAGCAATGTCAGGCTGATAAACGACGATGGAAACCGACAATCCTTCGGCATCACGGGGTTGCAGGCTTGTTACATTCATCCGTAGTTCGGCTACGCGCTTGCCAGATGAAGCGCAGGTTAGAAAGTCCGGCAGGGGCAGGTTGCGGCCTCGCCCGACCGGCCGGCAAACATGCCGTGCTTTTCACGGTGCCGACAGTGCAATTCTAACGTCAGCATGGTCGTTGTCGCCGGAAAAAGCTGACCCTTTACTCTCGCACATCATTCGATGCCGTCGGTGGGCATCATGCGACACATGCCGTCTAGCAGAGCAAGTGACGTCCCAATCCGCGACGTGATACCGCGCACATTGTGTCTCATCCAAAGTGAGAACCCGCTCGCGAACGCACGTACCGTCTAGCGGCATCATTGCCTGCACGCCGACCGTGACTCGACATCCGCACAATGCTCCACCCCACATCCGTCCATTGCACTGAAACAGAACAACACGGCAACACCTGATGCGAACGTCGGCTCGGGACGGTAATACACGGTAACGCCAGACAGCCAAATGAAACGATCCGAATCACCCTCTTCCTGTTTGGACTGCTTAGAATGCAGTATCGACGCATCACTTCCGATTCCATGCAGTTCGTGCCGCGTTGCCCCGCCATGTAGCGCAGCGGTATCGCGTTTCACGATGCTATTTGCACCATTGGCCGTCGGCCGCTTCGCAATCGAAGCGACCGACGAAGCGATGAACGATCGAATTGATGCTCTCCACGTATCAAAGAGTGCATTTTTTGTCATGCCCGACACTTTCCCCACTCCGCCGGCAATACCTCCCACACTGATCGTTGTCCTGGGCATGCATCGTAGCGGGACGAGTGTCCTCACGCGCGCGATGGAAACGATCGGCGCCGACCTTGGCGAAAGACTCATGCCTCCCGCCGCAGGCAATAACGACAAGGGGTTTTTCGAGGACCTGGATATCAATCAAGTCAATATCGAAATCCTGCACGAAGCAGGATTCGATTGGGACACCATGGCTTCGATCGACTTGAGCTCGATCGACGAGCACCGCATGGACCAACTCCGGGCCAATGCATCGCGCGTCTTGCGCACCAAATGCGACGGCAAGATCTTTGCACTGAAGGACCCGAGAATTGCTCGGCTGCCGCAGTTCTGGCAACCAATCTTCTCCGCCCTGCCGTCTCGCGTGGTCTACGCAATCGCCGTTCGCAATCCGATCAGCGTCGCACGCTCATTATCGAAACGCGACAATTTCGCCGAAGAAAAATCACACATCCTCTGGCTTGCCTACACGGTTTCCGCACTCGAAATGACTGCGAGTCACCCGCGTACGCTGATCGGTTACGACACGTTGCTGGACGCCCCACGCCAGGAACTGGCTCGCATCTCGTCAGAGTTGGGACTGCCTTTGATCGAATCCGCAATCGATTCATTCGAGAAAGAGTTCGTCGACGGCGGTCTTCGCCATACGAGATTTACCCGTCAGGATCTAGACTCGCTTCGCTCATCTCCCCGGCAAGTCCGGGAACTGTTCTCCGCGCTCGACGAGACCATCCGGAACAGACTTCCGTCCGATAACGCGATGCTCGACCAGGCGGTCGAGCGCGCGCGCCGCTACCTCACCGACGTCTCGCCGCTGTTGAAATACGAATGGGAACTCGATTGCCATTCGAAGACGCTGAACGCGGCGGTCGCATCCCTTAATGAATCGGTCGCTTCGCTCAACGAGTCAGTCCGCGTATCGGAACACGAGCGGGATGTATTGTCCGACGAGCTGCGCATGGCAAACGTCGATCGTACCGACGCATACAACCGGCTGGATGAAGCCGAAACCGAACTGTCCGCAACCCGATCGGCGGTCGCTGCGCTGGAATCGGACGTGGTCAGCATGCGTGAATTGAACGCAGAAATGTTGTCGTCGACGAGTTGGCGGATCACGGCGCCGTTGCGCGCCGTCAAGCAACGACTGACAAGACACTGACGGCGCGCTTGCAAGCGGCGACCGAATCCGGCGGCACTGCCGGACACGCTGCCTCACGGCAGTGCCGCCGCGCGACTTCGGATCGAGTGATGGCGTCGACACTCAACCGAGGCCAACGCCATACCGCACTCGTTACCGGTTACCGGACTGCCCGGGCATTGCACCGAGGATTTCATTGATTCGATCCGTCGCATGGTGACCAGCCGTGGTCAGAGACAGATTGACGAGCGCACTTTCGCGGGCACGGGCGCCGAGCTCACGCGCCCATTCCTGATTCTCGAACACCTTGCGCATCGCTTTCGCTGCCTCATCGACCGACGGCTCCGCCCAGTGGAGATTCGCATCGTACGGAGGAATCGGTCGCCCCAGTTTCACCAGATCGTAGGGAACGAGAAGGCTGTTGCTGTCGTCCATGAAGTCCACGTTGCCCGAGTAGTTCGTCGCAATGACGGGTTTTCCCATCAGCATGGCCTCCGCCATCGTAAGCCCCAATCCCTCGCTTCGGTGCAGAGACACATACGCGTCGCACGCATCCATGAGCGACAGCACTTCGTCCGGTGAATACACTTGGTCGATGATCTTGATCTTCACCCCCGACATCTCGGCCGCAAGCCGCAATTCCTTGATCTGGGCCGGATGACGATCGCCGAACGAAGTCTTCAGCACCAGACAGACCGGATCGTCCGGCCCGAACGCCTTGCTGAATGCACGAATCAACCCCATCGGATTCTTGCGCTCCATGACGCTCATCATGTGGAACGTAAAGAGGAACGTATATTCGCCGTCGTTCAGTCCGAAGTACGATCGATCCCGGCGCTGATACTGGCCAAGTTGCACCCCCGGGAAAATCGTCCTCACCGGTATGGTCAACCGTTCGCGCAACCCCTTGGCGACAAACTCGGTCGCAGTCCAGACTTCATCGATGCGCGCGGCTTGATCGAGCCAGCTGTCCGGTATCGAATCGAATTCCCAATACCAGTATGCGATCCGGTAGGTTCGTTGCGCGCGCTCGAGCAAATCGGATCGCCCGTATGCATCGTCGAAAAACGGCTCCGGCTGCGTGTGAATGATCGTGATGTCGAAATCTTCCGTACCGGAAAAATCGACGTGATGCGGATCATCCCTCTGATCGGTACGAAGATCGCGCAACGACGTCTGCATCTCGACCTCGCGCATCCCCTTCACCAATGCTTCCGCCGAGACGCGCAGACCCGACGGATAGCAGAAGTGTGCGATCACGTTGACGCCGGGCTTCGCCAGCGAAGCGGCCACCGCATCGACTTCCTGCGATTCGCACCATGAGCGAACGTCGTGCGGCAATGCGGCTTCGTCCGTTCGCAGCCATTCGATTAGTGCTCGCGCATCGGCCGCGTCACGCAGCACTGCGGGAAAACGATCGCGCCAGTCTTCACGGGCGTTGTATGCCGTTCGAATCTGCTCGGCAGGCGACAAGTCGATCGGCCAGGTCTCCGGCACCACCCACGAGTCGTGGACCCTGTATGTTGCGGCAAACCATGCAGCAAATGCGGCACGCCCGAAAATCGTCAAGCCGTCCGGGTGGAGTCGTTGCCATGCCGGTGTAAAGCGATAGGCTTCCACAAGTTCACGAGCCGGCGCTTCTGACGCTTGCCAGAAGAGCCACCAGATTTGCTCGAGTTGAAGGTCCGCGTCGACACGCCCATGCTGGATGAACCACTCGAACAGATCCGTCTGCCCGACCGGCGTCAACCCGTGCGGCATCAGCGCCCGGACATCCTGACGGAACATGAAGAACTGTCGCGCCGGCGCGCCAAAATCCTGCTCGAACAGTTGCCCGATCGCCGTGACGCCCGCATCCGTCAAGCCGAGGGCACGCCCTCCTCCTGCAAGCAGCCATTGCGCAAACGCGCCGTTACGTCCGGCCGAAAGCGCCTGCGGGAAGCGGACACGAAGATCGGCCCGGCGTCGCAACAGATCCAGACACCAACGCGCTGCGCTCCAGATATCGGAAACCTTGTGAGCGGGTTGCGGGGGCCACACGACTTCGTCTCGCGCCAATCCTGCGATTTCCATGCAAATGCCTTCGTCGTCGAGACGAAGCGCCCTCGCCGGCAACGGGAGCGATCCCGAGTCTCGAAGCTGCCGGTCGAGTTCCGCCCGTACGGAAATGCCATCCTGCAGACGCAGGGTCGGAATGGCATGGCGACCATCCAGTTCGGGGTGAAGATACGGATCCTCGTCGATGCCCAAATGACGGATGTCGTCTGCCAGGCGCCGGATATCCTCGACCGGATTGCTGTTCCCTCTCGTCGCCCCTTCGTGATGCACAAGACAGGCGTACGGCGTATAGGCCGTACGATAGCCGGCACGCCATATCCGCATGCACAGCGCGACGTCGCTCATCGCAATCAGATACGATTCGTCGAATCCCCCAACCTCTTCGAAGGCGCTCCTGCGCACCATCTGGCAGGCGCCCATGATCGCAAGCCAGTTTCGCGGATGATCCGGCGAGCCGAATACATCCCATTCGATACCGCCGCCGCTCCGGTACATCAATGCGGCGAGGTGGATGCCGATCGACACGCCTGCATGCTGCAGTTCCAGCGACGGATAGATCAGCTTCGTACCCACGACACCGACGCCCGGACGCATCGCAAACCGGACGAGTTCCTGCAGCCAGTCGCTCTTGATGATCTCGATATCGTTATTGAGGAAAAGCAGAAACTCGCCACGCGCTCTCACCGCACCGAAATTGCATGCGGCCGAATAATTGAACTTGTTCCGGAAATGAACGATTCGAACCTGCGGCTCGGATTTCAGCTGCTCGTAGTATGCGAGCGTCTCGGGTTCATCCGATCCCGTATCGACGACGATGACTTCCTTGTTCGGATAGTCGGTTGCATGCAGTAGCCCCTCCAGGCACATCCGGAGCAGCTCTGGCTTGTTCTTGGTGGGAATGACAATCGAAACCAGCGGCGCCTGCTCGATCTGCCAGGTGGCATGCTGAGTGCCGTTTGATTGGGTTTCAACGGTCACCGCACCGCTAACGCCGTGACGCTCCCAATATCGCTGGATGGCCGCGCGATGATCACCGGCTTCGATGGTGTCGGGTGCAGGTCGCTCCTGGCATGCGCCCGGCTTGCGATGGCACAGTACCTTCGGAACACGAACGATGTTCTGCGCAAGGTCGCTGACACGCAGGTTGAGATCCCATTCGACAGCCGTCGCGGCAGCAACGTCCACGCCCCCCGCCTGCGTCACCAATGCACGGCGAAGCAACGTCAACCGCCCGAAGTAGTTGAACGCATAGAGAAGATCAGGTGACCAGGTCGGCTTGAAGTACGGCCGCTCGCGCGTTTGAGATGCCGACTGCACGTCTTCGTCGCCATAGACGATGTCTGCCTGCGGCGACTTCGCGAGTACTGAAACGACATCGTTCAGCGCACTAGGCGCCAGAATATCGCCACTATCCAGAACGGCGACGAACTTGCCCTTGGCGTGATCGAGACCCCTTGCCAGGTTTGCCGGCCGCCCTTGGGCCGCGCCTGACGCGGCAACAGCGATCACGCGCGAATCGGCACCCGTCCACTCTTCGACGAGTTTCAGCATCGCCGCATCGTTGTCAGCGTGAACAACGATGGCTTCCCAGTTTCGATACGATTGCGCGCGAATCGAACCGACGGTTCTCGACGCGCTCTCGATCGAATCGACATCGGCAAGCAAAAAGCTCACGAGCGGCCCATCAACCTTGATCCGGGCATCGGCGCTCGACCGGGTTTCGACTGTGCGAATCCATTCCGCGTACCGCCCCGACGACGCGGCACCGGGAATACCGCTGTCTTGCAGGACTTCGACCTGATCGCTCACGGCTTGCTGCTCGCGAAGAAGGGTAGCCCGCCGCTGCCGCAAGAACTCCAGCCGTGCCGGCATCCGCCACGGCGTGGCCAGCCACCACGCGGCCTTGGCTACCTGACGCGCGCGCCCCCGCGCAGATGGAGGCATCATCGCCCCGATCCGGCGCGCCGGCGACGTCGCGCGCCAGAACATCGATTGCGTGACGGCTTGATACTGCTGCTCGACCAGTTCGGCCCGGTGGCTGGCCTGCTGTGCCATCACGTCGCGGCCGGAGAGCGCGGAACGCAATTCGGCAATCTGGTTTTCAGCATCCTTGTGCCGACGCTTGTGCTCGTGCTCCATCTCCGCCCGCCGGCTTTCCATCGCCGCTGCCTGGCGCATCAACTCCTTGTTCAGGCGTTCGAGCTCCTGGTACTTCGCTTCATGCTCCTTAAGTACCTTTTCCACCTCGGTCTGCCGCACAAACTCCACCGCATCGCGTTCCCGCTGCTCCGCGTCCACGACCTGGGCGGTCAAGGTCTCAACCTGACCAGCCAGTTCGGCCGTCCTTGCAGGCACGAAATCGTCAAAGACGTTGGGCGGATACTTGAACGCGTCGATGAGCTCAGATCGTTCGCCGGCTACGTAGAACCGGTTGAGACCGTCCGAATAGACATGCACGTAGTTCGCACCCAGAAGAATGCTCTCCCACTCCTGATGGGATTCCTTCTGGGTTAGCGGCAGCGTTGCCTCCACCACGACGATCCACGGCCGGTTGCGTTTCCAGTCGTTGCCGGCCAGCACCGCGCGCTCAGCCCCTTCGACATCGACTTTCAGAAAATGAACCTCTCGCCCAGCACTGACGTGCTCTCGCCAGATGTTGTCGAGGGTCGTCAGCGCAACGTCCTGAACATTCTCGCTCCACCCTGCCGCGACATGTTCACCGGCAATCTGGCCGTCGAGCGTCGACAATCCAGTGTCTTGAAACAAATGGATACGCCCCGTACCTGCGCTATCACCCACCGCGACCCGAAGATTGATATCGCGAGGACGCCGGCTTTCGAGTCGAGCAAAATAGACGGGATTGGGTTCGACATTGATGCCACTCCACCCCATCTCACTGAACGCTCGAGTCACCGAATGCTCGTCGGGAGACCATGCGCCAACGTCGATGTAAAAACCGGCCATCACATGCTGCAGCGCGCGATGCAGCATGACGTCTTCGAAATTTTGCGCGTAGGAAACAAGAGGCATAAATTTTCACTTACCTGGGCTATGAGAATTCGAGTCGGTATCGAGGAAAACATCGGCACCGCCCCGATTTCCTGCATTTCTGGCCATGACCGTGCCGTGCATATCGGCCACGCCGAACATGCCGTCAACAGTCAGTTCGCTCATGGATGTTCGAGCATCCATGCAAGCGTGTTACGAAGCGGTATCGCGTGAGTCGAACCGATCGCATGTTCGAGCGCCCGGCAATTTCCGACGAGCTTGTGGACCTCGTTCGCACGCACGAACTGCGGATTCACCTTCACCTCCAGTTCGTGCCCGGATAGTTCCTGCACTGTCGCCAAGACGTCCTGCAGCGAATACCCGACGCCTGAGCAGACGTTGAACGTCCGTCCAGCGAAGTCGCCTTCGATCAACTTCCGATACGCCGCGACCACCATGCGCACGTCCGAGAAATCCCGTACGACATTCAGATTTCCCAACTCGATGCGCACCGCGCGCTCGCTGAAATGCCGAATGATCTTGGGCAGAAGGAACCGCTCGTCCTGACCCACACCCGTGTAATTGAACGGCCGCACGACGACGATCGGAAGTTTGTCCTGCCACGTGTGTGCGACCATTTCCATCGCCAGCTTGCTGATCGCGTAATCGTTTGCGGGTGCCGGCGCAGTGGTTTCATCGATGACTTCCCGGTCGGAATTGCCATAGACGTTGGCACTGCTTGCCAACAACACGGCTTGCGGCCGGCATGCCGCGCGAGTCAGCGCGTCAAGCAGGTTGCGCGTCCCGACTACATTGGTCTGGTAGATCGCACCGACGTCGCCGTGCTGAACGAACGCAATGGCCGCCAGATGCACGACGGCATCCGGCTTTTCGTCGGACAGCACACGAACCAGCGCGTCGAGATCAAGCAGATCGCACACGTGCGTTCGCCACGGAGCACCGGAAATCGGCTTGTGAACGATCCCGCAGACCTCGTGACCCGAGCGGATCAGTTCCTCCGCCATATAGCGGCCGGTAAATCCGTCCAGGCCCGTTACGAAGACTTTTGCCATGGCCTTAGAACGAGAAGCCTGCTTCGTTCCGACGAATGTCGGCCTCGACCATCATCTGGCAAAGCTGCTCGAGCGTCGTCTTCGGCACCCAACCGAGTTCCTTGCTCGCTTTCTCGGGGTTGCCAATCAGCAGATCGACTTCGGCGGGCCGGTAGAACTTAGGGCTGACCTTGACCACGGCGTTGCCGGTTCGGGTATCGACGCCCGTCTCGTTCTCGCCAACACCTTGCCATGCGAGTTCGATGCCTGCCGCCTGTGCCGCCATCGACACGAAATCCCGTACCGTCTCGGTCCGGTTCGTCGCCAGCACGTAGGTATCGGGGCGTTCCGCCTGCAGCATGCGCCACATGCCTTCAACGTATTCCTTCGCATAACCCCAGTCACGCTTGGCGTCGAGGTTGCCGAGCTCCAGCACATCGAGCTTGCCGAGACGGATCTTGGCAAGACTGTCCGTGATCTTCCGCGTCACGAACTCGCGGCCGCGCAGCGGCGATTCGTGGTTGAACAGGATGCCGCTGCAGCCGAAGATGTTGTAGCTCTCGCGATAGTTGATTGTCATCCAGTGCGCGTAAAGCTTTGCGACGCCGTACGGGCTACGCGGATAGAAAGGTGTAGTTTCAACCTGCGGAACGGCCTGTACCTTGCCGAACATTTCCGACGTGCTGGCCTGGTAAAAGCGGATCGCAGGATTGACCGTTCGAATTGCCTCGAGCAAGTTGAGCGCGCCAATCCCGGTAATCTCCGCGGTGGTCGCCGGCTGATCGAACGACACGCCGACGAAACTTTGAGCCGCCAGGTTGTAGACCTCCGTCGCCTGCGTCGCCTGAAGCAGACGGATGCTTGCGCCGAGATCGGTCAGATCGTATTCGACGAGGTGAAGATTGGGATGATTGCTGACGCCGAGTTCGTCGATTCGCCAAAAGTTCACCGAGCTGGTACGCCGGTAGGTGCCGTAAACTGTGTAGCCCTTCTCGAGAAGAAGCTCCGCAAGATACGCACCGTCCTGCCCCGTAATGCCAGTAATGATCGCAACAGTCATGTTCTTTCCAGTTTGTTCAGAGTGTTGAAGCTCCGACCCGAATCGTCAATCGCGATCACGCCATGCGGGCGACCGATGCGACGCTGAGTCCAGGCCGGACGTTCCAATCGTGGTTACTTGCCGGTCGCAGCAACGACATCCCGGCCGTAGTTGTCGTCGAGACGGACGATATCGTCTTCGCCAAGATACGAGCCCGATTGAACCTCGATCAGTTCGAGCGGAATCTTCCCCGGGTTCTGCAGCCGATGTGTCACGCCCAGCGGAATGTAGGTCGACTGATTCTCGCTCAGCAAAATGACCTGGTCGCCGTTGAAGACCCGCGCGGTACCGCGAACGACGACCCAGTGTTCAGCCCGATGGTGATGCATCTGCAAGCTGAGTGACGAGCCCGGATTGACGATGATGCGCTTGACCTGAAAGCGTTCGCCCTGGTCGATACTCTCGTATGAACCCCATGGCCGAATGACCTTCCGGTGCGTCACCGACTCGTGCCGCCCCGATGCACTGAGGCGCTCAACGATCTTCTTCACGCGCTCGGACTGATCGCGATGCGTGACGAGGACCGCGTCCGCCGTTTCGACGATGATCAAATCCTTGACGCCGATGGCCGTGACCATTCGATGATCGGCCCGGATATAACTATCGGAAACGTCGTCGGTCAGCACATCACCCGACAGCGTATTGCCCGTATCGTCGGTATCCGAAATATCTGCAAGCGCGGCCCACGAGCCGATATCGCTCCAGTTCAGGCCGGCTGCTGCGACCATCACCGCGTGGTCGGTTTTCTCCATCACCGCGTAGTCGATCGAGATGTTCGGGCATGCCTCGAATGCATCGGCGTCAAGTCGGACGAAATCCTCATCGCGCTTTGCCTGCTTGACCGATAGCGCAACCTGTTCGAGCACGGCCGGTTCGAATCGCTTGAGTTCGTCCAGATACACCGACGCCTTCAGCATGAACATGCCGCTGTTCCAGTAGTAACCGCCTTCCGACACGAAGCGCGCCGCCGTATCCGCATCCGGCTTCTCGACGAACGCATCGACACGAAACGCGTCGTCATGCGACGTCAATGCGTTGCCGCTGCGGATGTAGCCGTATCCGGTGTGCGGCTTGGTCGGCTCGATACCGAACGTGACGAGATGCCCGCCGTTGGCGATAACGCGCGCCTTCTCGGCCAGATTTGCGAACACCGCCTCGCTCAGGATCACATGGTCGGACGGCAGCACGAGCAGCAATGCATCCGGCGACTGCTCCATCGCGAGCAACGCCGCCGCCGCAACCGCGGGCGCAGTATTGCGCCCGACCGGCTCCAGGACGACCGCCGACGCAGTCACGTCGATGCTGCGCAACTGATCGGCCACGATGAAGCGTTGTTCCGCATTCGTGATCATGATCGGCGCTTCGACACCGGGCACGCCCTGCAGACGCAGCACGGTCTGCTGAACCAGCGTGTGTTCTCCGGCCAACTTGAGGTACTGCTTCGGATAACCACCCCGGGACAATGGCCAGAGACGGGTGCCGCTACCGCCGCACAGGACTACAGGGAAGATGTTCACGTCAACTCCGTTCGATATACCTTCAATTTTTCCGCCCGCCAGATCAGTACGACTCATTGATTCCAGCGACATCCGGCCTGTATCACCGGGCATGCGCTCAGACGAGCGCGCCCACCCGTGACGGCCAGGCCAGACCGATATCCTCTTCGTTCAGCGTCAGATTTGGACTGTATGAGGAATCATTCCGCAGCAGTTCTCCCCAGTGCTTTTGCATGTACTCGGTCTCGCGATCGAATCGGGCCTGTTTGACGGGATCGTCCTCGTAACCACGCGTCGCCGACTCATGGTGATACAGCTCCGCATACGGAGTCCAAACGTTGCGATAGCCGGCCTTTTTCAAGCGGAGACAAAAATCGATATCGTTGAACGCAACGCCCAGATCCTGTTCGTTCATTCCCGCCACTTCGCGATAGGCCGCCTTGCGCACGATCATGCATGCAGCGGTCACTGCGGAGAAGGCGCCGATCAGGCTGGCGCGACCGAAGTACCCGAACGATCCGCGAGGAACGTGCTTGTGCACATGTCCCGCCACGCCGCCAAGCCCGAGCACCACGCCGGCATGCTGGACAGTGTCGTTCGGATAGAGCAGTTTCGCGCCCACCGCGCCGACGCCGGGTTGCAATGCAATGCTGACCATTTCCGTCAACCAATCGGGAGAAATCACCTCGATATCGTTGTTGACCAGTCCGATGACCTCACCGCTCGCAACCTCGACGGCCGCATTGCACAATGCCGCGAAATTGAACGGCCGATCGTCGCGCAACACCCGGAAACGCGTGTCATTCTCAAGCGACGCGAGGTAGTTCAGCGTCTCAGGATCGTCCGAACCGTTGTCAACGATGACGATTTCGTAGCTTCCGTACGTCGTCTTGCCAACGATGCTCGCGACGCACTGCCGAATCAGGTTCAGCCCGTTGCGCGTCGGAATGATCAGGCTGACGAGCGGCACCGGATCCGGCATCGCATAACGCGCACGGTAGCCGTTTCCTGCGTACTCCGCCACACCGCGAACGCCCGTTCGCTCGAAGTGGTCGTTGAGTGCCCGCTCGCCGGCCACCACCGCGTAGGGCTTTGCGTCCGTTCCTGACGAGGTGCTTTCCGCGTGGACGCGCCAGTGATACAGCACCCTCGGAATATGATGAATTGCCGCAGCGCCTGCCCGGTCGACACAACGCAGGGCCAGATCATAGTCCTGGGACCCTTCATACCCTTCGCGGAAACCGCCAACCTCGTCGAGCAGGGCTTTTTGAAATACCCCCAGATGACTGAACATATTCTGCGAAAGGAACAGATCGGGATTCCAGTCACACTTGAAGTACGGTTCACGACGCTTGCCCGAGCCATCGATCTTGTCTTCATCAGAATAGATCATCCGAATCGACGGATCGCGCTCTATCGCATCCGCGACGCAATAGAGCGCGTGCTCCGGCAACAGGTCGTCGTGATCGAACAGCGCGACCCACGTGCCCGCCACGAGTTCGAGCGCAGAATTCGATGCGGCCGAAATATGGCCGTTCTTCTGCCGGAACGCGACCTTGATCCGCGGGTCCTGGGAAGCATAACGTTCGAGCAGCGGGCGGATGGCCGGATTCGTCGACACGTCGTCGGCAATGCAGAGTTCCCAATGCGGATAAAGTTGTCCGCGGATGGACTCAATTGCCTCCGCAAGCCACGCGGGATCGGGATTGTAGACGGGCATCACTACCGAAATCAGCGGCGGATTCGAGAAGCCAGCGATTCGCTCGCGAATGGCCACCCGGGTTGCATCGTCAACCTGATCGTAACGGCGCACCCATTCTGCGTAGAGAACCGGGTCGATGACACCCGGAGCGCCCGCGCGCAACCATGCAATCCGGCTCTTGACGCCGGCGACCCCTTCCCGGCGGAAGATGCCGTAAGCCTTGCGCACGACCAGTCGCAATCCACCGTCACCTGCCACCCGGTTCACGAACGAACGTGCTTTGCGCAACTTCATCGGTTCAGCACCCAGCCATACTGGCGTTCGACTTCACAACCATCACTCCCCCACCGACGCAGCATATTGCGATACGACGTCGTCGACCTCTCCGAAAGCACGCACTCGCCCGCGCTCCATCCAGAGCGCCTTGTTGCACACCTTGCGGATTTCCTTGTTCGAGTGCATCGCGAGCACAACGATCTCGGCACGGTCGTGCAGTTCCTCGAGACGGGCCTCGGCCTTGTGCATGAACGACGCATCGCCCACGCCCATGACTTCGTCGAGCAGCAGGATCTCGGCATCGACCGCCGTCGAAACGGCAAAGGCGAGCCGCATCTTCATGCCGCTCGAATAGGTACGGATAGGTAGATCGAGGTAGTCGCCCAATTCGCTGAATTCGGCAATATCGCTCTGCTTTCTGCGAATCTCCGCGTCGGTCATGCCGAGCAGCAGGCCGCGCAACCGGATGTTCTGCATGCCGGTCGAGTTCTCGTCCATACCGAGACTGATGTCGAGCAGCGGCACGGCCTTGCCTACTCGCGACAGCGAGCCGGCCGTCGGAGGATAAATGCCGGCCATCGCGCGCAGCAGCGTCGACTTTCCCGCGCCGTTGTGGCCGATGAGCCCCACGCGATCGCCGCGATCGAAGCGGAAACTCAGATCGTCGAGTGCACGGACGACGATGACGCCGTCATTACCCTCCGCAATCCGGTTACGTCGCCCCATGCGAAGCACCTGCTTCTTCAGCGAGCGGCCCTGGACGTCATAGATCGGCAGATCCAGCGTCACGTTCTTCAGTTCAATGTGTGCCATGTCGCTCCCTTCAGACCCAGTACGGAAGACGTTTCAGATAACGACCGGTCATGAGCAGTGCGATCGGCCATCCAACGATCGCCATGCCGATGGTCACTCCCCACGTCAGCGCGCTCGGCATTTGTCCGATCAGCGGACCGCGAACGACATCGATCAGGTACGCAAGCGGATTCCATTCGACGATGAACGAAAAGCGATTCAGCGCGTCGGGACGAAAGATGATGGGCGTCACATAGAATGCGACCTGAAGCAGCGCACCAATGATTTGCGGAAGGTCGCGAAAACGTGCCGACAACAGACTTGTCAGCATGGCGATCCACATCGCATTCAGCACATACAGAAGCAGCCCAGGAATGAACATCGGCAGCGTCTCCCAGCTCTTGACGCCAAAGATCATCAGAAGACCGATGACGATCACGAAGTTGTGCGCCAGCACGATCAGGTTCCGCCATACGACTTGCAGAATGTAGATCAGCTTCGGCGTGGGCACCTGGCGAATGTAGGCGCCGCTGCTGATATACGCGATGCTCCCTTCCTGGATCGTCTGCGAGAAAAGCCCCCACAGCACGATACTCGATGCGAGAAACGGCAGGTACTCGTTCATCTTTTGTCCGAACAACGTACCGTAGACCACGCCAAGCGACGTAATCATCACGCCCATGCTGATCGTGAGCCAGAACGGTCCGACTCTCGAGCGGGCATAGCGCTGCCGGATTTCGAGCCAGCCCAGCAGCGTCCACAACCGCCACGAGGCAATGCTCTGTTTGAGGTCAGCAAGTGAAAGAGTCAGCATGCAAGCTTTCTAGTTGAATGAGATTGAAAAATGGGGTGCCGGCGCGTCAAAGCGCCCCGGTACGACCGGTCAGTCCGTGCCAGATCCCGAGCAACGACAGCCGCAGGTGCGCGAAGCGAGGCTGCATGAACAGCGCATAGATCGCGAGCCGGACCGGCATCTTGACGAGTTCCGTCGACTTCCAGCTCCACGGAACATAAGCGCGCCGGATCAGCGCGATCGCGTTGCGGAACAGATAGTAATGCCGAACCGGGCCGTGTCCGGGATAGCTTCGCCCGAACACCTTGACCGGTTCGCCGCCCAATTCGTGCGTCAGCCGCAACGCTGGCGCGCCGAGCACCGAATATCCCATCGAGCGAGCGCGGACACACCATTCGAGATCGACGAAGTCGATGAACAACGAGTCGTCCATCGGACCGATGTCGCGCCACACATCGAGATTCACGCACGACCCCGACGTGATCAGAAAGTCGACTTCGACCGGCTGCACACCCTCCGGCTGAACCCGGCGCAGCTTCACGTACCCGAATCGAACGAACGGCGCGACACCGCCCAGCCGTGCGTCCTCGTACGCGGGGCCAACGAGTGCCACGCGACGATTGCGCATGCGCTCGGTCGCCATTGTCCGAGGCAGTTCGATCAGCAGTTCGTCCGATGGCTCGCTATCCTGATCGAACAGCAATACCGACGTACAGTTCGCCGCAGCCAGGCGTTCGATGCCCTGGTTGAGCGCAGTCGCGATCCCAAGATTGGCACCGTTCGCGACATAGTCGATACGCGCGTCGAGCCCGAGCACGCCCGGCGCACTGATGCTCTCCGTGTTGTCCACCACCACGCAGGGCCATACTTGGGCGAGCCGATTCGCGCGAGCCACGCAACCGCTATCTGGTCGATAGAACACGATGACGACACCGGCCCGCTCCTGAACCGCGGAATTCTGATTCAAGTTACTCACTCAGGCACAGCTTCAATGCATCGGCCCAGTCCGGCAACCGCAGCCTGAATGCTTCGGTCAGCTTGTCGTGCGACAGTCGCGAATTGGACGGACGCTTGGCGGGAACCGGGTAGTCGCTCGCCGGAATCGGCAACACCTTCGGCGCACGCTCGCCCATCGCGTGGGCGAAGATTGCCTCGGCAAACCCGTGCCACGACGTCGCGCCTGCCGACGTGAAGTGATAAACGCCGGAACGCTGCGCCCACCAGCCCGCGTCATCGGCCGCCAACGCCTGCGTGACGATGTGCGAGGTCGCGGTGGCGATCGTCTTCGACCACGTCGGCGCGCCAACCTGATCCGCGACGACGCGCAGTTCCGGACGTTCGCTGCCGAGCTTCAGCATCGTCTGCAGGAAGTTCTTGCCGCGACGGCCGTACACCCAGCTCGTCCGCAGAATCAAGTGCGCGCAACCCGTCGCCGCGATGGCCTGCTCGCCCTCAAGCTTGGTCAGCCCGTACACGTTCTGCGGATTGGTCGCATCCGTTTCGACGTAGGCACCGTCTTTGGTCCCGTCGAACACGTAGTCGGTCGAATAATGAATCAGCGCTGCGCCGAGACGCGCCGCCTCCTCCGCAAAAGCGCGCGGAACTTCGGCATTCAGCCGGCGCGCGGCGTCAACGTCCGTCTCGGCCTTGTCGACCGCCGTATACGCGGCCGGATTCACGATGATCGACGGCTTCAGCCCGCGTACGACACTGCGCACCCGATCGAGATCGGACAGGTCGAGCATCGAGCGGTCGCACGCCACCACACGGCCGAGACCTTGCAGCGAGCGCAGCAGTTCGAACCCGACCTGGCCATTCACACCCGTCACGAGGATCGTCGGCTCTGGAGTCACACCCACCTCACGCATAAACTTCGGCTTCGCTCAAACGCTTGCCGGCCGCGTCCTTCGCCGCCAGCAGCGGCTCGAAATCGATCGGCCACTCGATCCCGATCTCCGGGTCGTTCCACACGATGCTGCGCTCGTGTTCCGGAAACCAGTAGTCGGTCGTCTTGTAGAGGAACTGCGCGGCCTCCGACAGCACGACGAAGCCGTGTGCGAAACCGGGCGGCACCCACAGCTGCCGATGGTTGTCGTTCGACAGGACAACCCCTACCCACTTGCCGAAGTTCGGCGAATCCTTGCGAATGTCGACGGCCACGTCGAACACTTCGCCCTCGACCACGCGAACGAGCTTGCCCTGCGCGTGCTGGATCTGATAGTGCAGCCCGCGCAGCACGCCCTTCGACGAGCGTGAGTGGTTGTCCTGCACGAATTCGACGCCGGGTGCGACCTGCTCGGCGAATTCCTTCCCGTTGAAGCTTTCGTAGAAGAACCCGCGCGCGTCGCCGAACACCTTCGGCTCGATGATCTTGACTTCCGGCAGTGCCGTCGCCGTTACTTGGATGGCCATGCGACTTGATCCGTAAGAATGTTCTTGAGGTATTGACCGTATGCGTTCTTCGCGAGCGGCTGCGCCAGCTTCAGCACTTGCTCCGCATCGATCCAGTTGCGGCGATAGGCGATCTCTTCCGGACACGCGACCACGAGGCCCTGTCGCTTCTGCAGCGTCGCGATGAAGCTGGCCGCCTCGATCAGCGAATCGTGCGTGCCGGTATCAAGCCACGCATAGCCGCGCCCCATGATCTCGACGTTCAGCGCACCGCTGTCGAGATAACGCGAGTTGACATCGGTAATTTCCAGCTCGCCGCGCGGCGACGGCTTGATGTCGGCCGCGATGTCGCATACGCGGTTGTCGTAGAAGTACAGGCCGGTCACCGCGTAGTTCGAACGCGGCTTCGCCGGCTTTTCCTCGATCGACAGCGCACGGAACGACTTGTCGAATTCGACGACGCCGTAACGCTCCGGGTCATGCACGTGATACGCAAACACGGTCGCACCGGTTTCCTGGGCATGCGCGCGCTCCAGCTGCTTCGCCAGATCGTGCCCGTAGAAGATGTTGTCGCCGAGAATCAGCGCCGACGGATCGTTGCCGACGAACGCCTTGCCGATGATGAACGCCTGCGCGAGACCGTCGGGCGACGGCTGCACCGCGTACTGGATGTTCATCCCCCACTGGCTGCCGTCGCCGAGCATCGCTTCGAAGCGCGGCGTGTCCTGCGGCGTGGAGATGATCAATACATCGCGAATGCCCGCGATCATCAACGTCGACAGCGGGTAGTAGATCATCGGCTTGTCGTACACCGGCAGCAGCTGCTTGGAGACGACGTGCGTGATCGGATACAGCCGCGTGCCGGAACCGCCGGCGAGAATGATGCCTTTACGTGCCATCGCTTCTCTCCTCAAGTGCGTTTCGCGTAGTTCGTCTCGACCCACTTGCGGTACTCGCCCGATGCGACCTCGTCGACCCAGACCTGATTGTCGAGATACCAGTCGACCGTCTTCGCCAGGCCGGTCTCGAACGTTTCCGCGGGCTTCCAGCCGAGCTCGCGTTCGAGCTTGCGCGCATCGATCGCGTAGCGGCGATCGTGACCGGGCCGGTCCGTCACATAGGTGATCTGGTCGCGGTACGAACCCGCTGCCTTCGGACGAGCCTTGTCGAGCAGGTCGCACAGCGTATGCACGACTTCGAGGTTCTTCTTCTCGTTCCAGCCGCCAACGTTGTACGTCTCGCCAGGCACGCCGCGTGCGAGCACTTCGCGGATCGCGCTGCAGTGATCGCCGACGTACAGCCAATCGCGCACGTTCTGGCCGTCGCCATATACCGGCAGCGGCTTGCCCGCGAGCGCGTTCGCGATCATCAGCGGAATCAGCTTCTCGGGGAACTGATACGGGCCGTAGTTGTTCGAACAGTTCGTCGTCAGCACCGGCAGGCCGTACGTATGATGGTATGCACGCACCAGATGGTCGGAACCCGCCTTCGTCGCCGAATACGGGCTGTTCGGCGCGTACGGCGTCGTTTCGGAGAATTGCGGGTCGGTGGCCGACAGCGAACCGAACACCTCGTCGGTCGACACGTGCAGGAAGCGGAACGCAGCCTTGTCGGCGTCGTTCAGTCCGTTCCAGTACTGGCGGGTCGCCTCGAGCAGCGTGAACGTGCCGACGACGTTGGTCTGCACGAAGTCCGCGGGGCCGTGGATCGAGCGATCGACGTGGCTTTCCGCGGCGAAGTGCAGTACCGCGCGGGGCTTGTGCTCGGCGAGGAGCGCATCGAGTGCGTCACGGTCGCAGATGTCGACGCGCGCAAACACGTGCTTCGGGTTCCCGTCCAGCGACTGCAGCGTGCGCAGGTTCCCTGCGTACGTCAGCTTGTCAACGTTGAGCACGGCTTCGTCGGATGCGCGCAGCCAGTCGAGTACAAAATTGGCACCGATAAAACCCGCGCCGCCCGTAACCAGGATCATGAGGCTCCCTCAAATAATGTGTGGCAGGCGTCATCAGGCGCCGGCCACATCAGATTCGCAAATGCTAGTAACTTGTGATTGCTACGTCAGACCGGGAATTTTAACCGGTCGACATGGCCTCCAAAGTCATGAAATGCTAATTTTGTTGGGGAAAATGATAATTATAGGGAGCCGCCCCCTGCAAAAGCCATGCCGCTAACAACTTGATACAGCGCTTCGAACCCTTTCCGAGCATGAAATTTCTTGCCAAATCAACCCGCCGTCGCAGAATGTAAATTGCGCCACGCTGCATTGATTGGATGATTTTTCCCGCGTTATCGATACACGCAAAATCCGCCGCCCCATGACCCTCCCCCCCATCGCCATCGGCGACATCCAAGGCTGTCATTCCGCTTTCCGGTCGCTGCTCGACAAGCTTTCGCCGCCAGCCGACACGCCGCTGTGGATCGCCGGCGACGTCGTCAACCGCGGACCCGGATCGCTTGCCACACTACGTGCGGTCGTGGACCTCGGCCCACGCGCGACCGTCGTGCTCGGCAATCATGACCTTCACCTGCTCGCGGTCTCCGCCGGGCTGCGCACCGAGCGCCCGGGCGACACGATCGGCGAGATCCTCGACGCGCCGGATGCCGACGCGCTGCTCGACTGGGTGCGCCACCGCCCGTTCGTCCATGCGGAGGACGGAATGCTGCTCGTGCATGCGGGCGTACTGCCGCAATGGGACACTACGCTCGCGCTCGAACTCGCGGACGAACTGCAGCGTGCGCTGCACGCGCCCGACTGGCGCGACACGCTGCAAGGCCTGTACGGCAACGAGCCGAATCAATGGAGTCCGAACCTGAAGAAGCGGGACCGGATGCGCGTCGCCTTCAACGCGTTCACGCGCGTACGCTTCTGCACGCCCGACGGCGCCATGGAATTCAAGGCGAACGGCGGCCCGGACAGCGCGCCGCCCGGCTACCTGCCGTGGTTCGACGTACCAGGGCGCCGCACGGAGGACGTGACGGTCGTGTTCGGGCACTGGGCCGCGCTTGGCCTGACGCTGCGCGACAACGTCGTCGCGCTCGATTCGGGATGCGTATGGGGGAACCAGTTGTCGGCCGTCAGGCTGACGGCCGACCCCGCGCAGCGTACGGTCACGCAGGTGCAGTGCGAAGCGTGCCGCTCACCGGGCGGCGAGTAGCGACACGCCGATTCGCGCAAACGGGGTGCGCGTCAACCCTCGCGCCCCGGCACCGGCTCATCGGCCGCCGCATCGGCTGCCGCCCCGCCACCGAGCTCGGTCGCCGGATACGCATGCTTCTGCAACTCCGCGAGCGCCTCGGCCGACGGCTTGCCGACCGTCTCCTGCAACGTCGCCAGCGCGGCCGCGATCGCATCGCGCGCCGCCGCGGACGTCGCCCGCCGGTCACCACCCGGCGCGATCGGATCGCACACGTACAGATGCGCGACGAGCGGCCCGCCACGCAGCACCATGTCGAGCGACTTGCCGAGCGACAGGTCGCCCGTGTAGGCCGGCGCGACCGACTGACGCCCTTGCGCATCCTCGTACATCAGACAGATCGGCTGCACCGCGCAGCCGGCCGATACCGCGGCCTGGAACAGGTTCGCATGGAACGGCAGCAGCGCCTGGCCGTCGGACGTCGTCCCTTCCGGAAACACGCACATCACACCGCCGTTGCGCAACCGTTCCGCCATCTCGTGCATCACCCGCATTGCCTCGGTGCGCTTCTCGCGCTGCAGAAACACGGTGTCGAGCTTCTCGGCCAACCAACCGACCACCGGCCACTGCCGCACCTCGGCCTTCGACACGAACGGCGTCGGCCGCCACGCGTTGACGGTGTAGATGTCGAGCCACGACACATGGTTGCCGACGACGAGCGCACCCGCGTCGAGGCGCGCCGCGTCGTTGTGGACGACGACGCGCATCCCGCAGATCCGCAGCATCTTGACCGACCAGCGACGTATCAGCTCGGCGCGACGCGCGGGCGTGACATGCGAAAAACGCAGCGCGACGATTGCCATGCCGCGCAACAGGTGAAAAACGAGACGCAGCTTGCGAAGGGCGGTCATGGCGAGGATCCGGCGTGGTTCAGTGGCGCTCGAATGCGACCTGCCCGGACACGAGCGTCGCGCGCACGGTGGCCGGCAGTTCGTAGCCGAGGAACGGCGAGTTGTGGCCCTGGCTCTTCAGCGCGCGCGGCTCGACGCGCCAGTGCGCGCGCGGATCGAACACGCACAGATCGGCCGCGCCGCCTTCGGCGAGGCGGCCGGCCGGCAGCTGCAGCACGTCGGCCGGCGCCGACGTGATGCGGCGCAGCGCCTGCGCAAGCGGCGTACGCGTCTCGTCCGCCCACTTCAGCGTCAGCGACAGCAGCAGCTCGAGGCCCGTCGCGCCGGGCGTCGCTTCGCCGAACGGCAGCAGCTTCTCGTCGTCGTCGACCGGCGTGTGGTCGGAGCAGATCGCATCGATCGTGCCGTCGGCGAGCGCCACACGGATCGCCTCGCGGTCGCGCTCGCCGCGCAGCGGCGGATCGAGCCGGAACTGCGAGTCGAAATAGCCGATGTCGACGTCGATCAGGTGCAGATGGTTCACGCCGACGTCGCAGGTCACGGGCAGCCCTTCCGCCTTCGCCGCGCGCACGAGCGCGAGGCCGGCCGCGGACGACAGCCGCGCGAGGTGCACACGCGCGCCCGTCACGCGCATCAGCTCGAAGATCGTGTGCAGCGCGATCGTCTCGGCCGCGACCGGCACGCCGGACAAGCCGAGCCGCGACGCGAGTGCGCCGCTCGCGGCCACGCCGCCGCGGCCGATGAACGCGTCGAGCGGACGCAGCCACGTCGTGTAGCCGTAGGTGCTCGCGTACTGCAGCGCGCGCAGCAGCACCTGCGTGTCGCGCACCGGCACGTTCGCATGCGTGAAGCCGACGCAGCCGGACTCGGTCAGCGCGACCATCTCGGTGATCACTTCGCCCTTGAGGCCGACGGTCAGCGCGCCCAGCGGGTGCACGTTCGCCTGGTGCAGGTTGCGCGCGCGGAACTTGAGCATCTCGACGAGGCCCGGCTCGTCGAGCACGGGGTCGGTATCCGGCGGGCACACGAGCGTCGTGACGCCGCCCGCGACGGCCGCGGCCATCTCGGACGCGAGCGTCGCCTTGTGTTCGTAGCCGGGCTCGCGCAGCCGCGCGCACAGGTCGACGAGGCCGGGCGCGACGATCAGGCCCGAGGCGTCGATGGTCTTCGCGGCGTTGAAATCGGCCGGCGCCTTGCCGTCCTCGGCGATCGCGACGATCTTGCCGGCCGCGACGAATACATCGGCCTGCCGCTCGGTGCCGGCGACCGGATCGATCAGCGTGCCGCCTTTGATATGAATCTTCATGCGCTGTCAGTGAATGCGTTGATTGCGTGAATAAGGAGGCGCGAAAGCGGGCTCAGTCGCTGTTGCCGGCAACGATGCCCATCACCGCCATCCGCACGGCGATGCCGAACGTGACCTGGTTGAGGATCACCGACTGCGGGCCGTCGGCGACCTGCGAATCAATCTCGACGCCGCGGTTCATCGGGCCCGGGTGCATCACGATCGCGTCGGGCGCGGCGAGCGCGAGGCGCTCGGGCGTCAGGCCCCACGTCTTGAAGTACTCCTGCGCGGACGGCAGCAGCGCGCCGCTCATCCGTTCGTTCTGCAGGCGCAGCATGATGATCACGTCGACGCCCTTCAGCCCTTCGTCGAGGTTGTGGAACACCTTCACGCCCATCTGCTCGAGCCCGCCCGGCAGCAGCGTGCGCGGCCCGATCGCGCGCACTTCCGGCACGCCGAGCGTGGTGAGCGCATGGATGTCGGAGCGCGCGACGCGCGAATGCAGGATGTCGCCGACGATCGCCACGCGCAGCTTCGTGAAGTCGCGCTTGTAGTGACGGATCGTGTACATGTCGAGCAGGCCCTGCGTCGGGTGCGCGTGGCGGCCGTCGCCGGCATTGATCACGTGCACGTGCGGCGCGCAGTGCTCGGCAATCAGGTACGGTGCGCCGCTCGACGCATGGCGCACGACGAACAGATCGGCATGCATCGCCGACAGGTTGTTGATCGTGTCGAGCAGCGATTCGCCCTTGCTCGTCGACGACGCGTTGATGTTCAGGTTCAGCACGTCGGCCGACAGGCGCGTCGCGGCGATCTCGAAGGTCGTGCGCGTGCGCGTCGAGTTCTCGAAGAACAGGTTGAAGACGGACTTGCCGCGCAGGAGCGGCACCTTCTTCACTTCCCGGTCCGTCACGCTGACGAACTGCTCGGCCGTATCGAGGATATGGTTGACGATCGAGCGCGGCAGGCCCTCGATCGACAGCAGGTGCTTCAGCTCGCCGTTTTTCGTGAGCTGCGGGTTGCCCTTCAGGAACCCGTAGCGGAACCGGTCGGGGCTCGCGGCCGCGGCGGGATTGCCGGTGCGGCCAGTGGTGTCGGTGGTCATGGTGTGCGTGATTCCAACTATGCAAACGGGCCGCGGTGCAAACCAGCGGCCCGGGATACGGTTCGCGTGTCGTTCAGGCACCGTGCGGGTCGACGCGCAGCGTGAACCGCGCGTCGTCGCGCGCGAGCACGAGCGTCGCGCCGGCCGGCACGTCGAGCGTGCCGCCCGCGAAGCGTGCGGCGACCGGCAGTTCGCGGCCGCCGCGATCGGCCAGCACCGCGAGCTCGACCGCGGCCGGACGGCCGTAGTCGAACAGCTCGTTGAGCGCCGCGCGCACGGTGCGCCCGGTGTACAGCACGTCGTCGACGAGCACGATGCGCGCGCCGTCGATCTCGAACGGCAGCGATGTCGGGCTGGCCTGGCTGTGGAGCCCCTTCTTCGCGTAGTCGTCGCGATGCAGCGCGACGTTCACGACGCCGAAGGCCGGCGCGCCGAGATCGCGTGCAAGACGCTCGGCCAGCCATGCGCCGCCGCTGTGAATGCCGGCGAGCCGCGGGCCGCCCGGTTCGGCGAACGCCGTGCCGTACGCGGCGCGGATCTGGTCGAGCAGGACGCGGTAAAGCGCCTCGGCATCAATGGTGCTCATGATCGGACAATTGATCGAGATACTGTTGAAGAATGACGCGGGCGGCCTCGGCATCGAGCATCTCCGCGCGGGCGCGGCCGCGCACGTTGCGCTCGCGCAGCCCGGCCTCGGCCTCGACCGACGAATAACGCTCGTCGACCCACGTGACGGGCAGCCCGAAGCGGCCGTTCAGCTGGTTGCCGAAGCGCTTCGCCTGCTGCGTCATGTCGTGCGGCGTGCCGTCCGGATGCATCGGCAGGCCGACGACGAGCGCGTCCGGCCGCCATTCGGCCAGCAGGTCGCCGACCGCCTTGAAACGGTGTTCGCGATTCAGGTTCTGGATCACGACGAGTGCACGGGCCGAGCGCGTCAGCGCGTTGCCGACCGCGACGCCGATCCGTTTTTCGCCGTAGTCGAACGCCAGGAGCGTCGCATCGCGCGCGCTCGCGCCGCTCATGCGTGCCCTGCTTCGCCGGACAACATCGACGAGCTGACGCCGAGCAGGCCGAGGGCGGCTTCGAAGCGCTCTTCGGCCGGCGTGTCGAACACGATGCGCGGATCGGCGGCCACGGTCAGCCACCCGTTGCGGGAAATTTCTTCCTCGAGCTGCCCCGCGCCCCAGCCGGCATGGCCGAGCGTCAGCAGGAAGCGTTTCGGGCCGGTGCCCGTCGCGACCGCCTCGAGCACGTCCTTCGACGTCGTCATCTCCAGCCCGCCGTCGACGGACATCGACGAGTTGTAGTTCGCGCCCTCGACCGGCTCGTGCAGCACGAAGCCGCGCTCGGTCTGGACCGGGCCGCCGAAGTACACGGGAATGTGCAGCAGCGGCTCGATGTCGAGCTTCAGGTCGATACGGTTGAACAGCGATTCGAGATCGATGTCGGTAGGACGATTGATGACGAGGCCGAGCGCACCGCGCTCGCTGTGATCGCAAAGATAGACCACCGTTCCCGAGAACGTCGGATCGGCCATGTTGGGCATGGCGATCAGGAACTGGTTGGTGAGATTGATGCGATCGGAAGGCTTTGACATGGTTTGAATTTTAGCAAAGACGCCGCGACCTGACCGGGCCGCGATCAACAAGCAACGCCGCGCCACGCTGGCAACGACGCGCGCGGATCACACGGCACTCTAACACGCGCGCGGGTGCTGTCGGCAGCGTGTTGCAGGCCCGCGCGACAAGGGGCGCCGCCATCTGCCCGTCCCCTCGTTCGTCAGGTCCGGCCGAGCGCCGTGCCGAGCGCGCCGGATGCCGCGGTGAGGTCCGGCGGCGCGACGCCGGCCGCGATCTTCAGCAGCGCCGCGCGCAGCATGTCGGACGCGTGGCCGTGCGCGTCGAGGCCGCCGTCCGCGAGCGGCATGCCGTGGGCGGCACGGCGCCATGCGAGGCCGAGCGTATCGGCCAGCAGTGCCGCGTGGCCGAGCCCGAGCGCGCACGCGGCCGTCCCGACCCGGTAGGCGGCGCCGGACGCGTGCCAGGCGGCGCCTGCGTCGGCTCGGGCCGGATCGGCGGCGAGGTCGGCCATCGACGCATCGGCGGTCTGCAGGAAATCCTCGTACGCATGCGCGTTGACGGTCACGACGCCGAGCGCGCGGGTCGGCGCGACGGCGACCGCATCGTGCTCGGCCCGCGCGGCATCGGCTTCCCACAACGCCTCGGACGCCGGCGTGCCGGCGACGTGCCAGTCGACCGTCAGCCCGTAGTCGTGCAGCACCTCGACGAGCGCGACGTCCTCGGCCGCGGCGCCGAACAGCGCGAAATCGCGCCACAGCAGCGCCACCGTCTCTCGCACGATCTCGGGCGGCGCGCTGCGCCGGCCCCGCACCTGTTCGGCGAGCAGCAGGTTGGTCCGCGCGAGAAAGCGTTTCAGCTCGGGCGCGCCGCTTGCGCGCAGCGCGCGCAGGCACGCGTTCGCGAGCCGCCAGAAATCGTATGGCCCGTCGTCGGCGAGCGCGACCTGCATCGCATCGAGTTCGTCCAGCGCCGCGTCGGGCGCGCCGCGCTCTGCGCGCAGCAGCCCGAGCAGCGCCTGCTCGTAGCGGGCGCGGAACCGGGCCGCTAACGCGTCGGGCAGCGCGCGCAACGTGGCCGGCGGCACCGCGCGGCCGACCAGCGCGAGCGCGTCGGGCGGCGCGCTGGCACGCAGGTCGGCGGCGCTTTGCGCGCGCAGTGCACGGAAATGGTCGAGGAGAACGGGCGAGCACGCGAGCTCGCGCAGGTTGTGACGCCCGACGGCCGCGCGGAAGTCGCGCAGCGCGCCACGCCAGCCGGCCGACGTCGGCTCGGCGGCGACCAGCGGCGCGGCGGCCGCCAGTTGCCCGGCGAACCGCGCGGCCGGCAGCCAGCCGGCTTCCGCCAGCACCGCCGCGGCGGCGGACAGCGGCGCAGCCGCATCGTCGTGCCGCCCGAATGCGTCGGCGGCCGCCGCAAGCCATGCGTCGGCCGCGCGCACGGCCCCGCCGCGCGGGTTGGGCAGTGCGTCAGGGTGGGGAACGTTCGCCGGATCGGACGTCATGGACACGCGCGCCTGTCATCGTCAAGTCGCTCGCCCGAACCGCGGCGCGCGAGCGCCGGGCCGATGCGAGGCCGGAGCGGAGTGTCCGTGGGCCAGCGGTCCGATCAGATCTGGACCATCTCGAAGTCTTCCTTGCGGGCGCCGCATTCGGGGCACGTCCAGTTGATCGGGACGTCTTCCCAGCGCGTGCCCGGGGCAATGCCCTCTTCCGGCAGCCCGGCTTCTTCGTCGTAAATCCAGCCACAAATCAGGCACATCCAGCTCTTGTATTCCATCTTAGCCGCGTCGGGAAAAGTCGGTAAATTCGGGAGCCATGATGGTACCGTGTCGGGGCCGGACTGCCTAGCAATCGCGCTGGAGGACGGCGACTACGTTGCGCTGCGCTAAAAAATCCGTCGTGCGGGCCGGATTCCACCGCATAATGGCTGAAAAGTGCGGCCTGCCGGGCAACACAGGGCCGAAAACGGCCACTCGCCTCGCGGTCCGCATCTCCGTCGCTTTCCGTTTTTCTCTTGCCCCATTTTTACATGTCCAGCAACGCCCCTCCGATCGTCCTCACCTTCGGCCTGTCCGATCCCACCGGCGGCTCCGGCCTCCAAGCCGATCTGATGACCCTGGCGAGCATGGGCTGTCACGGCGTGTCCGTCCTGACGGGCTACACCGTGCGCGACTCCGCCGCCTGCGACGAAGTGACCGGCCTCGACCCCGAAGTCGTCGCCGCCCAGGCGCGCATGCTGCTCGAGGACATGCCGGTCGCCGCGTTCAAGATCGGCGCGGCAACGCGCGCGGAAGTCGTCAGTGCGATCGCCGAGGTCGTCGCCGACTACGACGGCGTGCCGCTCGTGCTCGCGCCGGATTTCACGCTCGACGACGAGCACGTGCTCGCGGCCGACGACCTGCGCGAGTCGATCGCCGACCTGCTGGCGCCGCAAACCACGCTGCTGGTCGCCGATCACGCCACGCTGATCGCGCTCGCGCAGCCGGACGGCGACGCCGAGGCGCCGAATCTCGACGCCGCCGTGTCGCACCTGCTGTCGCAGGGCTGCGAGTACATCCTGTCGTCGGAGACGGGCTCGCACCGGCTCGTCAACACGCTGTACGGCGAGGAAGGCCAGCTTCGCGAGGACATGTGGGATCGCTCGCCGCACCGGCTGATGGGCATCACCGATACGCTCGGCGCGGCCATCGCGGCGCTGCTCGCGAACGGCCAGGAACCGCCCGAAGCGGTGCGCGAGGCGCAGGAGTACCTGTACCAGGCCGTGCGCGACGCGTTCCGGCCCGGCATGGGCGCCTACCTGCCCGACCGGTTCTTCTGGGCGCGCAGCAATGAAGAATCGGATACGCCGCCGGCCGTGAAGGCCGATCCGGTATCGCGGACGTCGCACCGGCATTAACGCGAGCACGGCGGGCATGCCCCGCCGTCGCACCTGCCGCGCCGCTGCGGGCGCAACGCCTCCGGCCGCCCCGCACGCACATCAAGATCCTCGCACCAATAAAAAAAGACCCGCATCGCTGCGGGTCTTTTCTTTTGGCTGGAACGCGCATCGCTGCGCGTCCCGGACACCATCGACCGAGGTCGATTACATGTCCATGCCCATGCCGCCCATGCCGCCCGGCATGCCGCCCGGCATCGGTGCGTCTTCCTTCGGCAGTTCTGCGACAGCTGCGTCCGTCGTCAGCAGCAGGCCAGCAACCGACGCTGCGTTCTGCAGTGCGGTGCGCGTGACCTTGGTCGGGTCGACGACGCCGGCTTCAACCATGTCGACGTACTCGCCCGTTGCTGCGTTGTAGCCGTAGTTGCCCGTACCTGCAGCAACGGCCGCCACCACGACGCTGGCTTCTTCGCCGCCGTTCGTGACGATCTGGCGCAGCGGCTCTTCCATCGCGCGCAGCACGATCTTGATGCCGGCGTTCTGGTCGGCGTTCGCGCCGGTCAGGCCTGCGATCGCGGTGCGAGCGCGGATCAGCGCAACGCCGCCACCTGCCACGATGCCTTCTTCCACAGCTGCGCGCGTTGCGTGCAGTGCGTCTTCGACACGTGCCTTCTTTTCCTTCATTTCGACTTCGGTCGCAGCACCGACCTTGATCACTGCAACACCGCCGGCCAGCTTGGCCACGCGCTCTTGCAGCTTTTCACGGTCGTAGTCCGACGTCGCTTCTTCGATTTGCGCGCGCACTTGCTTCACGCGTGCTTCGATGTTCACGGCTTCGCCTGCGCCGTCGATGATCGTCGTGTTTTCCTTGCCCACTTCGATGCGCTTCGCCTGGCCCAGTTCTGCCAGCGTTGCCTTCTCGAGCGTCAGGCCGGTTTCTTCGGCGATCACCTGGCCGCCCGTCAGGATCGCGATGTCTTCCAGCATCGCCTTGCGACGATCGCCGAAGCCAGGCGCCTTGACCGCAACGGTCTTCAGGATGCCGCGGATGTTGTTCACGACCAGCGTTGCGAGCGCTTCGCCTTCGATGTCTTCGGCGATGATCAGCAGCGGACGGCCAGCCTTCGCGACTTGCTCGAGCACCGGCAGCAGATCACGGATGTTCGACACCTTCTTGTCGTGCAGCAGCACGAACGGGTTGTCGAGGACGGCGACTTGCTTTTCCGGGTTGTTGATGAAGTACGGCGACAGGTAGCCGCGGTCGAATTGCATGCCTTCGACGACGTCGAGTTCGTCAGCCAGCGACTTGCCGTCTTCGACGGTGATGACGCCTTCCTTGCCGACCTTGTCCATCGCTTCAGCGATGCGATCGCCGATCGACGTGTCGCTGTTCGCCGAGATCGAGCCGACCTGTGCGATTTCCTTGTTCGTCGTGCACGGCTTGCTGATCTTCTTCAGCTCGTCGACAGCCGCTGCGACTGCCTTGTCGATACCACGCTTCAGGTCCATCGGGTTCATGCCCGATGCGACGTACTTCATGCCTTCGCGAACGATCGATTGCGCGAGGACGGTTGCCGTCGTCGTGCCGTCGCCTGCGTTGTCGCTGGTCTTGGAAGCGACTTCCTTGACCATTTGCGCGCCCATGTTCTGGAGCTTGTCCTTCAGCTCGATTTCCTTCGCGACCGACACACCGTCCTTGGTGACCGTCGGGCCGCCGAAGCTGCGCTCGAGCACCACGTTGCGGCCCTTCGGACCCAGCGTGACCTTGACTGCGTTGGCGAGAATGTTCACGCCTTCGACCATCTTCGAACGGGCGGAATCGCCGAATACGACGTCTTTAGCTGCCATCTTCTAACTCCTTGAATTCTTGGGAATATGTACCGTCGGAGGACGCTTACTTCGCGTTGACCACGGCCATGATGTCTTCTTCGCGCATGACCAGCAGTTCCTGGCCGTCGACCTTCACGGTCTGGCCTGCGTACTTGCCGAACAGGACGCGATCGCCAACCTTCACGTCGAGCGCGATCGGTGCGCCCTTGTCGTCGCGCTTGCCCGGGCCGATGGCCAGGACTTCGCCTTGGTCCGGCTTTTCAGCAGCGGCGTCGGGGATGACGATGCCCGAGGCGGTCTTGGTTTCCTGATCCAGGCGCTTGACGATCACGCGATCGTGCAAAGGACGAAGGTTCATATTCACTCCTCTCTTGACTGAGATTGAAGAACGCTTAGGGAATCTGCCCGGCTTGTCGCCCGGCAGAGAATTGTTAGCACTCTCGTGCAGCGAGTGCTAATTATATGGACGGGTTTTGACAAATTCAAGAAGGGAAACCGGACGAATTTTCAACGCGGCACGGAAGCGGGGAAAATACCCGAAAATCACGAAAAATCCTTTTAAAACAAAACCCTGACCCACGCTACCCGGCTTGGCGGGCGAGCCCGCGCGGCCCGCGAATCGCATCCAGCCCCGTTTGGACACCGGGTAAGCACGGAGTTCCTGCGACCGGCGACATCGCATCGAAAAACCCGCGCAGGCGCCGATTCCGTCAGCCACAACGCGCCCGGTGCCCGTCCCGCCCCCCCTGCCGGCGATCCATCGCCCCGCATCGAAGCATTCATTTTCATTACGCCGATATTTACGTTTTTTCTTTCGAAAAACACCCGTCGGCCCCCATCCGTAAGCCCTCCCATTACATTCAGTAATTTAGATGCGAATCATTCTCGTTTACATTGACATTCCCATTCGACACTCCTACGATGCGCCGCGTTGCGCTCTTCTTCATGCCCTGGCCGATCGGTGCCGAGCGTCGGGACAGCGACCGACAAGCAGGACTCCAAACCAATTAGAACCAGGAATTTGATATGAAGGTTGCGTCGTTCCATGGAGACCGCGTCCGCACCCGGATGCGCCCCGCCGCCTGTGCGGCCGTCCTCGCGTGCGCATCGTTCGCGAGCGGCGCTGCGTTCGCCGCCGCGTCGGTCGACGCGCAGCCCGAAGCGCCCGAGGCCGACCTCGCGATCCAGGCGAAGCCGGCCGGCATGTGGACCGGCATCTGGACGCGCCAGAGCCTGCTCGGCGACATGGGCGGCATCCGCCCGTGGCTCGGCAAGTACGGCGCGACGCTGCAGATCACCGAAACCAGCGAATACCTCGCGAACCTGCGCGGCGGCCTGAACCGCGGCGGCACGTATGACGGGCTGACGACCGCGACGCTGACGGTCGATACGCAAAAGGCGATCGGCCTGCCCGGCGGCACCTTCAACGTCAGCGCGCTGCAGATCCACGGCAGCAACCTGAGCGCGCGCAATCTCGGCACGCTCAACACCGCGAGCGGCATCGAGGCGCAGGACACGACGCGCCTGTGGGAACTCTGGTACCAGCAATCGTTCCTCGACAAGCGCGTCGACGTGAAGATCGGCCAGCAGAGCCTGGACCAGGAGTTCATGGTCAGCACGTATGCGAACACGTTCGTCAATACGATGTTCGGCTGGCCCGC